>CAMEGD010000032.1 GCA_945916025.1 uncultured Clostridia bacterium
TCTTATTTTCTAGTTTTTGTACCAGTCATTAGGTCTTGTAGAGAATAGACGATTATACCTAGAATTAAACCTATTACAATAAGTCTTCCCTCTAAATTAACATCCATAATACTTAAAAATCCATAGAGTATTCCAGTAAATATAATAGCTAAAGTATTAGAACCGCTATACTCACTTAGAAAAACACTTTGGGAACTAGAACCTATTAAGTAAACTGCAAAAAAGGCATAACTATAAGCAAGTAATGGAAATCCCTCTAAAAATAATAGAGGTAACAAGGTAATAGACTTAAAAAGTCCAACTACTGCCATAGCCTTAAAAGTAGACCTTATGGGTTTAAAGTGCTTGTAGACTATTTCAATCCAACCTACTTCTTGGAGCCCAAATGTAAAGATACAAATAATAATTGCAAGTAAAACATAAAAAATATTTTCAATTGGGCTAATTTTTCCAAATAATCCAAAAAGCATAAAGTTTAAAAGGATAAAGGCTACTAAAAACATCATACTTAATGATTTAGTTTTAGATAAGTCTTCTTTAATTTTAAAACCAGTAAGTTTCATTCCAATAAGTCCAGGAACTAGTCCGCTTAGAACAAATATAATAATTCCAAGAGGTGTGGATATTACCTGATCAAAGGTATATCCTAAGAAATATAAGGACCCAAAGCCTACAAATGAAAATATAAGAGTTGAGCCTAAAAATATAAGTAAATTTTTGTTCTTCATTATTTCTTCCTTCTTCAGACTCCTTAATCCATAATACTATGGAAAAAGAATCTTGATTTTTATTAAAAAAGGCGAGATCTTACCTCTCGCCTTTTATTTTTAGCTTTAAATATTAGAAAGCAATTTTTTGAGTAAGTGCAATTATACAAAGTATAAGTGCTAGTGGTACATATACAAACTTACCAACATTATACCACAAATCTCCTTGTGGTTTATCTGCTCCCTTGTTAATTTCGTCCATAAGATCTGCTTTTTTCATAACCCAGAACCAAGAAATAGCACCAATTGTTGCTCCTATTGGGATAATGTAAATACTTACTAGGTCCATCCAAGGTCCCCAACCACCTAATATAGCTCCTTCAGTTTCAGCGATAGGTTCCATAAATACTCCTATTCCAAAAGTGATTAAACCTAAAACTATAATAGCAGGTATTCTCTTAACATTAGGGAATTTGTGTTGAATTGATTCAATTACTACTTCAAACATGTTTTGAATAGAAGAAACTCCACCAAATACTACTGCTGTATAAAGTATTATTGCAAAAAGTCTACCAAATGGCATGTCTTGGAATATAGTAGGAAGGGTTACAAATAATAGACCAGGTCCTCCACCACCTTCAACCATGCCGTAAGCATATACTGCAGGAATCATAACTAAAGCTGCTACCATAGCTGCTATAGTATCAAATAATGCTGTAGATTTTGCTGCTCCAACAACATCTTCTTTATCAGAAAGGTAAGCACCATATACAATCATACCAGAACCAGTAACTGATAATGAGAAGAAAGCTTGTCCCATTGCAGTTACCCATACCATTGGATCTCCAAGTTTTGTCCAGTTTGGAGTAAATAGGAACTTGTAGCCTTCAAATGCACCAGGTAAAAATGCTACTCTAATTGCCATAATCAAGAATAAAATAAAGAATAATGGCATCATAACTTTGTTTGTCTTTTCAATACTTTCTGCACCTAGTAAAAGGGTAAGTAAAGAACCAACTACTACAACTACGTGGAAAGGTACTACTGAGAAATTGTTAAATGCAAATGATTCGAACCATGGTCCAGGTACTATAGTCATAATTTCACCAGTAACTGAAGCGGTTAAACTTTTAAGTACATAAGAAATAATAACAGCATAACCAATAGCAATACACATAGATCCAGCTAATGGTATCCAACCAACAATCTTTCCAGCACCATGAAGACCACCTGATCTCCAGGCCATTTCATAGGCACCAACTGTACCAGTTTGCGCCCTTCTACCTACAGCGTACTCTGCCGACAGTGCAACATATCCAAAGATAACTATGAATATTAAGTACGGTACTAGGAAGGCAAAACCTCCATTATCAACTACCTTGTATGGAAAGCCCCAAACGTTTGCCATACCTACCGCTGAACCAACACAAGCTAGTATAAAGCCCCACTTACTTGCAAATTTAGATTCACTCATGTCAAATCTCCTTCTTATTTATTTTAAAATCATTTACGATTTTAATTTTTTAAAAATAGCTATGCTCATAAGTTTAGAGCATAGCTATAAAGTTTCTAAGTTTCAATTCAAATTATTATTTTTGTTCAAATCTTGCAGTAAAGAATCTTAATTGTTTAGGTTCATAAACGAATTTTAATCCCTTAATGTCTTTAGCATGTTTGTATAGGTGAATTACAGTATCAGCAACTATATCCATGTGTTTATAAGTGTAAACTCTTCTAGGAATAGTTAATCTTACTGTTTCTAGTTTAGGGAAGTGGTTTTCGCCAGTCTTAGGATCTCTACCAGCTGAAATTATACCTCTTTCCATTGATCTAACTCCACCTTCAACATAAAGTGCTGCAGCTAGTGCTTGAGCTGGGAAGTCAGTTTGTTCCAGATGTGGACAGAATCTTCTAGCATCTAGGAATACTGCGTGTCCGCCTACTGGTTCAATTATTGGAACGCCAGCTTCTTTTAATCTGTCGCCTAGGTATCTAACTTGTTTAACCCTGTATTGGATGTAAGAGTCTTGTAAAGATTCTTTTAGACCAATAGCGATAGCTTCCATATCTCTACCAGCCATACCACCATAAGATGGCATACCTTCAAATACTACTACAAATTCTTTAGCTTTTCCGAAAAGTTCTTCGTCGTTCATAGCTAAGAAACCACCGATGTTAACAATACCGTCTTTTTTACCAGACATAGTAGCACCATCAGCATAGCTAAACATTTCTTTTACGATTTCAGCTATTGATTTATCTTGGTATCCTTCTTCTTGTTCTTGGATATAGAATGCGTTTTCTGCAAATCTAGTACAGTCATACATAACTTTGATGCCTAAAGGTCTACATAATTCGCTAACTTCTCTCATGTTAGCCATAGAAACTGGTTGTCCACCAGCTAAGTTAACTGTTACTGCTAAACATACATAAGCGATGTTTTCGGCGCCTTTTTCATCTATAAGTTTTTTAAGTTTGTTAATGTCGATGTTACCTTTGAAAGGTATGTTTAAAGCTGCGTCATGAGCTTCGTCTCTAATAATGTCAACAAACATACCGCCATTAGCTTCTTGATGATATCTAGTTGTAGTGAAGTACATGTTACCTGGAACATATTGTCCTTCTTTAATTGCTATTTTAGAAAGGATGTTTTCAGCACCTCTACCTTGATGAGTAGGTACTACGTGTTCAAATCCAAAAACTTCTTTAACAGTTTTTTCTAGATGGAACCAGTTTTTAGATCCAGCGTAAGCTTCGTCACCAACCATCATTCCAGCCCATTGTTTGTCACTCATTGCGTTTGTGCCAGAGTCAGTAAGAAGGTCTATGTAACAATCTTCTGAATTTAGTAAGAAAGTGTTGTAGCCAGCTTCTTTTATGTTTTTTTCTCTAGCTGCTTTGTCAACAGTTTTTACAGTTTCTACTACCTTAATTTTAAAAGGTTCTGCAGGGTACTTCTTAAGATCAAAAATATCTACCATTTTATTTTGCCTCCTATTTGCAAATGTTTTCATTTCTTTCAAATATGATTTTAACATTTAAGTTTTATCGTGTCAATACTTTTTTATTATAATAATAAAATATTATAAAACGAAACTTTAATTGGTTTAAATACCGAAATTGTATGTACTTTTTTTAAATTTCAAAGAAGAAACCTGTGAATTTGAAACTTGCAGGTTTTCTTTTTTCATTTTGTTAAATTTTGTTTACTTGTTGTCAACATGGTTGATACCATGTTTTTTATTACCATAAGAATTTTTTACAAGGCCTTTACTTTTTCTTTTTTAATTCTTCAAACCTCTTCTTTGCATGGTCTAAATAAGACTTAATTACCATTATTCTAGCATATTTTTTGTCATTTCCTGGAACTATTATCCAAGGAACATAATCTACATTTTTCCTATCTAATATTTCATTCATAGCTTCAAGGTAGGCATCCCATTTTTCTCTATTTCTCCAGTCCTCTGAAGTAATCTTGTATTGTTTATCAGGCTCCTGTTCCCTAGCTTCAAACCTTTCCAGTTAGGTATCTTTGTCTATTACTATAAATAACTTTAGAATCAAGGCTCCATGGTCATAGATTTGTTTTTCCATTCTTAGGATTTCATCATAGGCCCTTTCCCATTTATTTTCTGTAGCAAATCCTTCAACCCTTTCAACCATTACCCTTCCATACCAAGATCTGGAAAAAATACCTAATTTTCCATCTTCAGGTAGCTTTTTATAAAATCTCCATAGGTAATTTCTAGCAAGTTCCCCTTCATTAGGGGCAGAAATATCATGAATTTTCTTTAGCCTTGTATCTACATACCTAATTAATCTTTCAATGGCCCCGTCTTTTCCAGCAGCATCTACTCCCTCAAAGACTAAGATTGTAGGTATTTCTTCATTGTAATACCTGTAAACCATATCAGAAACTTCATTTTGCAAGTCCTTTAAAAGCTCATCATATTCATGGTCACTTAAGGTCTTTGTTAAGTCCAAAGTCTCTAGTGGCTTATTAACAGCCTTATAAGTCCTAGAATTTATAATACCGTCTTCCCTAGATACAGCAACTCTTTCTATGCCCTTTTCTAAGGTTTCAATACAAATACCTAAGACTTCCTTAGATGCATTTTTTACCTTATCTGAATTTACAACATTCCAAGGAGTAAATTCAAAGTTAGTAGCTTCTAAAACCTTGTTTATGTGGTCAGTGTACTTGTCATAATTCTTGTTTTGGTCTAGGTCATGGTTATCTACATAAAAGGACTTTAGATTTGATTCTTGTAAGCTTTTAATGTTTTCCTTTTGGGCCTTTTCTGAAACCTTTAAAAATACCTTTACAATTACAGTCTTATCGTCATACAAGGTTTTTTCAATGTCCATAATAGATTCAACCTTAGATTCAAGGTCTTTGTCCTTTATTTTTATTTGGTCCATAAGCTCATAGTAAAATGACCTATCAAATACCTTTACATGGCCCTTCTTAGGGGAATAAATCCAAAAATTTCTTAAAAATAGATACTTTTTGTCTTCTTCATCTAACCTATCAAATACTTCAACATCATAAATTTTTGGGTTAAGTTCTCTGACTAGGTCATTTATTACATATCCCTTACCTTAGGATTCATATCCATCTACTATAATTAATACTGGAATACCATGGATTCGCATACCCTTTAAAGTCTAGCAAATCTCTCTCCTAGCTCTGAAACCTTAAAGTTAGTAAATTTTTCTTTACTATCAAGTTCAAATTCTCTTAACATAAGTCACCTCAATTATGTAAATTATAATACCCTTTTTTCCTAAGAATCATTTATAATAAGATAAAGAGGTGAATTATGAAGAAAAATTTAAACAAGTATATATTTTTTCTATCTTTAATATTAATTGGAATTGGCCTTAGTCGAGGAGAAGCCAGCGTAATTTTGCAAAAGGCTATTTATATATGTCTGGAGTGTATTGGAATTGGCTAAGTTGTCTAGAAGAACCCTAATCCAGTCCCTAGGATTTTTATTTTTAAATGGAAAGCTGGAAAACTTTTTTACCGGTAAGATACATACTGGAGCTTCAAAAAACATGTGTGTTCCTGTCTTAAACTGTTATTCTTGTCCAGGAGCAATAGGTTCATGTCCAATTGGGTCTTTACAAGGTGTATCCGGTTCTAACAAGTTTAATATCTCATTCTATGTAGTAGGCCTTTTAGTTTTGTTTGGGATAGTAGGAGGCAGACTATATTGTGGTTATCTTTGTCCCTTTGGCTTTATACAAGACCTTTTGTATAAGTTTAAGACTAAAAGAATTAGCCATTTAAAAATACCTAAGATCTTATCTTACATAAAATACTTAGTCCTTTTAGTTTTTGTATTAATACTTCCAAGCCTATTTTCAAACTCCCTTGGAATAACAGATCCTTATTTTTGCAAATATATTTGTCCATCAGGAACAATGCTCGCTGGAATACCCTTAATTCTAACTAACCCTGGACTTAGCGCTTCCATAGGAGCCTTGTTTTTCTGGAAGTTGGGCCTAGCTATTTTCATTCTAGTCTTAAGTGTCTTTTTGTTTAGACCCTTTTGTAAATTCTTATGTCCACTGGGAGCAATATATGCCCTCTTTAACAAGATAAGCTTTTATAAACTAAGAATAAACCACAAGTGCATAAGTTGTGGAAAGTGCCAAAAAGCTTGTGATTATGATATTTATACAAAGGAAACCCCAAATTCTCCTGAATGTATTAGGTGCGACAAGTGCATAGAGTCCTGTCCAACAGGAGCAATTGAAAGAACATTTTTAGATAAGAAAATATAAGGCAACTTTCCCCCTAGCTTCTTGTATACACAATAAAATATCAGGCCTAAAGTATATCTTAGTGCCTGATTCTATTTAAACTATTTCTAGTTTTATTTGATTTTTGTTAACTTCTAAGGCTTCTTCTTTTTTTACCTTATTATAACAAGACCTACATAGGGGTTCGTACTCACCTTGGGCACCAATAAGGACCCTAGCATCCCCTTTTACTTTTCTATGACTTACCCAGGCATCTGTTCCGCACATGGTGCACACTGCATGGTGCTTATTTACATAATCAGCAACAGGCATTAGCTCTTTTACAATCTCAAAGGCTACCCCATTATAGTCCATATCTAAACCGGCAGTTACAACAGTAACTCCCTTATTTAAAATCTCTGTAATTCCGTCCTTAATTTCTTCGCTAGTCCCCTGTAAAAACTGAACCTCATCTATACCAATAACTTCATATTTATTAGCCTCAACATCAGAAATAATCTCTGAAATTTCCTTTACACCACAAGCATCCATAAAACTTTCATCATGTAGGGTGATCTTGTCTCCCCCTCTTGTGTCTACACAAGGTTTGTAGGTTTCTACCTTATAATTTGCAATTTTGAACCTGTTTAGGTCCTTTTTTAAACTAGAAGTCTTCCCAGAAAACATAGAACCTGTATGAATTATTAACTTTCCCTTATATTGATGCATAATAAACCTCCACACTACAATTATAAAATCTTTAAATAATTATTCAAGACTTGTAAAAAATAATCTCATGTGATATTAGTTACAAATAGTTACAGTTACTAAATATATATTTTCAAATTTATAAATAGGGCTATAATAGGAGAAAAGAAGGTGATTAAATGAAAAATCTAAAAATTATTGGACTCTTTAGTTTGCTAATCCTTTTAATTGGATGTGGAGCCTCTAACACATCTAAATATGCTTCTCATGAAGTAGTGGAAACAGAAATGCCAGCAGAAATTGCTATAGTAGAAGATGGCAAATATGAAGAATCTTCTAATACAAACTTAATAGTAAATCCTGAAGACAGAAAAATAATTGTATCTTATTACCTTGACTTTGATACTGAAAACCTAGACCAGGGAATCCAGGAAATAAATTCTCTAGTTAAATCTACAAAGGGTTATTCTTCCTCAATGAACGTGTCTTCCACTGGTAATAGGAGACTAGACATAACTCTCCATATTCCAAAAGACCAAGTAGATACATTTATAAATTCCCTTACAAATTCAGAAAATCTAAACCTCCTAAATAAGTCCATGTCTAGTGAAGATATGACTAGCCATTACTTAGATACAGATCTAAGACTTAAGTCTTTAAGAAAAAAATTAGATAGGTTAAATGAACTAAAAACTCTAGAAAGCAGTCTAGACCAAATCCTTGCATTAGAAAATGAAATTACAAATACAATATTTGAAATCGAAAGTTTAGAAGGTGATCTAAACTCCATAGACTCAAGGATTGATTACACCCAAATAAGTATTAGTATTAGTGAAATTGGACTAGGAGGAGCTGAGCCAACTAGACTTTCCTTTGGGCAAAGATTGGAAGATGCCTTTGGAGATTCCTTCAAAAGTTTCTCCAATAGTTTACAAGATTTTATTATACTTCTAGTGTATTTGTTACCGTATATTTTCTTGTTACTGGTATTTATGGGTATAGTGAAGTTTGTAATAAGTAAAGTACCTAGAAAGTTTGGAAGAAAAGAAAGATTTTTTAAAAAAGACAAAGATGAAAAATTAGAGAAATAAGTGTTTTTCATTCATATAAGTCTCCATTTTGGGTAAGTAGTTAATAAGAAATTTAAAGGAGATTTTTTATGAAAAAGTTTACTGGATCAACAGATATAGAAAGATATGAGCACCTAATAGATAACGAGAATTTACAAGTTACTCACCTAAAATTTATGAAAGGTGAAGTCTTAGAAACCCATGACCATCCTTGGGATGTGGTAGTAGTTATCTACAAGGGCCAAATTGAATTTACAGGTTCAAATGGTACAGAAAATATTGTACCTGGAGATATAATAAGATTAGAAAAGGGCGAACCTCACAAGTTAGTAGCCCTAGATGATGCAGATCTAATGGTTGTAAAATCTAAATTAGCATAGGAAAAGGCAGGATAACCTGCCTTTTTAAATGTCTTGATATAGTAGCCCCTTACTTGTACTGTTAAATACAAGTCTTCCCTTTCTCACATAGGGAAATCTAAATTCTAAGTCCCATTCTGGGTAGAGTTTTTTTACCATTAGAGAATCCATCATAATGTAGGCTACAAAATTTATATAATTATCCTTTTCTACTGGATGGTCAGATTTTATATATAATTCATTTCCAACCTTTTCTACAATTAACTTATCTTCTTCCCTGGCTTCTTGTAAATTAGCCTCTTGCATTGGTCCACTTGGAGAAGATATTTCACTAGTTCCATCCAAGCTTATTAAAATTTCCTTGGTATCTTTACTAATATAAAATTTTATTTTCCTCATTTTATATTCCCTTCTTCTTGTTTATTAAATTATTTATTATTAAGATATACCCATATAGTCAATATTTACCTTACAAGGCTTTAACATTTTACTTAATTAATATATAATTATAAAGTTAAAGTGTTTTTTTATAATACAAGGAGGTTTTATGAAAAAAGTTGATAAGTCTTTTATAACTAGCGGCAATATTAATAGTGTAATTTTTACAATTGCTATTCCTTTAATGCTAAATAATATTGTCAGGACTCTGTACAATCTAACTGATGGGCTCTTTGTTGCCCAACTTTCAGCTGAAGATTTTGCTGCAACAGCCTTTGTATGGCCTCTAAATTCCTTTTTTATTTCCATAGGCATCGGTATAGGAATTGGAGCTACTGCTTTAATATCCCAAAACCTAGGTGCTAATCGTATAAAGAAGGCTAGTAATTATGCTTCTAATGCAA
Source organism: uncultured Clostridia bacterium (assembly GCA_945916025.1). Classification (GTDB taxonomy): domain Bacteria; phylum Bacillota; class Clostridia; order Tissierellales; family Peptoniphilaceae; genus Neofamilia. The sequence continues at coordinate 9,438 of CAMEGD010000032.1, forward strand.
TATTGATGATTTTTTCCATAGGTTTTTTTGCTTCCGTCTTAGGATATTTACTTGCACCTATTTTAGTAAGGCTTATGGGAGCTGAAGGAATTTTTCTGGATAAATCTATTACTTATTTAAAGATAAATTTTGTTGGTCTTATTTTTGATTTTGGATTTTTTGGATACCAAGCTATATTAAACGCCCAAGGTTCTACAAGGTCTATTACAATGATGAGTATCATTTCCTCCCTTGTAAATGTAATTTTAGATCCAATTTTTATTTTCCATAGGATTCCATTTATTAATCTTCCTGGACTTGATTTGGGAATTGCTGGCGCTGCCTGGGCTACTGTTATTTCTAAGATTGTCCTTTTGATGTTGGCCTTTGTTGAAATAAATAGAAACTCTGATGTAAGGGTTAATTATTCTCTATCGATTTTTGAGTTTGATGCAGTAAAGAATATTCTAAAAATTGGTATGCCTTCTGCTCTTGGAGTTGGTGGTTCTTCCCTTGGCTTTAGTGTTATGAACTCATTTATCCAATCTTATGGCACAAATACTCTAGCAGCCTTTTCAATTGGAAATAGAATTACTGACTTAGTTATGCAGCCTCAAATGGGTATAGGAACTGGTCTAACTTCTATCATTGGACAAAATGTAGGAGCACAGAATTTTAAGAGAATAAGGGATATTTTTAATAGGACAATCCTTATTATTCTAGGGTTTTCAACTATTTCATCAGTTTTAATAATATTATTTGACAATTCCTTACTTAACTTGTTTATTAAGGAAGGCTCAGACCCTGTCCTTTGGGACCTAGCATCTGAGTATTTAGTTTATTCAGCCTTTATAATCTTTTTCATGGGACTTTTCTCTGCCTTAAATGGATTCTTCCAAGGAGTTGGAAAGACAAAATATTCAATGTATATGAGTATTGGAAGGCTTTGGCTACTAAGAATACCTATGATTTGGGCTTTTTCTACTTTTAGTGGAATTGGGCCTAGTGGGATATGGATTTCAATGCTGCTGTCAAATATGTTTACAGTATTGTGGGGACTTTTTGTCTACAAGAAATTGGATATTGAATATATTCTAAATTAATTAGGGTATATAGGTATAAACACATAGACAGAATCTACTAACAAAGGTAGTGACTATAGAAAGGTATATTATGAAGAAGAATTTGATTAATGTAGTTTCAAATACAAACTTTGAGACTAGAAGGGTCAAGGCAGAACTTATCGAAAAACTTCATTCTCGAGGCTTCAATGTTTCTAAGGGATTTGATAATGATGCTGAACTTACAATTTCAATAGGAGGAGATGGGGCCTTCTTAAAGGCTGTCCACAACAACAGGTTTCCAAAGATGCCAATAGTAGGCATAAATACTGGAACTCTAGGCTTTTTCCAGGAAATTGACCCTGACAAAATGGATGAATACTTAGATTTGTATGAAAAAAAAGAATATGAAGTTGAAGAAACTCCCCTTCTTAAGGCAGAGGTCTTTACTAAAAACAAAAAATTTATCCTCTATAGTGTAAATGAAATCGTCCTAAAGGGAAGAAATTCCAAGATTATTCAAATGGATGTCCTAATAGACGGAAATCATTTACAATCTTTTGCAGGAGACGGTATGATGGTGTCTAGTCCTTTAGGTAGTACAGCCTACAATTTTTCTCTTGGTGGAGCTATAATTTATTCTAACTTAAGCTCCCTTCAACTAACCCCTATAGCACCTTTAAATTCCAAGGCCTATAGGTCCTTATCTTCTAGTTTAGTGGTTCCAGGAGATATAAAAATACTCCTAAAACCAACTTCTAGGTACAAGAACCACTCTCTAATTGTAGTAGATGGTACGGAAAAAGAGTACTGGGACTTACTTAAGGTGGAAATTACCATGTCCCATAAGAGAATAAAGAGAATTTTGTTTAAAAAAGACTTTTATTGGCACAATCTTAAGGATAAGTTTTTGTAAAAATAAGCATACAAATGTGCCCTAAATTTTTTTAGGGCCATTTTTTATTGAGTAATCAACAGGGTACCCGGGTACCAACCCGATGGTTTAGCATCGTGGAAGGGTGGGGTTCTTATTCTAATAAAGTTTTTAATAATTCATCTTCACTTAAATAAGGAAAGTCTTGTTTTAGATGTGGAAGTCCACTTTCTAAATAATCATCGTAGAATATGCCTTCTTCTTCAGGTCCCTTTTCATTATTAAAAACTAAGGTTCCTTTTTCTAAGATCTCGTTTCTAAGAGCTATATACCTTTCTAAACTAGATTCCTCCTCAACAGGTTCCTCCAAAGTAAATAATGGGTCTTTTATAGTTGGAATATACCTATCAAAGATATTAGTAGTAAAGTAATTACTGTCCATATTATCTCCACTTTCAAAGTCTAGGTTTGTCACTCGTTTAATTCCTTCAAAGGTACGACTAGTAGCCTCTCCGTAAGGTTTATTCACTAGACCAAAGGCTGTTTCACTTGTATGCATGGTATCAGTAGCTTCTACTAAATATAAGATTTTAGAACCTTGCCTATCTATTAGCCCAATGTCTAAAAAGTTATGGTAATCTCCCATTTCATAGTAACCAGAAACATACCTGTAAATTGGTATAGGATTTTCATTTCCTTCTACAAAGGTATAGACTAATACATTAGACTCTTCCCCTTCAATAACAGGATGGTCAAATAACAAAACCAACTCTGGAGTATCGTCAAGGTCCAAATCGTTTATAAAGGCCTTTCTCAAATTAAAGGGACTTATAGGTGGGTAGGTTCCCATGTGTTCATAAGTGTTAAACTGAGTTTCGTAGAAGGTTTTTAGTTTTAAATATTCTTTAAAATAAGCTTTTTTGTAGCCTTCTAAATTTTCCCTTCCTTCCCAGTTTATATTTATTTTTTCATTTAATTGACTTTGTACATCTGCATTTAAGAAGGACATTTCTGGAGTAATACCTTTAAAGTCTTTTATTTCATAAATCTCCTTGTAGTCCTTTACAAGTATCTCTTGTGTAGGCTCTTCTTCAATATCTTCTTCTCCTTCTTCTATTGGTAAATCTTCAGTATTATCAGTTTCTTCTTGCCCTGTTTTCTCTGGTGGACTAAACTGTGAATTTTGGTTACAGCCCACTAATAAAGCTAAGAATAATACAAAAATAGTGATTTTTAGTTTTTTCATTTCAGCCTCCTTGATGTTAATATGCCCACTATTTTTTAAGAAATTAAATGAAGTCTACATGAAAAAAAGTACCAGTTCCGAAAAACTAGTACCTTCGTCTTAATTATTTATATTGTTTAAAGTTGAGATTATTAAGTCTCTTCCGATTGGAGCTGCCACTGTTCCTCCACTTCCCCCTTGCTCTACAATTACTGCTACAGCAACCTGAGGGTCTTCTGCAGGAGCAAATCCAATGTACCAAGCATGGGTATTTCCAGTTTCGTTTTCAGATGTTCCTGTCTTAGATGCAACTTGAACATTTCTAATTTGGGCTTGGGTACCTGTTCCTGAATTAGTGGTATCTACCATTAGGTCCTTAATTTCCTTTGCAATTTCAGGACTAATAGCTTCTCCTAGAACTTGGGGTTGGGTCTTTTTAACTATCCCTTGGTCCTTATTTAATATCTCATTTACCAAATATGGCTTCATTATCTTTCCTTGGTTTGCTATTGCGCTGGCAGTTAAGGCCATTTCCAAAGGAGTTGCTAAAACTCTACCTTGGCCTATGGCTGATGCTGATACCTGGTTTTTAGTAGTATCTGAGTTGTAGTTTAAGGTTGATATAGAAACTGGAAGTTCCATAGGAATTTCCTTTTCAAACATAAATCTACTTGCTACACTAGCAAAGGAGGTCATACCTACATCTTGAATTTTTTCTACATAATAGGTATTCAAACTCTTTGTAAAGGCTTCCTGAATTCCAATATTTCCATACTCATACTTTGTAGCATCCTTGTATTCATAGCCATCTA
>CAMEGD010000033.1 GCA_945916025.1 uncultured Clostridia bacterium
CTCTGATTCAGCCTCTAGCCTGGGAACCTCTATATGCCACAGGTACGGCCATCATCTAATGAGTTTCCTAGTTTCTCAGAAACTACCTCAAAGTCCATATCGTTCTTTATAAGGTTTCTTAATGACTTTAGCTTTTCTTCTATTTTGTCATTTTCTAGGCTGAGAATATTTAGAGGATGGCCAACTTCACTTGCCTGTTCTGCTGATTTCATCTTCACACTTTCAGATGCTTCCATTTCAAGTCTAGTAACGTCTTCTGAAAACAAGGATGCATGAAGGTCGCACAGCTTAGCTATTTCCTTAGGGTCTTTTATGTCCTTTAGAATTTCACTTTCTGCTTCTACTATATCCCTTGCATTTACTTCTTGAAAGTCGTCTTTAAACTCTTTTCTCAATAAGTCAAGGTCTTCTCCTTGGTTAATTCTTTCTATATATTTGGTAAGTTTTTCTTTGTTATTCATAAAACCCTTCCTTTTTTTGTATTTGTTATTATTATGCCCTATTCTAATCTTTTAAAAATACTCCCAAGAAAAAAGACAGGCTTACTAGACCTGCCTTTAAAAAATCTTTTAAATCAACCAATACCACCGTATTTTGCACCTGCTATTAGGGCAATTATTGCTAGTATTACATATACGTATTTTGCAAGTGGATAATACCATCCACCTATTGGTTTAACTCTTCCTTCGTTAACTGCATTAAGGGCATAGTTCTTGCCAGCAATCCATAAGAACATAATCGCTGCAAGTAGTGCTCCTAGTGGACAAATATAAATTGATACAAAGTCCATCCATGGAGATACTATAGCTTGGATAAGGATAGCTATTACACAACCAATTACTAAGATTGTTCCTGTAGCTGCAATTCTCTTTAAGTTGAATTTTTCTTGTAAGAAGGCAACTGGTGCTTCATACAAGTTAATTATTGAACTTACTCCCGCAAACAATACACAAAGATAGAATATCATTCCTACAATTCTGCCACCAGGCATACCATTAACTACATTTACAAGGAAAATAAACATAAGTCCTGGGCCACCTTGATCTAGTGGAGCATTTGCTGATGCCATTGCTGGAATAATTACAAATGCTGCAAGTAGTGCTGCTAATGTATCGAAAAACGCAACGTTTCTTGCTGAAGAAGGTATGTCTTCTTTTCTAGATAAGTAAGAGCCATAAATAACAGTTCCATTACCTGCAACTGATAATGAGAAGAAGGCTTGTCCAAAGGCAAATACCCAAACTTCAGGGTTTGATAATCCTTCTAGGTCTGCTGAGAAGATATATTCATAACCAGCACCTGAGCCAGGTAATGTAAATATATAAATAGCAAGGCCAACAAATAGGAAGAATAAAACAGGCATCATAAATTTATTAGCTTTTTCAATGCCCCCTGAGATACCCATAGACATAATAATAAATGATACAATAATGGCAACTACAATCCAAAGATTTGCACCACCTGCTGATGCTGTTGCTCCAAATGTCCCACCAATAACATCCATGTCTTGTCCCATAGCAAATAATCCGCCATTTATTGACATGAAGGCATATTTAAATACCCAGCCCATTACACAAGTATAGCCGATTGCAAGGGCCATAGAGCCTAATACAGGAATAATACCAATTGCTTCTCCAAGGGATTTTTTTCCAGTTCTAATTTCAGTACACTTTCCGAAAGCTCCTACTGGGCCTGCTTCTGCTGAACGACCAAGGGCCATTTCAGTTATTACACCAGTGGAACCTATTAATAATACAAATATGAAATATGGTATCAAGAAAGTCATGCCCCCATATGTAGATACCATAATTGGGAATCTCCAAAGATTACCCATGCCAACAGCTGAACCTATACAGGCAAGTATAAAGCCCCACCTGCTATTGAAACCATCACGTTTTTGAATGTTTTGTTCCATGATTATTCTCCTGTTTTAAAAGTAGCCCAAGGCCTAAAAACCTTGGGCCTATGATTAAATATTATTTTTCCTCTTCACTTGGTTCATATGGCTCTAAGAATGCATGGAAATGACGCATTGGTAGAGTGTGTCCGCTTACTATTCTCATATTTGGAATAGTAGCCCTATCTTCATAAAGAGCTTTTACAGCTGCAATTACATAGTCCATGTGTTCTCTAGATAGTTGGCTTCTATTAATTGCAAACCTAACAACATTAGCTACTTCTGCTTGTTGTTCTGGAGTCTTTAGGTCATATTCCATTGAATAATCTCCTAATTCAGAAGTTCTAATTCCATATCTTCTAATAAGTTCTAGTGAGAATCCTTGACCTGCAAAAGATTCATGTCCACGTTTGTTATCAAAGAATTCGTCCATGTTTATATATACACCATGTCCACCTGCAGGAAGAACTACTCCCTTAACTCCTGCTTTGTAGAAACCTTGAGCTAGGTATTCACATTGTTGTACACGTTCTTCTAAATATCTAAAGTTACAGCACTCATAAAGACCTGCAGCAAGGGCCATAATGTCTCTTCCTGACATTCCACCATAAGAGTCATTGCCGTAAGAAGAAATTTGTTTAACCTTGAATTTTATACCAACGTCAAATGTTAGATTACCTTCTTCATCAAAATCTGAGAAGTTTTTCCAGAATAATCCCTTGTCTCTGAAAGCTAAGATACCACCCATGTTAGCATGGCCATCTTTTTTAAGTGATGCAGTAAATCCATCGCAATATGAGAACATTTCTGTTGCTATTGCTGATATAGACTTGTCAGCATATCCTTCTTCGTTAACTTTTATAAAATAAGCATTTTCTGCCCATCTAGCTGCATCTAGCATAAATGGAATGTTGTATTTATGTGCAATTCTTGAAGTTTCTCTTAAGTTTGCCATAGAAACTGGTTGTCCACAAACTGTATTATTAGTAATGGTGGTGTAAACTAGTGGAACATTTTCAGGTCCTAATTTTGTAATTAATTCTTCAAGTCTTTCTGTGTCCATGTTACCTTTGAATGGATTCTTTTCATAAGATCCACCTTCTGGTACTTCCCATAGAAGTTCTTTGTTGTATAAGTTTCTTGGAATAGAGCCCATTTGTTTTATGTTTCCTTCAGTTGTGTCAAAGTGTCCGTTTGAAGGAATAGTGAAAGCTTTTCCAGGGTGTCTTTCATTCAAAATCTTTTTAACGATTTCAAACAAAACTGATTCAGCAGCACGACCTTGTTGGAGAATGAAAGTGTTAGGTCTTTCCATTTGAGCTGCTCCGCCATTAAATAGGCCGCCTTCAATTTCTAGTAAGTAAAGTTCGTCCATTAACTTATCAATATCTTGACAATCAGTTCTAATCAAGTCTATTGCTTTTTTGTGATTGTCCCCTCTTTCAAATATGTCTCTAAGGGCTTCTAATAAAACATAATATCCTTTGTTTCTTCCATATGCTTCGTCTCCAAGCATCATAGCTGACCATTGTACATCTGTCATGGCAGTTGTTCCTGAATCTGATAACATATCAATAGTTAACATTCCAGCTGGGAATGCAAACTCATTGTAGTGAGTAGCCTTTAAAGCTCTCTCCCTTTGTTCTAGAGTTACTTCTGGTACATTTTTAGTAACATAAGTAAAACTTTGTGGTGCTTTTACGTCTAATTGGTACTTCATTTCTTTTACCTCCATAAATTTTTAGTACTCAAAAACAATAACTATAGAGGAACCCCGGTTTTCAAAAATAATCTTGAGGAGCGGACAGTACCCTAAGGATAAATGTAGACTAATTGTATGCAAAATATTTTTTCAAAAATCCACTAATACCCTTAATGCAAACGTTACCATATTTTTCTATTTATGTCAATATAAACTTTATTAAATCATAACCTCACCATCCACCATGTTTGCCCTTCATGTGGGTACTCGAGAACCTTGTTGTTTTCACAATAAAAAATAGGGATATTTCACCCTATTTTATACTCCTTCATATTGAAAATATTCAATTACTGATGTAAACAAATCCCTATATAAAATTTGTAACTTCCTTATAGTTGAAGATTCAATGTAGTCTTCTTTTACAATTAAGTCGGTTTCAAAAACAAGGTCTTTCCCATTGTAATACTTTATTGTTCCCAACTTGTCTCCATTTTTCTTAGGGCTATTAATTTCATCTACAGTCTTTTCTTCCCTAATATTGTGACTTTTTAGAGTAAGAACAGGTTTTGAATCCCTTGGAAATATTTTAATTTCACTAGGAACTAAGTCTTCATTTTCTATAGTTTCTACAGGATCAAGGCTTAGGCCTATTAGCCTATTTTCGTAAAGGGACAAACCCCTTTCCATAAGTTTTTTTATAGCTACGTATCTTTTAGCATCAGATTCTGAACCCATGGTAATTCCAATAAGTCTCATATCAGATGTCTTTTCTCCATCTCCTAAAATCTTTCCAGTAGCCACCATACACCTTCCTGCAAGGCCGGTGTAGCCAGTTTTTAGGCCATCTATTCCTTCTACTACACCAAGAATTGGGTTAGTATTAGTATGGTCAAATTTCCTTCCTTCATCTACAATTTCCTGGGTTTTAGTAATTTCTAGAATTTCTGGATAGTCCATTAGAAAGCTTCTAGAAAGTTGGAACAAACCTCTAGTGGTCAGCATATTTTGTTTGTTTATTGTGTAATTTGGCAGGCCACTTGAATTGATAATTTGAAAGTCCTCTATTCCAAGGTCCACTAACTTTTGTTCCATTAGCTTTACAAAGGCCTGTTCACTTCCCGCTATGTGTTTAGAAAGTAAAAAGACTGCATCATTTCCAGATACTACCATAGCTGCCTTAATGAGATCTTCTACCTTAACTATTTCTCCTTCTTTAAGTTCATAAGAAGAACCGCCAATAAGGGCAGTCTCCCTATCAACGACAATTTCATCATCTAAAGAAATTTTTCCTTCCTTGACTTGGTCTAGGACCACGTAAACAGTTAAAATTTTTGAAGTAGAAGCTATGGCCACTAAAGAATCTATATTATTTTCTTCTAATATTTTCCCAGAATCAAAGTCTCCAAGTAAGTATGCTTTAGTTAGCTGGCCATAATTTAAGTGGGCAACTTCGCTAACAGCCTTCTCAAAGGCCTCTTTTCTCTTAGCCTCTTCTAAGGCTTTAAGTTCTTCTTCACTTAAGACTTCCTCAAGTTCAACATCCTCTGGCATTTGTAAAGGGACACTTTCTCTATTTTGAGAAGGATCACTTGCAAAGACAAAAGTCGGACTTGAAGACAATAATATTCCAAGAATAAGTATAAAGCTTATAAATTTTTTCATATCCTCACCTAAGGTAATTTTAGCATATAAAATAGCCTATATAAAGGTAGAAATAGAAACTTTACAAATTGTTAAATGTTTTTCTTATTTACATGGTATAATAGGTAAAATATTACTTAGGGAGAAAAAAGTGAATAATTTTTTAGAGAGAAAGAACATTGATTTGTCCTTGAAAACTTACTTTATTGACGCCTTGGGAGCCATGGCTTATGGTTTGTTTGCGTCTCTTTTAGTGGGCACAATTTTAAACTCAATTGGGGCTCAATTCAATATTAAGTTTTTAACAGACGTAGTATGGCCGATAGCTCAGGCTGCTGCAGGACCTGCAATAGCAGTTTCCATAGCAAAGGCCTTAAAGGCACCGGATTTAGTCTTATTTTCTTCAATCCTTGTTGGTATAGGAGGATACAAGCTGGGAGGTCCAGTTGGAGTCTATATTGCTACAATCTTTGCTGTAGAGTTTGGAAAAGTAGTGTCAAAGGAAACCAAAATTGACATACTCTTAACTCCAATAACCACCGTCTTAGTGGGACTTCTTATAGCAGACTTTATTGGTGCACCAATCCAAGGCTTTATGACTTGGGTGGGAGGACTAATAATGGCCTCAACTAAGCAACAACCACTTATAATGGGAGCCTTAGTGTCTTTACTTGTAGGAGTCGCCCTTACCCTTCCAATTTCTTCAGCTGCAATATGCATGATGTTATCCTTATCAGGCCTTGCAGGGGGAGCAGCAACTATAGGATGTTGTTGTCAAATGGTAGGTTTTGCTGTAATTTCCTTTAGAGACAATGGACTAGAAGGTCTAGTATCTCAAGGTCTAGGAACAAGTATGCTACAAATGCCAAATATAATCAAAAATCCAAAAATTTGGATTCCGCCAACCCTGGCATCCATTATTTTAGGACCGGTAGCAACAGTCTTTTTAAAAATGGAAAATACACCCCTTGGGTCAGGGATGGGAACTTCAGGCTTGGTAGGACAAATCTCTACTATAGAAGCAATGAAGGACACATTACCCCTGTCAGAAATACTTTTAATAATAGGACTTATACAGGTTCTACTTCCAGGTGTAGTATCCTTTATTATCTATGAAATAATGAGAAAAAGGGGCTATATAAATGATGGAGATATGAAACTTAACAGGTAATATATGTATTATTATAAAAAAGTCAGTAAGGAGGATTATTATGTGGTTAATTTTTGGACTAGGATCAATAATATTTTGCATATTAAATCTTTTATCTAAGGATAAAACTAAGTCAAAGTACTTTATGTTCTTATCCCTGTCATTAGCAGCCCTTACCCTATGTGCCTTTTACACAGATGGGGCAAATAGAATAATTAATGAAGACTATTCTGGCTTAATTGATACATTCCCCACAATTTCCAAAGCCTTATGGATCCTTACCCTTGTATCAATTTTTCTTAATGGACTTCCTTTATTTATAAGTAAAGGAAGGGATTAATGGAACTTCTAAAAACAAAAACTGACACTATATCTATACTTAGTTATAGTGTCAGTATCTTTTAGGGGTAGATATTCGTAAATTTTTCTACTATTATTGATTAGTTGCTTTTTTTACCTTATCTAAAGCTTGTTCTAAATCAGCAATTAAGTCTTCAACGTTTTCAATTCCTACAGAAACTCTCACTTGACCATCTTTTATACCAACTGCTTCTCTTTCTTCCCTTGACATGTCAAAATGACTCATGGTTGGAGAGTGTTGAACTAGAGAGTCTATATTTCCTAAACTAGTTGCTAGAGAAAAAACTTCCACTGAACTCATAAATACTTTACCAGCTTCTATTCCACCTTTAATGTCAAAACTCATCATTCCGCCGAAACCTCTCATTTGTTTTTTTGCAATTTCATGGGATGGATGTGATTCTAATCCAGGGTAGTAAACTCTTTCAACTAATGGATGTTGTTCAAGATATTGCGCAACTTTCATACCGTTTTCGCAATGTCTTTCCATTCTAATGGCAAGTGTCTTCATACCCATCATTAATAACCAAGCGTCGAATGGTGAAATAACTTGTCCCAATGTTTGTACTACAGGAAATCTTGCCGAGTCGATAAATTTCTTAGTTCCAGCTAATACTCCAGCTACAACTGTTCCATGTCCGCATAGATATTTAGTTGCAGAATGAACTACTACATCTGCACCTAAATCTAATGGATTTTGTAATGCAGGAGATGCAAAAGTAGAATCTACTATTAATGTTAGATTATGTTCTTTTGTAATTTTAGCTACTTCTTCAATATCAGTGATATTTAATGTAGGATTTGCTGGAGTTTCTACATATACTGTAGTTGTATTGTCTTTTATTGCTGCCTTAATTTGTTCTAGATTACCTGGATCTACATAAGAAACTTCTATACCATATTTTGGTAATATTTGATCAAAAAATGTAAATGTACATCCGTAAACAATGTTAGGAACTACCATGTGGCCGCTCTTTTTTGCTGAAGTAAGTAAGGCAGTTGTAATAGCAGCCATTCCTGAACCTACAGCTAAAGCTGCTTCTGCATTTTCAAGTTTTGCTATTTTTCCTTCTAATTCGGCTTGAGTTGGACTTCCAAATCTAGTATAAGTAAACCCTTCATCTTGATGTTGGTTTAAGTATATTGCTTGTTCTATGTCATCAAATACATAAGTTGTAGTTTGATAAATTGGGGATATATGTGCACCTGCTAGTTTATCTTTTATTCCTGATTCGTGTAATAGTCTAGTTTGTAAACCTTTCTTTTTTTCCATTTTAAAACCTCCTATGATTTATCTTAATTAAATTTTATCATTTTGGATAAATAAAAAAACACCAATATTGTATAAAAAAAAAGATGCATTATTTATACAATATTGTGTTTCTATAGTTTAAAGTACATATCATATTTATAGGCTTTCATACATAACTCTAATAAAAAGTTATCACGAGGATTGTCTAAAGAAAACTCTGTTATATTTTCTATTTTTTTTAGTCTATAATTTAGGGATTGTCTATGAAGAAACATACTTTCAGCAGTTTTTGATATATTTCTATTGTTTCTATAATACTCAAAAAGTGTTTCTATTAGATCTTTTGACCCTTCCTCAATAATCTTGTCTATAATTTTTTTAATCGTGTTCATTATATTGTCGTTTTTCACTATTTCAGAAAAAATTTTATACTCTGTATTGGTAGATACTGTATTAATATTATCTGTACCAAAAATCAATCCACTTTTTAGACTCATAATTGCATCTAGATAGGAATTTTGAATATTCTTTTCATCCTTATATATTCCGCCAATACCCCATACGAAACTTAAATTTTGTTTGGATGCTTTAACAAGTATTTCATATTTTCTAATAAACTCTTTAAAGTCTTCTAACTGGTTATCTTGATTTTCAAGTAATATGATTAAAAAAGTATTTCTATAAGCAACAAGTATCTCCTTGTTTTCTGAATTAGCAGTTCTTATAGCTATATTTTTTAAATTTTTAATCATTCCATTTTCGTCACCTTCAGATAGCTTGTAGTCTAATTTTCCAATAATTGCGACATATAGCTTTTCTAAATTAAAACCGTATTTTTTACCTTCTGACTTATATTTTTCTATTTCAAATTCCTTGTCATCTACTAGGTCTAGTATAAATTTCTCCTTGTAGTGAATATTTATCTCCTGTAATGTTTGAGTTCGTTCAAACCACAAAATTAATGGATTTATAATATTATTTTCCACAAGGTCACCAAAATGACTGGTATCTACAATGTCCTTGTCTTCTAAATCTACAAATAAATAAGAAAATAAGATCTTGTTATGTTCTAGCTTAAAAATACCTATGTTAGGATTTTCTTCAAAAATGTACCTATTGTTTATAAAATTGTCGCTTTTAGAAATAATTTTTTTGTTTAAATCAAAGAGAGCTACTGGAATCTTCAAAGTCTTCTCTATCATATTTAAAGGCTCTACCAAGTCAGACTTTTCTAAAAATTTAGAAATCAATTTATCTTTTAAATTTGTATAGGTTTCAATTTCATTATTCTTTTCAAGTGCTAAAAGAGAAAAAACGTTTTCTACAACGTCGCTAAATCTTAATTCCCAAGGAATTGAAACTAAGGAAAGGTTTTTTTCTTCAGCAAACTTAATTATTTCATCAGGAATCTCTTCTATATAGCATCCTAAGGCTATAAACAAGGCTGTTGCATTGATACTTACCATTCCTTCTATTAGCTTCATAAATATCTCTTGATTGTCACAAGACATACATGTTGTTAAAACTATCTCGTTTTCTCTAACAAACTCTTCCACAGGATATTCCATTGCAGAAATAGCATTTACTGTAAAGTCATATTGATCAGGGATATTAGTCAAAACTTTTGCTTCTTTTAGTATGTCTAACTCAAGAACTTCTTTAAAAGTTACACTCATAATATCTTCCTTTCTTTACCTCTAAAGTAATTGTAGTTACTTACATTTTAAAAGTCAAGATATGTGGTTAAAGTAACTATATAGGCGATTGTTTGCTTTTATTATAAAAGTATACGGATAATATCACTAGAATTATCCCTAGAATTTCATAGACACTTAGCTTTTGGTTAAATAAAATTACTGATCCAATAATTGATACAGGAATTTCTAAGGTGGCAATTATTGAGGCCGATGAAGGCTCCACACCTAAATTTAACCCTTTAGTATAAAAAGTATAAGCTAGAGTCGTTGATAAAAATCCCAACAAAATAATAAAAATGTAAACCTGAAAAGAGTAATTGCCCATTATAACTTTTATTGGATTTGAAAAGCTTAGGGAGAAAATAAAAGCTGATAAAAAAGTATAAAAAAGCGATGTCATTTGTTTATACTTAAGCCCAAAAAATTTGTTTAAAATTGTAGTAAGGGAATAAAAGAATCCAGACCCTAGTCCGAATAGAATCCCTCTCAGGCGTATTCCACTAAAAATAAGTTTGCCTCCCGTTACAGCAAGACTTGCTCCTAGAATGCAAATTAGTATGGAAATTAGTTTAGTAATTGTAATCTTCTCTCTAAATATTAGTTTTGACATTATTACTACATACACTGGAGAAGTATATAGCAAAATTACAGCAACAGATATCGATGTATTTTCTATTGCCTTAAACATAAATAAATTATAGAGGGCATGACAAAAAAGACCAGAAATAGAAAAAAGAACTAAGCCTTTACCATCTGTCTTAAAAAGATTTTTATCTTTAAAGATCATATAAATAGACAAAAATAATGTTGCAATTAGCATTTTCATGGAAACAAGATCTTGGGACTCGACTCCTTGGTCCAAAATTATTTTGGTATAAACTAGAGCCGTGCCCCATAAAATACTACTTACTAAAATCAATATTTTACCTAAAGTATATTTTGATTTCATGAATATGTCTCCTTAAAATATTAGAACAGGCAAATTAACCTGTTCTAATAATTGTTCTATTTATTTTACAAATAATTTTCTTTCTACATTTGCTAATGGTTCACAACCATTTTCTGTAATTCTTATTGCTTCACTGATTTCTACGCCAAAGTCTTCATAGTACATTCCAGGAATTACATGGATGACCATATTTGGTTTTAATATTGTTTTGTCACCTGGTCTTAAGGATAGAGTATCTTCACCCCAATCAGGTGGGTAATTTAAACCTGTAGAATATCCAATTCTAGATTCTTTAAATAAACCATATTTCTTTAAGTTATTAGCCCAAACTGCCTCTGCTTCTTCAGCTGTAACTCCTGGTTTTATAAAGTCTAATACCATATTTAAACCTTCAATAGTTATTTTTGCAGTTTCTTCTAGTTTTTTTGATGGTTTCCCTAGAGAAATTGTCCTAGACATTGGTGAATGATATCTTTGATAACATCCAGCTAATTCAAAAATAACAATATCTCCATCTTTGTATTTTTCATCAGTCCAAGTTAGGTGACAAGCTCCTGCATCTACTCCTGTTGGCATTAATGGGACGATAGCGGAATAATCTCCACCATATTCCTTTGTACCTTCAGTAAATGTCCTATATATTTCTGCAGCCATATCGCACTTACGAACTCCTACATTTAGGTAATTGATAGCATCAACCATTCCCTTTTCCATAATCTTGCCAGCTGCTTTTACATATTCGATTTCTTCGTCTGATTTAATAACTTTTACCCAATTAACTAGTCTATGTCCATCTACAAACTTTGCATCAGGAAGATTTTTCTTTAATGCTTCAAAACATTTTGCAGTAAAGTAATAAGTATCCATTTCTACGCCTATAACTTTTTTATCTAGGTTTCTTTCTTTTAGGGTATCAGCTACAAAGTCCATTGGATGAACAACTAAACTTTGAACATAACTATCTGGATAGGCAACTATATTTTCATGCTTTAACCAAGCTGTTTTTCTAGCTGCAATTGCATCCATAAATCTTCCAATCCAAATTGGCTCTTCTTTTTCTAAAGAAACAGCAACCATTTGGTGCATATAAAATGACCATGCATTGTAGCCAGTAAGATAGTTCATATTGGCAGGGTTTGTTACCAATAATACTTCTATTCCTTTTTCTTTCATACTTTCTTTTACAAGTTTCAATCTTCTTTGATACTCTTCATTACTATATTTTAGCATTCTTTAACCTCCTTAATTTCCATTAATTATTTTTTGAGAATCTTCTTCCATAATTCTAAGAATCTCTGCTCCTTCTTCACCTACAGAATCTAAAAATACTTCTCTAACTGGAAGAGCAGCTTGTCTAAATACTTCTCTTTCTTCTTCTGTCAACTCAACATAGTTAATATCACTGTCATCTAAAATCATTTGTAGTCTTTCTTGATTAAGTTGTCTTTGATCTTCAAATACAAAGTCGTTTAATTCCAGGACTATTTCTTCAACTTTAGCCTTAGTTTCACTATCTAAATTTTCCCAAAACTCTGGGTTCGTTACAAGGGATGCTACAAATCCATCTTGTCTTGCCCCTATCAGGTAATCTTGTACTTCATAAAAATGCATTTCTTGTATAGCGAAAAGTGGATTTACTTGTGCGTCTATTTGTTTTAGTTGTAATCCAGTATATACTTCAGTATATGGCATTGGGGTTGGATTTGCATTGTAAGCTAAATAACTAGATACAATTAATGGAGAAGCCATTGTTCTAATACTTACGCCCTTAAAGTTCTCAGGACTTCTTATTTCTGTATCTGCTGTCTAGTAATTAAATCCTTCATAAAACCAGTCCAATACTTTCAAGTTTTTCCTTTCATTAATTTCATTGAGCATCTTAATTGATTCACTTGTTCTGAATAATTCCTTTATATCTTCATCATCTTCAGGAAGTAAAAAGTGATTATAGAAAACATTATTTTCAGGAATTGTTGTAGATGTTGTTCCTGGATTAAGTATTGAAAAAGCTAGTAAGCCTTCCTGTTGAAACTCTAAGTAGTCTGTTACACTTCCAATTTCCCCTGCTCTATAAATTTCTACATGAATTTTCCCATCAAATCTTTCTTCAACTAATCTTTTAAACTCATGAGCATATCTATCTTGAATAGAACCCGGTGTTTCTTCATGTCCAAATCTCCATACTTGTACTTCTTCTCCAAAACCTAGACTTTGACACCCAGTAATATTTATTACTAAGGCAGTCAATAATAATAATATTAATATTAAATTATTTTTTCTTCATATTATTCTCCTTCTAAAATAACAAGTTTCTAGAAATTAGAGCAACTTCTGGAATAAACATTAGTAAAGATACAGCTAAATATATTAAGAAATACGGTGCTGTTCTTCTTATAACAGTAATATAATTTTGCTTAAAGACAGCTGAAGCTGTAAAGATATTACATCCAAATGGAGGTGTACAAGAACCTATAGCACATTGCATAGTTACTACAATACCTAAATGTATTGGATCT
>CAMEGD010000034.1 GCA_945916025.1 uncultured Clostridia bacterium
AATTGAAGGAGCAATTACCTTTATATTATTAAAGGTTGTATACTCAAAAGTATTTAAAAAAATGCTACAAAAATAAGAAGTACCAAGAACCTACTTAAAAAAATAAATTAAGTAGGTTTTTTGATATACTTATTTTAGAAAAACCTTTAAAATTTTAGAGAAATCAAGTTTTGTTTGCGAATATATTAATGCAAGGGGGTCACCATGGAAGAACAAGAGATAATAAGAAGAATTAAAAACAAAGACCAAAAGGTTTATTAGAATTTATAAACTCTTATGGAAGTCTTATAAAGGGAATAGTGTCTAAAACTATCCCGAGTTATCAGTATCTATGGGAAGAAATAATTAACGATACCCTCTTAGACGTGTGGGAAAATATCAATTCTTTCGACAATACTAGATCCTCTTTTAAAAACTGGTGTGGAGTAATATCAAAATACAATGCTATAAGTGGCCTAAGAAAAGAGCTTAGGCACTATTCAATACCCTTAGAAGATTCAGATGGCTTTTACCACATTGAGGATATGAAAGACTTAGAAGGCTTTAAAAATATGATTTCTCTTCTTTCAAAAGAAGACCAAGTAATCTTTATAAATTTCTTCTTCGAAGAAATAGACTATGATGAAATATCTAAAATAACAGGCCTTAACAAGAAAGTAATTTACAATAGGGTCTCTAGAGGCAAGAAGAAACTTATATCCCATTTTCTGAGGCTAGAAACTTAGATCCACTGGTGGACCAGTATGCCATAGATATATATGAACCCTTTTACTTAGGAGATGAGTTTTTTATACTTCAGTCAGTTTTTGTAGATGAGAATATAATTTATGCAAACTTGATTAAGGCTAGAAACCCTAGTTTCTTTGCTAAAAAAATGAGTGTACAGATTTTAGAAGCAAAGGAAAAGGGACAAGAATTATCAGCCTTTGGAATTGGAATTGGAAATTCAAGTATTGAAATTAATGAAAATTATTATACATTTTATAGACTAGATTTGAGTTTTGTTGATAATTTAGAACCAAAGAAAGACCTGGACTTAGAAATTGTATTTAGAGGATTCAATGGTAAAGAAGAATTCTTTCATTCAGAAATTGTTCCTATAAATACAAAAAACTACTATGATTCATTTGAGATATTAGCTCAGGACATGGAAATAAAAGACTCTGGTGGTTTTCTTATTGAAAAAGTTAAGATTAATTCATACAAACTTTCCTTTGATATAAAAATGCCTAAGAATATGGATAAAAAGAACACCTATGATTATAGACTAATAGGAAAATTAAAAAATAATAGAAATGAACTTGAAGAAATAGAAGCTGTAGACCAACTTATGGATGATTTCCGATTTGATTTTTATTGTAGATTTATAGACTATGTAGATCCTGAAAGAGAAGACATAGACCTTAAATATATTTCTGAAAATTTGGAAAATATAGAATTTCAGCTTATTAGGACAAATATAGATGAATATAGTGAAGACTATAGTAAAGAAGAAAAAATAGGAGAAGCATTTCATATATAAAGACCAAGGGACTAAGCCTTGGTCGTAGATAGTTTTTAGTTTAAATCAAATGGAGACTCAGGTAAAGTTTGGCCACCATCTACAATTATTGTTTGTCCTGTAATATATTTTGCTTCTTCAGATGCTAAGAACATTACAGTATAGGCTATGTCCTCAGGTTCACCTAACTCATGAAGTGGTATAGTTTTTTCTTGGTTTTCGATATACTCAGGTCCCAAAACATCTCTCATACCAGGGGTCATAATATTTCCCGGTTCAACTCCATTTATTGTTATTCCCTTAGTAGAAAGTTCTAAGGCAGCAGTCTTTATAAAGCCATTAACTCCACCCTTAGAAGCTGAATAGTGGGCTAGTCCTGGGTTTCCAACCCTATTTCCTGTAATAGAGGAAGTAATTACTATCCTTCCACCATCTTTAAGGTATTTCATAGCTTCTCTAGTATTTAAGAAAACTCCCTTTAGGTTAATATTTAATACTGTATCCCAATTTTCCAAAGTCATATTTTCAATTCTATGTTCAGGATAATAACCAGCATTTAAAATTACAATGTCTAAACCACCGAGGATTTCATTTGCCTTTTTGTATAAATTTATAGTATCTTCTTCACTAGCTGCATCAGCTTTAACAAAATCAAGGTCAAAGCCTTTTTCTTTCATTTCCTCAATATACTTAGTAGCATCTTCTTCATTACGTCCTGTAATAAGAACTTTTGCTCCTTCTTTTAGAAATACTTCACTAATACCAGCTCCAATTCCCTTAGACCCACCAGTAACGAGTACCTTTTTATCCTTTACTGAAAATGCCATAAAATTCCTCCTTTTTATTTTCTTCTTATACTATTGGTATACCTATTTAATGGATAGTTAAACATTAAATTTATTAAAAATCCCAATAGCTGACTTTTCAGCTATTGGGATACTCTTTTGTAAACTAGCTTCGATAAGATAGATAACCATCCAGGAAGCTGAAATTATTTAATATGAATACTCCCTATCAAGTTGGCCGATTTCATAAGCTCTAGCTTTGGAAAGGTCTAAAACTGAGGTATCAGCAAATAGGTCGGATAGGTTTTGTTTTCTTTCTGTAAAAGCAGTTAAGATATAAAGTAGGAACAATATTCCATAAGTGTGGATATATCTTCCAAAAAACTCCCTTGTAATTACTTGGCCAAGGCTTAGGTCTTTTCCATCTAAAGATACTACCTTAAGTCCAAACATCATCTTTCCAAGGGTTTGGCCCTTAGTTAGATAAGTTGAAATTGTAAAGTAGAGAAGTACAATTAGGGTCTTTGCCAAAGTATAAACTGTGTTTGAAACACCTAAACTAGTAAAGGAAAACAGCCCATCAATAATTATAGAAGAAATAGCTCCCCCTATTATAGAGTCTATAATAAAGGAAAACATACGTCTAAAGAATCCTGCATAAAGGTCCTTTGGATAAATGTCCTTTCCTAATTCATTTTCATAATAAAAGGAATCTGCCTCGTCATAAAATCTCTTGTCCCTTCTCTTAGTCCTTGTAGGTCTGTAAGGGGCTTGGGGTATATCTTCATAAGAAACTGGTCCCTTTGATTCTTCTACTAAGGGTTCTGAAACTACTTCTTTTTTTATTATCACATCTTCTTTTTTATCTAAATCTAAGTTATCAAATTCTTTGTTCATTACTTACCTCCATATAGGTAGTAAGGAGCAGGAGCTGAAGACATTTGTCTATCTAAAAATCCCTCTAATAAGTGTAGTTCAGAATTATTTTTGTTAAATTTAGCAAAGGATCCAAACCAGTCCATAAATTGGTTAGATAAAATTGTGTACTCAAAAACTTGTGAGTTTTCAAGATTATTTTCTGACATTAAAGCAGCAAGAGCATCTTCTTGGTATCCAATTTCATCAACCAAGCCATTGTTTAAAGCTTGGGTTCCTGTATATATTCTACCATCAGCTAAAGCTCTAACCTTTTCTTCAGGTAGGTTTCTGCCCTTAACAATTATATTTACAAACTTGTCATAGGCTTCTCTAGTAAGCTCATTCCAAATAGCAACTTCTTCTTCACTAGGAGACCTATAAGATGATCCCATAGCCTTCATATCTCCAGAGGCATAAGTGTGAACCTTGACTCCATATTTTTCCAATAGTTCAGAAAAGTCCATAACTTGTGAAATTACCCCTATGGACCCTGTCCAAGTTTCCTCAGTTGCAAAGATTTTCGTTGCATCGGCAGAAACATAGTATCCACCAGAAGCAGCTAAGTTAAGCATAGAAACATAAATTGGGATATGTCTTTCTTCCTTTATTTTTAAAATCCTGTCTCTAATTTCAGCTGACTCATAAACTCCTCCGCCTGGAGAATTAACAGTAAATAGGATTCCCTTTATAGTATCATCAACTAAAACTTGATCAAGTTGTGACAAGAAAAAATCGTGGTTGTATCCAGGTGCAGTAATATAACTTCCCCCTTGACTTCCCATAATAACTCCATCTAAGTTTAGGTGTAAGATCCTACTAGTAGAATCTCCATCTTCTATTACAGATTCACTTAAGTCGTTGTTTCTAGGAACTATGCCCTCTGTAAGTCTTTCAAGTTCTTTCACCCAAGGGCTATCTTCAGGTGTGTATTTTGGAATTGCAAAAGAAACCACTAATAGAACAAGTGCAATACCTACTGCCATCCATCTTTTTTTATTCATGTATAAGTTATTCCTCCTTAAATTAATATAAAGATTATACCCAAAAGTTAATATTTAATGGTTAAGGTTTGGTAAAAATTTATCCATTCTTTTCTTAGATACCACCATAAGGATATTTGTAATAAATATAGAAAAGGCAAAAGTTAAAAGTACCTTCATAAAGATATCCCTTCCAAGTTCAATACCCTCAAACATAAAACCTAAGCCTTGCATCATCAAACCACTTCCAAGGAAATTAGTTGCATTTAAAAGAGCAGTTAGCAAGGATCTAGTCTTATCAGTTCCATAGTCAGTTATTAAGGCAAAGGAATGGGAAACAGTAGAAATTTTTAGGCCTCCAATCCAAAAAGCTAAAAATAAGTTTAATAAGAATGGAGTAGAGCTAGGTAAAATAGCACAAATACCCCACAACAAACAAGTAAGGAAGTTTTGTACTATTAAAGTTCTAAATCTGCCGTATTTGTCAGCTATCCTTCCAGACATTGGAGACAATATTATTCCTCCAATGGAAATAGCCATCATTAAAATAGAAGCATTTCTAATATTATAACCAAAGACACTTTGGTAATAAGTTGTACCCCAAAGGGAAATAAAGGCCTGTCTAGACCCATAAAAAGCTAGGCCATAAAGGGAAATCATTAAGTAAAATACAAAAAATCCCTTAGGAAGTCTAGTGTCCATAACTTCTTCAATACCAGGGTTGTCTCTATTAATTTTTTCTTCCTTTAAGGCAAAGGAAAGAACTACTAAGAGTACAGATACGAAGGTAAGGACAAGATAAATCTTATTAATAGGAAAGTTAGAAAGCAAAATCTCATAAGGAGTAGTTGAAAGTAAGGCACCAATATTACCAATAGATAAAAATAAGGCCAAATAATAGGAAAAATGTTTAGCTCCAAACCACTTTCTAATTAAGTCCAAACTTGGAACATAGAATCCAGAAACAGCAAAGCCTATAAAAAGCCTTCCAAATAAAAGCTCAGTATAAGTACTACTTCTTCCAAAGATAAAAGTACCAATAACCAAACATATTAATGAAAATTGAATGACCCTAATAGGCCCAAACTTTGAAGAAAAGTAGCCAACAGGTAGCTGAGTTAGACCGTAAATATAAAAAATTATAGAACCAAGAGTTCCTATTTGACCCTCTGTAATACCCAAAGAATCACTTAAAAATGGAGCCATTACTGCCATAGACTGGCGGTGAAAATTGGCCCATAAGTATGCAAGAGATATTATTACTAAAAATACTTTAGGATTATTTTTCTTATTCGAATTATTCATTTAACCACCTTTATATTATAATACACCTATTAGAACAAACCTTCAACAAGGCCTAAAGTAATAAAGTGTCTAATTATGTGGTATAATAATATATTATAAAACTTTTTTACAGGAGGATTAAGATGACTTTAGGGAAAAATACTACAATTGAAATTCTCATTGCAGACGATGAAAATGCAATAGCAGATATTATAAAATTTAACCTCATAAAACAAGGCTATACTATTAAGATTGCCCATGACGGAGAAGAAACCTTAAATATGATAAAGGAAAAGGCACCGGACTTACTTATCCTTGATATTATGATGCCTAAGAAAAACGGCTTTGAAGTCCTAACAGAACTTAGAAAGACCTTTAAGTTCCCAGTAATAATCCTAACTGCCAAAGAAGAAGAAAGTGACAAGATTCATGGTCTTGAACTTGGAGCAGACGACTACATGGTAAAGCCTTTTTCCATAAACGAACTTATAGCAAGGGTAAAGGCAAACCTAAGAAGGCTAGACTTCCAAAATCCAGACATTGATGTAGAAGAAATAAAATACGAAGACATTATAATAGATATTTCAAAATACGAACTTAGAAAAGAAGACAAGGTCATAGATCTAACAGTAAGGGAATTTGAACTTCTAAAATTCCTAGCTTTAAGACAAGGCCAAGTAGTTTCTAGAGAAGTTTTGCTTTCTGATGTTTGGGGTTATGACCACTATGGAGACATTAGAACAGTGGATGTAACTGTAAGAAGACTTAGGGAAAAGATCGAAGAAGAAGGAACAGAACCTAAGTATATAAAGACAAAACGTGGAGTAGGATATTATTTTGGAGGATAAGATAACTTGCTAAAGAGTATAAGGTGGAGGTTTATAGTAATCTACTTTATTTTAGTACTGACATCTATGATGATAGTTGGGCTTTTCATAGTAAATTCCTTAGAAACTACCCAGCTAAATTCTATGGAAGAAGACATGATTAGGACAGCTTCGACTATGATTTCCTCATCAGAAAATTTTTCAAATGTAGACTTAGAAAAAGATGACGGACAAATTCAAAAAATCTTAGATGAATGGAAGGTAAACTCAAACTACCAACTGTATGCTATCTATAGTGAAGATAGACCAGAAATAAAAGCCTCTGTAAATGTAAATTCAAGTGTAGACAACAGGGGGGCTCTAGGCTTTAAAGACCTGGACCCTGATTTAATAATCCAAGGATTTTCTGGAAACTTTCCAGAAAGAAAAATTTCATACCAAAACGAAAGACCTAGCGAAATGCATGTAGTTCATCCAATTTATGACTATGAGGGGGAAGTTGATGGAGTTTTTTATATGATAGGAAACTTAACAAATATAAACAACCTCCTTTTAGACTCCCAAAAGATTATCATAAACGCCTCTATAGTTGCCTTAGTAGGTTCTATTTTGATTGGATTTATACTATCAAAGTCTATAACAGGGCCAATTACTGACCTTACAAATAAAGTAGCAGTAGTAGCCAAGGGAGACTATGCCCAAAAAGTAGAAGTAAAATCTGACGATGAAATTGGACAATTGTCTTCAATGTTTAACTTCTTTACAGATGAGCTTCAAGAGACAATATCCTCAATGGAAATAGAAAAGGGAAAACTAAACACAATCTTTGAATATATGGCTGAGGGAGTAATAGCCCTAAACACTAGCAACAAGCTTATTCACGCAAACCAAGTCTCCTCAGAAATCTTAGGCCTAGACAGGGAAAATATATCTGACAACAAAATAAATCTGACAAATTTAAACATCTATGACATCGACTATAAGGACCCATCCACCTTAGAAGGAGTAGTATCTACAGAAATAGATGGTAAGTACTACAATCTTATTTATGGACCTTATGTAGATGAAAACCAGATAGTATCTGGGCTTATTATAGTGTTCCAAGACGTGTCTAAAGAAAAAAACCTTGACGATATGAGAAAGGACTTTGTAGCCAACGTATCTCATGAACTTAAGACTCCCCTTACAACAATAAAGACCTATACAGAAACCCTTCTTTCCAATGAAATGGACAGGGAAACTTCCAATAGTTTCTTACAAATTATTGATACAGAGACTAATAGGATGACAAGGCTTGTAAAGGACCTTCTAGAACTATCTCACATAGACAACAAGACAAATAAGATAAACTTAGAAAGACTAAATATTTTCAGTCTTATAAACAACTGTATAAATAGTTTAGAAGTATTAAGAAAAGAAAAGGGTATAAAGCTAGAATTTAAAAGAGCCAGTGAAAACTTAGAAATAATAAATGACAGGGATTCTTTAGAAAAAATAATAATAAATATAATTTCAAATGCCTATAAATACTCAAATCCAGATGGAAAAGTAAAAATAGAACTCCAAAACCAAAATACAAAGTTTAGGATATCAGTAAAGGACTTTGGAATTGGTATACCTTATACTGATCAAAAACACATTTTTGAAAGATTTTATAGGGTGGAAAAGGGCAGAAGTAGAAAGGCAGGAGGAACAGGACTTGGCCTATCTATTTCGAAAGAACTAGTAGAAAAACTAGGGGGTAGCATAGAAATAAAATCCAGACCAAGTATAGGAACAGAAGTTATCCTTACCTTTGATAAGGAAGTGAAACTATGATAGAAAGACTAAAGAGCCTTCTAATAGTCCTGCTGAGTATATTTAGTGTTTTACTTTTGTTGCTAAACTTTGGAATAAGACCAAGTGATTTTTCCTATTTTAAAAAGGACAAAAGTACAAGTACCATATTTCAATCTAACGCTATCTTAGAAGATGCGGTAAAACCAGAAAGTATAGGAATAAATTTTTCCAAAAGTGAACATACCTATATAACAAATCCCGAAGAAGAAGACATTTGGAGGTCTGCATCTAATATACTAAGAGAAGTCTTTTCTGGAGAGACAGAAGGAAAAATAAAATCAGTAGACCAAGTGACAAAGACTATCTACAACCAGTTTTTGGACCAAAAATCAGTAGTTTTGTTTTTTGAAAAGCAAATATCTCTAGTAACTCTCCTAAATGGGCTGGGAATAGAAGGAAGTGAAAACATTGATACGAACTTTGAAGCCTTAGAATCAATCTATATTTCCATAGATAAGGACTTTATAATAATAAGTGACCAAGAGAGAACTATCTTACTCACAATTGAAGATGTTGATAAGTCCTCCCTAAGTCAAGGAATCTCAACCCTAAAAGAACTAGGCTACAACCCTTATACCACAATAAAGAAGTACCTAGGAGTAAACAGGATTGGATATATCCCAATTATAGAAAACCAAAAACTAAAAAAAGTATCATTTACAAATATTTTAAACAAATTTACAGAAGAAAACATAGATAATATAGTTAACAACTTCTTTGGGAAAGAAGTAAACTATCTACGAGAAATAAAAGAAGAAGGCCAACAGACTATTTATGTAGATGGAGATAGAATCCTAAAGATTTCAGAAGGTGGCCTAATATCATACTTTAACCCAGAAGAACTAAGAGACAAGGATAGAAACCTATTTATATCCTTGGATACAGCCCTATCCTTTATGTCCAACAACTTAGGATATGACTCTAGTTTTTATCTAAAAAAAATAACCCCAATAAACATAGAAGACTATTCAGGATTTAGGATGCTCTTTGGAAAATCTTCTAACTCCCATGAGGTTAAAGCAGATACAGCGAAGGTTTCAGAATATGTAGAACTAGATGTTTACAACGATCATGTAAGAAGGTTTTATCAGCTATTTCGTGGAGAAAACCTAAACGAAACAGAAGAAGAATATATAGAAATCCCATTAACTAATGAACTAAAGCCATTTGTATATAAAAGAGTAAATGAAATAAACTCAAAGTTGTTCCCAGACAAAGACAACAACTACTCCTTTGAAGAAATTTTGGCAAAGATAGAAAAGGCAGATTTAGTATATATTGATAGAGGAATGTCGACACCATTGGGAATTGGCTGGCAAATAAAAATAGGAAATACAGAATTTTTATTTCCCCTAGACTAAAAAGGAGGAGCTATGGATTGGTCCAAAACTAAAACAAAACTAATAATCCTATTACTAGTACTAAACGCAATTCTACTAGTAAACCACCAATTTAATAGCCCAAGTTTACTATCAGAAGAACCATCAAAAAAGACAGTAGAAGATCTAAACAGTCGTCTAGAATCCTCAGGGATTGACTTTGAACTAGACTTGCCAAAAATAACAGAAGACCTTAGACCCTTAATAGTAAAATACTCAGAACAAACCACAGCCCAAGTAAATGATATTTACTTTGGTGGAAAGGGAAAGGTAGAAATTACTGATAACCTAAATAGAATAGTAAGTGGCCAAGAAGAAATAACAATAATAAACAACCGAAGATTTCTATACGAAAATTACGAAACTAACCAAGAAGAATCAAAAGAAGAGGATAGGAATATAGCTATAAAGTTTCTAAAGGACAAAAACTACGACACTAAAGACATGGTCCTAGTAAAGACAGAAAAATGGGACGATATGGTAACCTTTGAATTTGCAAAAATCTACAATGACATAATATTGGAGACATCCTACACTAGGATAACAGTAGAAAATAAGATGGTAACAACCCTAGACAGACTATGGATAGAAGTTATAGAAGAAGAACCCAGATCTCTAAAAATTGAACCATCATACAAGGCCTTATACTCATTATTAGAAAGAGAGTTCAGACCAGAAGGAAAAATAATAGCCATGGAAATCTGCTACTACTTTAACCCAGAAGAGCAAGGATTATTAGAAGACAATACCAAGGCTGAAAGGGGAAGGGCTCTGCCAGCATGGAGAATTACCTTTCAAGATGGGACAAACATAATTGTGGATAATTATTAAAAAATGTGGATAAATGTGGATGAAAATTTACAAAAACTTCAAAGTTTGTAATAAACTAGTCTAGAGACTTTTGTAAAATATAAGACTCAAATAATTTAATAAATTAAAGGTAAAAAGTGAATAAATCTTTATACAGATAGGGAAATGGCTTAAATTAGCCATTTTCCTATTTAGATTTTATCACCATTTTTACACAAACCTTAGTATTTAACTAAGCTATGACTACTTGAAACTATAATTTCAAATAATTTCAAGAGACCTTTCTAACCTGTTAATAAGTCTGTGGATAACTTTGTGTATAAGTTCTACATTTCCCTTAGTTCATCCTTTATAGGCCAGAATCTTCAGTTCATCATGGCCGAAGAAGGGCATCGGCCACTACCTATTAATGCTCACAAAAAATGGAGGCTTTGACACCTCCAAAACCTTACGTCCCACAATAAGTTACATGAACATGGTCTTTTGGATAAACCTTAAACTTTTCTTGGTCCTCGCTATGGGCAAAAGGATCCTCCAACGCCTTCAAAAATTCATCAAAAAGGCTAAAATCTCCATCCTCTGCAAGGTCAATAGATTCCTTTACCCAATAATTCCTAGGAATAATTGCAGGATTAATAGACTTCATAAAGTCCCTAACTTCTTCCTCAGAAAGGCCTTGTTTTTTTAATCTATCCTCTCGCAAACTTAAAAAATCCTTAAACTGAGACGCTAAATACTCATCTCTTTCAAACTTTCCAAAAGTAAGTTCTACAAAAGAATTAGTATAATCCAGCTTATAATCATGCAAAAACTTCAAAAAAGCATCTACAATAACTTCGTCTCCATCTTCAAAGTTCTTAAATCCAAGCTTCTTTGTCATTTCCATATAATAATACTTAACAAATAAATCAGCATAAGTTCTAAGTTCCTTATTAAGCTCATCTACAGCCTTTAGATTATCATCAGAAATAAGAGCAATAAAAGCCTCCCCAAGTCTACCTAAATTCCAAAAGGCAATCTCTGGTTGGTTCTTAAAAGCATATCTTCCATACCTATCAATAGAACTATAAACAGAATCAGGAATATACTCATCAATAAAAGCACAAGGTCCATAATCAATAGATTCCCCAGAAATAGTCATATTGTCAGTATTCATAACCCCATGGACAAAACCTACTCCCATCCACTTAGCAATAAGGCTGGCTTGATTTTTAATAACCTCCCTATAAAGTCCAAGATATGGAGACTTCTCATCCTTCAAAAAAGGATAGTGTCTAGAAATAGCATAATCAGCTAAGGCCTTTAAGTCTTCCTTGTCCCTATAATAAGCGGCAAACTGAAAGGTTCCTACCCTTAGGTGAGACTTAGCAACCCTAGTTAGGATAGCCCCTTGGGAAATATCATCCCGAATAACATTTTCTCCTGTAGTAACAACAGCAAGGGACCTGGTAGTTGGTATTCTTAAAGCAAAAAGAGCCTCAGAAAACAAATACTCCTTTAGCATAGGCCCTAAAGCAGCCCTACCATCGCCACCCCTAGAAAAGGGAGTCCGTCCAGAACCTTTAAGCTGAATATCAAACCTATTTCCATCATTGTCTAATACTTCTCCTACCAAAATAGCTCTTCCATCACCTAACATTACTAAGTTACCAAATTGGTCTCCCATATAGGCCTGGGAAATAGAAGAAGCCCCTTGAGGAAACTCGTTTCCAGAAAAAACCTCCAGTCCCTCGTCCTTTAAATTATCTGAAAATCCAAGGTCTCTAGTTAAGGCCTCATTAAAATATACATACTGAGGATTAGAAACCGGATTTAAATGAACCTTCCTAAAAAATCCAGAAGGTAAGTTTTCGTAAGAATTGTCAAAATTCCATAAATTTTTAGTCATTTTATCACCTAGAGACTATTTACCCAAAGGTAAAGAACATAAAAAAGGGTAACAGATTTATGAACAAAAAACGAAGGAGAAAACATGAAAGACAAAAAACAGATTCTAGAACTTTTAGAAGAAAGATTTAATAAAAATCCACAAAGACCCCAAAGGAAAACTTGGAAGAAATAATAAAAAACCTAGACGAAGAAAGAATTAAAATAATAGAAAATATGGAAGAAACAGGTGGAGAGCCGGCAGTCATAGTAATAGAGGATACAATATACATTATGAACCTTGCACCAGAAAGCCCAAAGGAAAGAAGAAACCTTTGTTATGACAAAAAGGCAAGAGAAGAAAGAAAGGACTTTCCTCCAGAATCCTCAGTAGAAGAAGAAGTAGAAAAACTAGGCTCAAAGCTCTTAGAGGAAGACCTATACAAAAAGGTCCAAGACATAGAAGACCTGGACAAAAAAACTTCCTCCTGGCTAAAAACAGAGGAAAGTCTAAGAAAAAAGTGAGGGGCCATCTTTGGAGACAAGAGGTACGCCAGAGCTTTTATTTATCATAATGGAGCCCAGTCCTACTATTCATCTAGAGCCTTTAGGACCATATAAAAATTTAGAAAAAACAAGGCCCGAAACTGGGCCTTTTAAAATCTAATATTCTTCTCTAAATAATTGGAAATGAGCCCTTGCATGATCACAAGCAGGACATTTTTCAGGAGCTTCAGTACCTTCATGAATGTATCCACAGTTGTTACATTTCCATAGCTCAACCTTGTCTCTTTTAAAAACTATTCCTTCCTCAATATTAGAAAAAAGTTTTCTATATCTCTTTTCGTGA
>CAMEGD010000035.1 GCA_945916025.1 uncultured Clostridia bacterium
GTAGACCTTCTTTAAATATTTTTTCTATTAATAACTCTGATAGGACCTTGGACAGATACCTCTTGTTAGAAAACTTATATGTAAGTATAAGCTCCTTTAAAAATGGATTGTAATAATAACAAGAATGAACTTCATCAACATACATAAAGTCCCTAACTACCCTTTCAGGTTTTTCTTCTAAAAGAGACCTACAGTCATTACAAATGTAGGTATATACTTTTGTTTCTCTTCCACAAACTAAACACTCCATATTTCTTCCTTACTTATTTAGCCGAATTTTCCTTAACATCTCATCCTTGGCTAGGGTTTTTACTATGTTTTTATGTTTTAAGATTTTTTCCCTTAAGCCTGTATTTCTCTCATTCACATAAGTGTTCCTAATCATATTCTGTAGTCTGGTGTCCTTTCCAACTAAGACTACAAACTTACTTGCCCTAGTTATAGCTGTATAAATTAAGTTCCTATTTGCCAGGATATCAGGTGCGTAGTGGATTGGGATTACAACTACTGGAAATTCTGATCCTTGGGACTTGTGAATTGTAATAGCATAGGCTAGGGTAAGTTCTCCTAGGCTATCTTCAGTATAGGAAATTTCCTTTCCATCATAATCAACTACTAGAGACTTGTCATAAGTGTCGATTTCCTTAATAAATCCAATATCCCCATTGTATACACCAAGGCCACTATCAAACTCAATCCTATCCTCTGTATAGGCCTTCCACTCTACTTGGTAGTTGTTTTTTATTTGCATAACCTTGTCTCCAAGTCTAAAGACTGAATCTCCAAATTTTATTTCATCTTTAAAGGGTTCACTTGGGTTTAGGGTATTTTGAATTTCTATATTGAGGTTTTCTACACCAGCTAGACCTCTCTTCATAGGGGCCATAATCTGAATTTGTCCAATTGAAGAAATTCCAGTAAATTTAGGTAGCCTTTCCTTTACTAGGTCCTTTATAGTCTCAACTGTATCAGCTTCTCTTTCAGAGGCAATCATAAAAAAGTCTGTTCCCTTAGTATTCATAATAGGGTATGCACCTTGATTAATCCTGTGGGCATTATCAATAATCATACTTCCCCCACTTTGACGAAAAATATTGTCCAACTCTATAGTCTTTATAGTCATTGAATTAATTAAATCCTTTAGGACATTTCCTGACCCAACAGATGGAATTTGGTTTACATCTCCTAAAAATACTAGTCTAGTGTCCTCCTTTATAGCCCTCATAAACTCAAAAAGCAGGTATGTATCTACCATGCTCATCTCATCTATTATTACCATATCATGTCCAAGTGGGTCATTTTCGTTTTTATTAAACTCCATTGACCTACCATTAAATTGATATTCTAGTAACCTATGGATAGTCTTAGCCTCTCTTCCTGTAGCCTCTTCCATCCTCTTGGCTGCCCTTCCAGTTGGAGCTGCTAGGGCGTAATTAATGCCAATTTCATCAGCTATGCCCAAAATCGCCCTTAAAGTTGTAGTCTTTCCAGTACCTGGGCCTCCAGTTATAATAAGCAAATTATTTAAAAAAGCACTCTTTATTGCTTCAATTTGCTTATCACCAAAATTAATCTCTTCTAAAGATTCAATCATCCTAATTCTAGAACTTATATCTAAATCCGTAAAAAATACTGGCCTTTTTAAAAGTTTGTTTATCTTTAGGGATATGTAATTTTCCGCATTATTTATCTTTCTTGGATAAACCCTTACTTGGTTAGCTTCTTTAACAACTCTTATGTTCCTGTTAGTTAAAAATTGTTGCTCACTTCTTGTATAGTCATCTCTGCTAATATTTAAAAAATTTAAGCCTTCACTTAAAAGGTCCTCCAAATATAAATAGCTGTGACCATCATTAGTTGCCTTATTAATTAAATAAACTAGTCCAGCTTTTATCCTATTAGAATCGTTATTTTCAACCCCCGCTTCAAGGGCTATTTCGTCGGCTGTTTTAAAGCCAATCCCATCTACAGAGTCAATTAACATATATGGATTTTTTTTTATTAATTCAATAATTCCATCGCCATACTTGGAAAACAACTTATTGGCTAAATTAGAACTAATTCCATAATTAGCAAGTTCAATTAAGACCTCTTTCATGTCAATTTGGTCATTAAAGGACTCCATAATCTTTTCAAGGGTCTTTTTACCAATGCCTTCCACCTCTAAAAGTCTTTCGGGATGGTTTTTAAAAATATCATAAGTATCCTTACCAAATTTTTCAATAATCCTATCTGTCATCTTTGGGCCAACTTTATTAACTGCACCTGAACGCAAATAGGCTTCCATTGAATTTGAATAATCAATTTTTTCTGTTAAGAGCCTTTTTATTTTAAACTGTTCACCAAATTTATTGTGGTATACCATGTCACCACTCATTTTCATTTGACTTCCAATTGGAAGGAATGGAAAATAACCGACGACAGTAATTGTACCATCCTCGGTTAATACTCTAGCCACAGTATAAGAATTTTGTGAGTTTCTATAAACTACACTTTCTAATTGGCCCTCTAAGACTAACATTTATTTCTCCAAAGCTTTATTAATTAGGTCCCTTAAATTTTCTAATTCTTCTTGAGTTAGGGTGATTCCCTTGCCCATTTTGTCATGGTCTGGAGCCCATTCTCTAATATCAAACTTTGCTGGAGTTTCGTTCCAACTTACAAAGTTTAGTTCCTTTTTCCAGCCAGTTGGTTTTTCTGATAAAATTCCAATTTTTTCTATAATTTCATACTTAATATCTGCCATAATTTCCTTCCTTTTTTTTCTTAATATTAGGATACAATAAAATAAAAAATTTTTCTATTACTAAATCTTGTAGAGTATCCACTTGCACCTATCCTTGTTAAAGTGGATTTGAAAGTAGGTCCCTTGTCCACTTAACTTATCAACAGTCTCACAGTCAAAAATCCAAATACTATGACCAAGTCTTTTTTCTTGAAAGGTATTGAGAATCCTATCAATTTTTATAATCCTAAAACCTTCCCTCTCCCCAAGTAACCGCATTTTTAAAGGTTGTGGGTGGTCATCTGTAGACTTTTGAAAGGAAACTATATCTATGTCCCTGTTAACAATTTTCAAAATCCTTCCTCCTCAATATAAGTATTAAGTTTCCTACGCCTATATTATATCAGAACATTTGTTCTTGAAAAGACCTTTTTTTCAATTTCAAAAAAATACTTCCTAAATTAATAGGAAGCACTCATTTTACCCCATTTTTATTCTTCTAGTTGTCCTGAATAGGAACTAACCCCGCCGCCATCAATTACTAACTTATATCCAAGATCTCTTAATATACTACTAGCTTCCTTAGACCTATTACCACTTCTACAATAGACTAACAAGATGTCTTCTTCATTTATTGTAAGACTTTTAATACTTTTATCTAAGTTATCTAAGGGTAAATTTATGGCACCTGGAACATGCCCCTCATTAAATTCTTCTTGGGTCCTCACATCTATAAGATAAGACCTGTCTGGATATTCACTTAATAGAATAGATCCCTGGTTTATGGTAGTCTCTATTCTTTCTTTCCCTTCTAAAGTTTCTAAAACTTCAGTAATGGTAAGGGATGGAGGTACAGTTGTATAGATTTCATCAGAAACTTTAAGTTCATACATACCTCCAATTTCTAAGTCTTGAAACTCTTCATAGTTATTTGCCTTAACAAGGTCTCCTTCATAGAAATTTTCTGACTGTTTAGTAATTAATAATCCTGAATCTCCAAGATTTATACCTTCTATAGTGCCATTTTCTGAAATGTCACCACATCCAACTAATACTATAGACATAAATAATCCTAGTAATATTAAATTTTTTATCTTCTTTTTCATAAGTCACCTTTTATTCATAATTTCTTATATGATACCACATATTTATAAAAATATTCCTGTAACCTAGTAGTTTGTTATTCTTGAAAGTTTTGTGAAAGGAAAGTTTTTATATACAAATTTGATTTTTTGTGGTAGACTTTTATCGATAAACGATAAATGAGGTTTTTATGATTTGCAAAAAATCCTATGGGAAAATCAATCTTTCTCTAGAAGTTTTAGGAAAAAGATCTGATGGTTACCATAATATTGATACCTTAATGAATAAAATAGATCTTTATGATGAGATGATCTTTGAACTTAGGGATGATGACAATTTAATAATAAGGTCTGACAATGAAAACTTCCCTACTGACAATAGTAATCTTATTTATAAGGCCTGGGAAATCCTTTCAAGTTATAAAAAAACTAATAGGGGTATAGATGTTTTTGTTACAAAAAATATTCCAATTGCCGCTGGTCTAGCTGGTGGAACTTCTAACGGTGTTGAAACTATGAAGGCCTTAAATGAACTTTGGGATTTGGGCTTTTCCAATGAAGAACTAAAAGATCTGTCTAAAGCTCTAGGAGCTGACTCTAACTTTTTCTTTTATGAAGATTTAGTTAGAGCCCAAGGAATTGGAGATAATATTATTAGACTGAAAAAACTTGACCCTTTATGTCTTCTAATTATTAACATAGGAAAACCAATTTCATCAAAGGAAATCTATGAAAATATGACTTCTTATAGTAATGAAATTGTAGAAAATATTGTTGACAATATTGATGATTTTACTTATTTGTGGAACCATGCCTTTAATTCAATGGAGGAGGTTTCCTTTAAAATTTATCCAGTCCTTGAGGATATAAAGAAAAAATTAAATGATTCTGGAGCCAATTTAAGCCTCATGAGCGGATCTGGACCAAGTATATTTGGTCTTTATGAAGATACTAAACTAAGAGACAAGGCATACGAAGAATTGAAAAATGACTATAAGTACGTAATTAAGTCTAAATTAAAATAGGTGATGAAATGTTAGAAATGAAACTTACCCTTGAAAGGTTGGAAAAAGAAGACAAACAAATAAAAGTTGCTGTCGTTGGTATTGGGAAAATGGGACGAAGCCTAGTAGATAGAATTTTCTCTATGAAGGGCATGGAAGTATCCCTTATAGTAAATAGACATGTAGAAAAAGCCAAAAATGCCTTAATCTACCTTGGGATCAAGGAAAAGGACATAGTTGAGGTAAGGTCAGTAGAAGAATTAAAAGAAGCTAATTTTACTGGAAAATTTGCAATTACAGATGATTTTTCCCTAGCTGTTAAGTCTGACTTTATAGATGCAGTTGTAGAAGCTACTGGAAACCCACAATACGGAGCCCAAGTAGCCTATAACTCAATTATTAATAAAAAACATATAATCATGCTAAATGTAGAATGTGATTCTGTTGTAGGCCCAAGTTTATATAAACTAGCAAAGGAAAATGGAGTCGTTTACACTGGAGCTGCAGGAGATGAACCTGCTGCTATAGTTGAACTTGTAGAATTCGCCATGGGGCTTGGTTTTGATGTGGTTTCTTGTGGAAAGGGAAAAAACAATCCAAAGGACATTCACGCAACTAACGAGTCAGTATCTGACCTCGCCCAAGAAAAGAAAATATGTAACAAAAGTCTTACATCCTTTGTAGATGCAACTAATACTATGATAGAACTTAATGCCGTAGGTAATGCCATTGGTTTTAAACCAGATGTATTTGCCTGTCATGGAATAGAATCAGACTTAAAGGACCTTCCAAATAAACTAAGGCTAAAAACTGAAGGTGGTCTTTTAAATTCATACGGGACCCTAGACTATGTCCATGGAATAGCTCCGGGAGTGTATATCATTGTCAAGGGAAAAACTAAAGAAGAATTAGATACCTTAAAATATTTAGGCATGGGAGATGGTCCAAATTATATATTATATAGACCATTTCACCTATGTAGTTTAGAAACTCCAGTTTCAATTTACAAGGCTGTTATAAAAAATGAAGCCTCCATAGCACCAATGGCAGGACAAGTCTGCGATACTGTTACCCATGCTAAGAAAGACATGAAGGCTGGAGACTTATTAGAAGGAATTGGGTCTAATAATGTTTATGGATCACTAACAAGTCATGAAGATTGCATTGATAGGGATTTACTTCCAATAGCCTTAATTACATCAAAGACCAGGCTAAAGGTAGATGTAAAAAAAGACGACCTTATAACCTACGATATGGTTGAACTGGATGTGGACCAAATTATAACTAAACTTAGACTAGACCAGGATAGTAAAAATGTATAAAGAACATTTTATTTCAGGCCTAATTACAGCTGCTGGTTCTGGTACAAGGATGGAAGCTCATATTCCAAAGTTAGAACTTAAAATTAATAATAAGGAAATCATATCTTATACATTAGAAAAATTCTTGTCCTTAGAAGTTTTTGATGAAATAATTCTAGTAACATCTAAAGACCTTTTAGACCTATATAAAGAAAGATATTATAAATATCCCATTTTAAAGGTAGTCCTAGGAGGACCAACAAGACAAGAATCTACTAATGAAGGCTTAAAGGCCTTGTTAGATACTTCAGATATTGTAGTATGTCATGATGGAGCTAGGCCGCTTGTAGAAGAAAGAACTATTATGGATTCCATAGACTCTGCCTTGGAAAGAGGATCTGGAATTGCCTGTGTAAAGGCCAAGGACACAATTAAGATTGTAGAAGATAGGATTGTAGTTTCAACCCCAAATAGGGATAGTCTCTTTGTAGTTCAAACCCCACAGACCTTTAGGACAAAGCTAATTAAATCAGCCTATGAAAAAAATATAAATAAGGTAAAGACAACTGATGATGCTTCCTTTTTAGAAGAAATAAATGAGCCAGTTTATATTGTCCAAGGATCTTACAATAATATAAAGATTACAACAAAAGAAGACTTGACCTTTATGAAAATGGTCTTGGAGGAAATATGAGAATAGGAATGGGATATGATGTCCACCAGCTAGCGGAAGGAAGAAGACTAGTTTTAGGTGGAATTGAAATAGAAAGTAAAGTTGGACTTCTTGGTCACTCTGACGCAGATGTCCTAGTCCATGCAATTATGGATGCAATGTTGGGAGCCCTTTCCCTAGGGGATATTGGAAAGCACTTCCCTGATACTTCAAGTAATTATAAGGATATAGATTCCTGTATACTATTAGAAAGAGTTTATGAATTGATTTCTAAAGAAGGATATAAACTGGGAAATGTAGATTCAGTTGTAGCCTTAGAAGAACCAAAAATTGGAAAATATATACCTGCAATGAAGGATAAATTAAGTAAAATTTTAAATGTAGAGGAAAACCAAATTTCAATAAAGGCTACAACTGCTGAAAAGTTGGGCTATGTTGGAAAAAAAGAAGGGGCAGCTTCCTATGCTGTCTGCTTACTGGAAAAAAATTAGTGCCTAATGGCGCTATTTTTTTTGATAATTTTTATTAACTGTCACTTTTATGTTACTTTTTTCCATTAAATTTTAGATATAATTAAAAAATAAAAATAATTTGGAGGTAACTAATGAAAATATAATAATTTGATTAAAAAATCTTTTTAATAAATAATCTTATCTTATTTATTGTTGGACCACTTCCTATAATA
This sequence comes from uncultured Clostridia bacterium, assembly GCA_945916025.1. Taxonomy (GTDB): domain Bacteria; phylum Bacillota; class Clostridia; order Tissierellales; family Peptoniphilaceae; genus Neofamilia. Next base: position 7,471 of record CAMEGD010000035.1, read on the forward strand.
GCACCTTTTTTATGCTTTAACTTTACAATGAGCTATAGTGGGATTTGGCCTAGTATAATGCTAGTTTTAAATATAATATTTTTTATTAGCCTCTTTTTACTGGACCATAAAAAGTATTGGAAGCTATATTGGCCATTAGCCATTTGTAACCTTCCCCTAGCCCTATTTTCACTAACTTGGCTATTTGGAGAAATAATTTAATAAGATTTTATTTTACTGCTAGTTTATTCTAGTAGCTTTTTTTATATTTATCATATTTAACAAAAGTAAATTTCATGCTAACATAGGAATATATAAGGGTGATATTTATAAATATGTATTATTCATTAAATGATTATTTTAAAAATAAATATAAGCAAAAAGTTGGAAAGCTAAGCCTAGATGGTGGCTTTACCTGCCCCAATAGAGACGGGACCCTATCATCACGAGGCTGTATTTTTTGTTCAGAAAAGGGATCTGGAGACTTTACTAAAGGAAATTTAAATTTAAAGGACCAAATAAAATTCCAAAAGGAAATAAATAGAAAAAAGTGGGATAATAAAAAATTCATAGGTTACTTTCAAAACTTTACTAATACCTATGAAGGTGTAGCTTATTTGAAAAAATTATATTATGAAGTCTTAGAAGATGATGAGATAATTGGCCTTTCCATAGCTACAAGGGCTGATTGTCTTTCAGATGAGGTCCTAGACTTAATAGAAAATCTTTCAAAGAACTATGAAATATGGCTTGAAATAGGGATGCAGACCATAAATGAAGATACCATAAAGTATATAAATCGCGGTTACTCCCATAAGTACTTAGATGAAAAGCTAGCTGAACTTAGAAAAAGAAATATAAAGTTTCTTTTACATGTAATCTTTGGACTTCCTGGGGAAAGTAAAGAAGAGATCCTAAAATCCATAGACTATGTAAGTTCATCTGGAGCCTTTGGAATAAAAATCCACTCTTTATACATTCAGTCTGACTCCAGACTATACAAAGAATATTTAGATGGTAAAATAAAACTTATGACCAAGGATGAGTATACTGACCTAATTTCCCAGGCCTTAATGATATTAAATAAGAACATTGTAGTTCATAGAATTACTGGAGATGGAGACAAAAGTAAACTAATCGCCCCCTTGTGGGCAGCAGATAAGTTATCAGTTATTGGAGAAATAAATAAAAAATTAAAGTTATTAAAGGAAAAATAAAATATATGGAAAAAAATAATTCACGTGGCTTGCTCTTTATAGTTTTAGCCACCTTATTTTGGGCAATTAGTGGAAATTTTGGGTCCTACCTCTTTCAATTTAAGGAAGTAAGACCAGAGCATCTTACAATGACAAGGATGTTTATTACAGGTTTAGTATTACTTGCCTATGAATATAAGGTAGACAAGGAAAATATATTTAAGGTATTTAAATCTAAAAAAGATTTTGTCCTTATATTTTGGTTTGCAACAGCAGGCCTTATTTGTATGCAGTATGGCTACTTTGCATCTATAAAATATTCAAATGCAGCAACTGCTGTCCTACTACAAAACATAGCGCCATTTTTTGTAATTATAGTTATGAGCTTCCATTATAAGAAGGTTCCAGATAGAACTACCCTTTTAGCCTTGTTTATAGCCTTTTTCGGGACTTTCCTCTTGGTAACCCATGGTAACATCAAAACTCTTAAAATCGCTCCTCTAGCCCTGTTATTTGGATTATTAGCAGCCTTTGGATTTACTAATTACAATATTGTACCTGTAGAACTTAATCAAAGATATTCCTCAACCTACCTTATAGGATGGGGCATGCTAATAGCGGGAATAGTATTTACTATTTTTACAAGACCCTATAAAATACCATTTATTATTGATTCAGTATCTATTTCTGGAATTCTATTTGTATCTGTATTTGGAACTTTAGGATCTTTTGTCTTTTTTTTAAATGGTTCAAAGATTTTAGGTCCAAATAAAGCAAGTATCTTGTCTCTAATAGAGCCAGTTGCATCTACGTTTATTGGGATATTTTTTTTAGGTGTAATTTTTACTATTATGGATTTTATAGCAATAGGCCTGATTATCTCTTCCCTACTTCTAATCTCTCTTCCAAAAAAGAGGAAAGATACTAAGTAAGTAATGTGGGTATTATTCTTATAATAAGGAGGAAATCTTATGGTTGATATAAAATTTATTTTAGAAGAAAAAAGAGCAGTAGCCTTTGATGATGGAAAGGAAATTGGAGAAGCTACCTTTGTAGACCATAATGGAACTTGGATAGTAAACCATACCTATGTAAATAATACCTATAGGGGTCAAGGTATAGCTAATAAGTTAGTGGATATGGTCTATGAAAATGCTTTAAAAAACAATAAAAAACTTGGAGCAACCTGCTCCTATGCAGTAAGAATTTATAGCCAAGATGATAAATACAAGGATATATATGTAGGATAAAATTAATTAACCACCTCTTTCATTTCAGAAAAAGGTGGTTTTTTTATTCAAAATAGTCAATTTTAGATTTTATAACTATTCCTGTATTTTTGTCATAGGTAATACCTTCTACATAGGTCCAGTTTTCTGTTCCTACTCGATTTTTTGCAGCTTCATAGTCTTCTTTATTTGCTATTTCTATTGTGTTTTCTAGATGATTCGGGCCATCTTCAATATAGACTACATTGTCTTTATAGCCAGGTATTTCTTCTAGCTTATGTGAAAAGTTTTCTAATCCTTTTTCTTCTGCTAACCTATATAAGTTTTCCATAAATTTATTGTAAAATGTCCTATATGAAATTTGGGATTGTAACAATTTTTCTAATACTTCCTTGTCTCCCCTAGACATTTTCTCTAAAGATTCACCAAATAAAGACCCATCTTCAGGATAAATGATTTCTTCAAAGGTATATTTATCTCCAGCATTTTTAAATCTAAGTTCAACTGGACTTGCATATCCTCCTTCTTGATCAAATATGCCATCCTTAAAATTATAAATTTCATTGTAGACATTAGCAAGTACTATTAACTTCCCATCTTCATGAAATTTTTTTACTAGGTCAACTATATTTACTGTAAGTTCTCCATGTGGATTTGGGTTTATTCCCTTTTCTAGTAAAATACCATCGATAACTTCTTCATAAATTTCTTTCTTAAGGTCTCTTTCAGAAGCTAAAATTTCCTTAAGTTCTTTGTCGTAGTAGTAGTTGTATAAATAAAGACCTTGAGAATTTGGACTTGACTCTATAAGTTCAATGTAGGATAGGTCTGATAGTCCTAGTATTATTGAATTTCCATCATAGTCTGATTTATAAATGTCAGTAGAATTTGTTGCATTCACGCTCTCCAGTGAGTGTAAAATTTCTTTTTTAGAATGACTAGTTGTATCTAAAGTCACAAAATTTCCTTCTTCATCTGGAGTTCTTACTTCAATATCAGAATATATAATTTCTTGGCCTTCTGGTAAAATAAAGGCTCCCTCTTCTTCAACAGGGACAGGTTCTTCTACTTCATTACTTTCTTCTGGCTTAACTTTATCCTTAGAACATCCAGATAGTAATAATAAAAGAGCCAAAATTATATAAGTCTTTTTCATGTTTATCCACATCCTTTGTTTGTAAATATTATATTATATAAATTTTTATTTGCGTTTTAATTTAGTTACAAAAAAACAGGAGATTTCTCTCCTGCTCCTTAAATTCCTGCTAGTTTTTTAAGTTCATCTACCTTATCAGTTTCTTCCCATCTAACACCTAGGTCTTCTCTTCCAAAGTGGCCATAAGCTGCCAAGTTTCTATAAATTGGTTTTCTAAGATCTAAGTCTCTTATAATTGCTGCTGGTCTTAGGTCAAATACCTTATTTACAAATCCTTCAATTTCTTCATTAGTGTACTTACTTGTTCCAAATGTGTCTACATAAATTGATAGTGGTTTTGCTACCCCTATTGCATAAGATAGGCCTACTTCACACTTTTCTGCAATTCCAGCTGCTACTAGGTTTTTAGCAACATATCTAGCTGCATAAGTCGCTGATCTGTCTACCTTTGTTGGATCCTTTCCTGAGAAGGCTCCTCCACCATGTCTAGCATATCCACCGTAGGTATCAACTATAATTTTTCTACCTGTTAAACCAGCATCTCCCATGGGTCCGCCTATTACAAATCTTCCTGTTGGGTTAATGTAGTATTTAGTTTCATCATCTATTAAGTCTTCTGAAACTACAGGTCTTATTACTTTTTCTATTATATCCTTTCGAAGATCTTCTAGGTCCACATGTTCTTCATGTTGAGTTGATATTACAATATTTTCTATTCTCTTAGGCACACCATCTACATATTCAACTGTAACTTGACTCTTTCCATCAGGTCTTAGGTATTCTAAAGTCTTGTCTTTTCTAACTTCAGACAGCTTTTTAGAAAGTTTGTGAGCAAGTGATATTGGAAGAGGCATAAGTTCCTTTGTTTCATTACAAGCAAAACCAAACATTATACCTTGGTCTCCAGCTCCTATGCTGTCTAGCTCGTCTTCTGAATTGTTTCTATCTACTCCCATTGCTATGTCTGGAGATTGTTCTTTTATTGATGATAATACACCACATGTGTCCCCATCAAATCCATATTTAGCCCTAGTGTAGCCAATTTCCTTTACTGTTTCTCTAACTATCTTTTGTAAGTCTACGTAGGCTTCAGTAGTAATTTCTCCTGTTATTACTACCATGCCTGTAGATGCCATAGTTTCACATGCTACCCTAGCATCTACGTCTTGTTCTAAAATTGCATCTAGAATAGCATCTGAAATTTGGTCACAAACCTTATCTGGATGACCTTCAGTTACTGATTCTGATGTAAACAACCATTTTGTCATTAATTTCCTCCTTATATTAAAAAAGCTGCTCTGAAAGAAGAGCAGCACTTAATTAAAAGTATAGTCTCATCTTTCAGACTTTCGTCTGTGGGATTTAGCACCTTTTAAAGGTTGCTGGATTTCATAGGGCCCATTCCCTCCATCACTCTAAATGAGTATATAACAATTATAACATACAAAATCTAATATTCAAGAATTTTTACACTAGGATCTAAACTATAAACAGCATCCTTTCTTTCAATAATTATTTCTGTCTTTTCTGAAAGGCTAGTATCTAGTTTTATAGCTTTTAAAAGCTCCCTAGTAGGATTAATCGCTATCGGCCTACCTACTGATTTAAGCATGGAAATATCTCCATTTGTATCTCCGTATGCAAATGAATTTTCAAGGTCTATATCATATTCTTCTAGAATTTCTTGCATAGCTATATACTTATTTTCTGAATTCCACATCATGGAAATTTTACCAGAAAACTTATTGTTTTCATCTCGTATATAAGTTGTTCCCCTAAAGTCTGTTGCCTTATATTTTTTAGCCATCCTAGATACTAAAAAGTCAGGACTACCTGAAATAAAAAATATTAGATGGCCTTCATCTTGATGATACTTAAGCCTAGCCCTTGAATATTTGTATATGTCTTCATAGGAGTCTTCAATGGTCCTGTCAGCTATAAAATTTAAAAAGTCCATATCTACGCCCTT
>CAMEGD010000036.1 GCA_945916025.1 uncultured Clostridia bacterium
GTATTAATAGTCTTATTTACTGGCAGAGATGCTAAAACAAAGGTTGCAAGGTTTGCATCTGGAGCTTATAACCTATATGGTATTTCATCATGGGTTGGGGATTTTGTTTCCTACCTAAGATTAATGGCTCTTGGACTTGCTGGTGGATTTATAGGTCTTGCTATCAATATGATAGGGGGAACTATGGCAGACAGCGGAATTATAGGTTTAGTTTTTGCAGTTGTCTTATTTGTCTTTGGACAAATATTCAACTTGGCACTTTCAGCCCTATCCGCTTATGTTCATACTTTAAGACTTACATTCGTAGAATTTTTTGGAAAGTTCTATGAAGGTGGAGGAAAGAAGTTTGACAAAATTAGAAATGAAACAAAATATATAAATATTAGAAAACAGGAGGAGTAAAATGGCAGAATTCTTCATGGAATATGGTGGATTAGTTTTTGGAGTATTAGGAGCGGCTGTAGCTGTATTTTTATCAGGCGCAGGCTCTGCAAAGGGTGTAGGTATTGCTGGGGAAGCAGCAGCGGGAGTTGTTGTTGAAGAACCTGAAAAGTTCGTTCAAGCCCTTATTTTACAGTTATTACCAGGTACACAAGGTCTGTATGGATTTGTAATCGGACTTTTCATTATGTTTAGGTTAACCCTAGATATGTCTTTAGTTGAAGGTTTATATTTAGTAATGGCAGCCCTTCCAGTAGGCGTTGTAGGATATTTTTCTGCAATAGCTCAAGGTAAGGTTTCAGTTGCTGGTCAAAATATCTTAGCAAAAAACCAAGCTGAAGTAACAAAGGGTATTATTTACGCAGTAATGGTAGAAACTTATGCAATATTAGGATTTGCAATTTCATTCTTATTATTACAAAGAATAGCTTTTTAAAGGATTGATATAGATGTCAAATATAGACAATATTATTGAGAAGCTAAAAGTTGAGGCAAATGAAAAAATAGATATTATAAACAGGGAAGCTGAAGAAAAGTCCAGGGAAGTCAAGGAAGAAATCTTACTTGCTGCTAGAACTCAAAGGGACAAGATCCTAAAGGATTCTCAAGACAAGGCGGATTCTATTTATTCTAGAATTTCAGAAAATGCTGAAATTAGAATAAGAGACCAAAGACTTTCGGAAAGACAAAAACTAATTGATAGGGTATTTGATTTAGCCTTAAAGAAATTAAACAGTAGACCTGATGATGAGTTTATTTTAGAAGTTAAAAAGGCCCTTGAAGGTGTAAATGCAGAAAATATGACCTTAAGGGTACCAAAGTCTAGACTTGAAGCTGTAAAAAAACAAAACTTAGGAATAAAAATAGATGAGGAAAATTTTGTGGAAAATGGATTTATCCTTACTTCAGAAAAGATGAATTATAACTTTAATTATAAGGACATCTTAAATGACAATAGGGACCAACTTGGACCACAGCTAATAGAATTCTTATCAAAATGATTGGAGAGTATTGATGGATAGAGAAAAATATATTCAAACCTCCGTAACTACTAGAGTATATGAAAAATATTTGTTAGATAAGCAGACTATAAATAGACTTATTGATTCTCAAAGTCTTGAGGAGTTTTCAAGAGTACTTGCTGAAACTTCCTATAGTGACATTGTAGACCTAATTGCTTCAAGGAAAGAATTTGATAGGGCACTGGATAGTAAACTTGCAGATATGTACAAAAAATACTACAAGCTTACCAATGACCCGGAAGTAGTTGAGATTTTAGCATCTAAATACATCTTCCACAACCTTAAAACTGTATTAAAGTCTTATATCACAAAGGAAGATTTGACCCACTTACTAATTCCTATTACAAAGTATGACTATGCAGGTCTTTATAAGGACCTAAAGGATAACGGCCGTACTACTAAACAATGGCTTTTTAAAGAAGCCATTGACAGGGCTTTAAATGAGTACGAAGAATCAAAGGACCCTCAAAGGCTTGATATGACCATGGATACTACTCAAAACGAATACATGGTAGCTCTAGCTGAAAAGTTAGACGCCCCACTAATTACAGAACATGTTAGAAATTACATCGATGTACAAAATATCAACATGACTATTAGGGGGAAAAGACAAAACCACAGGGTAAATTGTGTAGCTGATTTTATTATTAGGGGGGGAAACATACCCCATGACCTTTATGCAGGTTATTACTTTTTATCAATAGAAGAACTAGTGGAAAAACTTACTAGGTATGATATCTATCCTTCTTTAAAGGAAGGTATAGAACTTACCCTAAAAGATAATAGACTTTTACACATTAGAGAGGCAACAGTAAATTATCTAGACAAATTAGCCCTTAGAGGAAAAACTGTAACTTATGGACCTGAGGTATTATTTTCTTATATGCTTAGGAAGGAAAGGGAAGTTCAACTAATTAGAACTATCGTAATCGGAAAGATTAACAACCTTTCTCCAGAGGAAATTAGGGAAAGGACAGGTGAACTGATTGCGTAAAATTGGCGTTATAGGCGATAAAGACTCTGTCCTTGGTTTTAAGGCCTTGGGACTAGAAGTCTTTACACCAGAAAAGGATGCAGATGTTAGGACTACAATTGAGACCCTTGCAAAAAAGGAGTACGGTGTAATCTTTATTACTGAACAAATGGCTGTAAAGGCACTTGAAACTATAAGTAGGTATGATGGAGAAGTTATTCCGGCCATAATAATGATTCCAAGTAACAGTGGAACATTAAATATTGGGTCTGATAGAATTAATAAAAATGTAGAAAAAGCACTAGGCTCTAACATTTTATAGAAAAGGGAGGGCTGTTATTGAATACAGGAAAAATAGTAAAGGTTTCAGGACCTTTAGTTGAAGCCATAGGAATGTCTGAAGCTAACGTTTATGACGTTGTAGAAGTATCTGAAGACAGACTTATAGGCGAAATAATAGAGATGAGAGGCGACAGAGCCTCAATACAAGTATATGAAGAAACAACAGGTATCGGACCTGGAGAACCAGTTTATACAACAGGAGCTCCACTTTCTGTAGAACTTGGACCTGGTATGATCGAAGGTATGTTTGACGGTATCCAAAGACCTTTAGACATCCTAAGAGCTAAGGCAGGAGACTTCTTAACAAGAGGGGTAGTTGTTCCTTCGTTAGACAGAGAGAAAGTATGGGAATTTAATGCCACTAAAAGCATTGGAGACAAGGTTGTAGCTGGAGATATTGTAGGTTTTGTTCAAGAAACTACAATAGTAAAGCACAGCATAATGGTACCTCCAAAAGTTAGTGGACAAATTACAAAGATAAGCTCAGGTTCTTACCACGTTCATGACACAGTTTATGTTGTTAAAACTGATGATGGCAAAGAAGTAGAACTTAGCTTAATGCAAAAATGGCCTGTAAGAATTGGTAGACCATATGCAAAAAAACTTGACCCTAAAAACCCTCTTATTACTGGACAAAGGGTTATCGACACCTTCTTCCCAGTTGCAAAGGGTGGGGCAGCTGCTATTCCTGGACCATTCGGTTCTGGTAAGACAGTTATCCAACATCAGCTTGCTAAATATTCAGATGCACAAATAGTTATTTATGTAGGTTGTGGAGAACGTGGAAACGAAATGACTGACGTATTGGAAGAGTTCCCTGAACTTATTGACCCTCAAACTGGAGAGTCACTAATGAAAAGGACTGTTCTAATAGCAAATACATCAAATATGCCAGTAGCAGCCAGAGAGGCTTCTATCTACACTGGTATTACAATAGCTGAATACTTTAGAGATATGGGATATTCTGTAGCCATGTTTGCAGACTCTACTTCCAGATGGGCAGAAGCCCTTAGAGAAATGTCTGGTCGTCTAGAAGAAATGCCTGGTGATGAAGGTTATCCAGCTTATCTTGCATCTAGAATTGCAGAGTTTTATGAAAGAGCCGGAAGGGTAATTTCCCAAGGTTCTGAAGGTAGAGAAGGGGCTCTTACAGCTATAGGGGCAGTATCTCCTCCAGGAGGGGACTTATCTGAACCAGTAACTCAATCAACCCTTAGAATAGTTAAGGTATTCTGGGGACTTGATTATGCCCTATCTTATGCTCGTCACTTCCCAGCTATAAACTGGATAGATTCTTATTCTTTATACCAAGATAAGATGGACAAGTACTTTGATGAAAACTATGATGAAGACTTTTCGCAAGCAAGAATAAAAGCCATGTCCTTGTTACAAGATGAATCAGAACTTCAAGAAGTTGTAAGACTTGTTGGTGCTGATTCCTTATCAGAACAAGACCAGCTAAAACTAGAAGTTACAAAAATGATTAGGGAGGACTTTTTACAACAAAACTCCTTCCATGAAGTTGATACCTTCTGCCCAGTTGACAAACAAACAGAAATGCTTTCAGCTATATTAGACTTTTATGCGGAATCACTTAAGGCTTTAGATGCAAAAATCTACTTAAATGAGATCAAAAACCTATCGGTAAGAGAAAAAATAGCTAGAATGAAATATATTAACAACGATACAGCAGCAGAAGAAATAAGAGCTTTAAGACAAGAAATAAAAGATGAAATAGACACTTTAATAAAACAAGGAGGGGTACAAGATGCTTAAAGAATATAAGACAGCTACAGAAGTTGCTGGACCCTTGATGCTTGTTGAAGGTGTTGAGAATGTAAAATATGAAGAACTAGTAGATATTAGACTTCAAACAGGCGAAAAGAGAAGGGGTAGAGTTCTAGAAATTAATAAGGACAAGGCCCTAGTTCAAGTATATGAAGGTACTAGTGGAATTAACCTAAAAAATACTAGCTCAAGATTCTTAGGAAAACCTCTTGAAATCGGAGTTTCTGAATCTATGATAGGTAGGGTATTCGATGGACTTGGAAACCCAATTGACGGTGGACCAGCAATTATAGCTGAAAAGCACCTAGATGTTAACGGTACTCCTATGAACCCAGTATCTAGAAACTATCCAGATGAATTTATTCAAACTGGTATTTCTGTTATTGACGGTCTTAATACCCTAGTTCGTGGACAAAAGCTTCCTATATTCTCAGGATCAGGTATGCCACATAACAACTTGGCAGCTCAAATTGCAAGACAAGCTAAGGTTTTAGGAAAAGATTCTAAGTTTGCCATTGTATTTGCAGCCCTAGGAATTACCTTTGAAGAGTCCCAATTCTTTATTGATGACTTTAATGAACATGGTTCTATTGACCAATCAGTTCTTTTTATAAACCTAGCAAATGACCCTGCAATTGAAAGAATATCTACACCAAAAATGGCCCTTACAACAGCTGAATACTTAGCTTTTGAAAAAGGAATGCACGTTTTGGTTATTATGACAGATATGACTAACTATGCAGAAGCCCTTCGTGAAGTTTCTGCAGCTAGAAAGGAAGTTCCTGGTAGAAGGGGCTATCCTGGTTATCTATATACAGACCTTGCAGGTATTTATGAAAGAGCAGGTAGAATTAAGGGCAGGGAAGGTTCAATTACCCAAATCCCAATCCTTACAATGCCAGAAGATGACATCACTCATCCAATACCTGACTTAACAGGATATATTACAGAAGGGCAAATAATTATGTCAAGGGAACTTCACAAGAGTAACATAGTTCCACCTATAAACGTTACACCTTCGCTATCCCGTTTAAAAGACAAGGGTATTGGACCTGGAAAAACTAGAGAAGATCATGCTAACACTATGAACCAAATTTATGCAGCCTATACCTCTGGTATCCAAGCTAAGGAATTAGCAACTATCTTAGGAGAATCTGCCCTTTCAGAAACAGACAAGGCTTTTATGCACTTTGCTGTAGAATTTGAAGCAAGATATGTTGGACAAGGTTTCTACACTAACAGGTCTATAGAAGAAACACTAGACCTAGGTTGGGAATTACTAGCTAAATTACCAAGATACGAACTTAAGAGAATTGATGATAAGTTAATAGACAAGTATTTAGGACCAGAAAAAAAAGCACCTAAAGATGGTTTAGAAGAAAATTCAGTTGAAGCACAAGAAATAGAAGAAGTAAAGTAGGTGGTATGCTATGGCAATACTAAATGTTAACCCTACGAGAATGGAATTATCAAACCTTAAGAAAAGACTGTCTACTGCCACAAGGGGTCACAAACTCCTAAAGGACAAGCAAGACGAACTAGTAAGAAGGTTTATAGTCCAAATTAGATTGAACGAAAAACTTAGAAAAGAAGTTGAAAAAGAACTTACAAAGTCCTTCCAAGACTTTTCAATAGCAAGTTCCCTATCAATGCCAAACTTTTTAGAGTTAGCATTAAGTCTACCAAAACAAAAAATTGGAGTAGACATGGAAATTGAAAATATCATGAGTGTGTCTATACCTCACATGACTTTCAGAAAAGAAAATATAGTAAACTTAGAAGACGGACAAAAGTCATCAAGTATCTATCCTTATGGATTTACCCATACTAATTCAGAACTAGACGAAGCAGTAAGTAGGCTAGATGACATTTTGGACAAATTACTAGAACTTGCTCAAGTAGAAAAAACTTCCCAACTAATGGCTGATGAAATAGAAAAAACTAGAAGAAGGGTAAATGCCCTTGAATATAGGACTATTCCAGACCTAGAAGAAACAATTAAGTTTATTAGGATGAGATTAGAAGAAAGCGAGAGAGAAACAATAACTAGGCTTATGAAAATCAAAGACTTAATAGCAAAAGAAGAAATGGAAGATTTTGAAGAAGAACAAGTCTTAATAGGATAAGTTAAACTTACAAAAAGGTGGTTGAGCAATCAGCCATCTTTTTTAAAAAAAGGAAAGCTAGATGGAAATTAGAAAAGCACAAGTAGAAGATTCAAAACTAGTAAGCAAAATCTATTATAAATCTGCTATATATTCATACAAAGACTATCTTCCCAAGGAATACTTGGATTCTCTAAAGGAAAACCAATGGGAACCCTTAGTTAGGATGGGCCTAAAAAGTGGAAAATTAAATTGTCTAATAGCTTATGAAGATGAAGAACCGGCAGGGGCAACTTGCTATCAAAAATCTACCCAAAAAGGATATGAAGAAGACCTAGAACTAGGGTCCATATATATTAGACCAAAGTACTTTAGGATGGGAATTGGCCATAAATTCTTAGAAGAAATAAAAGCTTATGGTATGAAAAATAACTTTTCTAGAATATCCCTATGGGTCCTAAAAGAAAATACACCAGGAAGAAACTTTTACGAAAAAGAAGGCTTTGTAAAAGGAGAAGAGAAAACATTCAAAGCAGCTAAAAAAGAAACCTCTAAAGTTAGGTATATATTAGACTTAGAAAAAATCAAATAAACCCAATTAATTATCATTATTATTTGACTTAAGACAATATATGTATTATTATATTTATATACTTAAAAAAGAGGCGAAAATTTTAGTTTGACAAAAATGTTTCAAATATCATAAGCAAAGTAGAAGGGGTGAAGTATTTACTTTACCTCTTTTACTTTATTGATTAATCCATTAATGGTATAATAATATGTAATAAACTAATACTTTGGAGGATAAATGAAAAGCTGGTTAAACAAAACTGTTAGGATAATAGGCATGCCCTTTGATATGGGAGCAAGCCAATTTGGAGCTAGATTAGGTCCAGAGGCCATTAGACTAGCAGGACTTAATAAAGCATTAAAAAACCTTGGCTACCAAGTAAATGACCAAGGAAATTTACAAATAAGAATCGGATATGAACCAATAGTAGAAAATAATCTAAAAAACTATGAATTAGTAAAAGAGGCCATGGGTATTTTAGCAAAAGAAGTTTACCAAGGATTAGTAGAAGAAGAATTTCCACTAATTATTGGAGGAGACCACTCCCAAGTCTTTGGATCAATGAAGGGACTACTAAAGGCCTATGACAATCCAGGAATAATTTACTTTGATGCCCATGCAGATATAAATACAGAAAAGACCTCTCTTACAGGAAATATGCACGGAATGCCAATAGCCTTTTTAATAGGAGAGGGTTATGAAGAAATGACTAAGGTCTTTGAGGACAAAAACTATTTAAAGCCAGAAAATATTGTATATATAGGACTTAGGGATGTAGATCCAGGGGAAATTGAAATAATAAGAGACCTGGGCATAAAGGCCTATAGCGTAGATGACATAGATAGACTGGGTCTAAAGACTGTAATGGATGAGTCTATATCATATATAGATGAGAGAGCTGACCAAGTCCACATATCCTTTGACGTAGACTGTCTAGACCCTAATATAGCCCCGGGAACTGGCGTAAAGGTATCAGGAGGTTTAACCTTTAGAGAGGCAAAAACTGCCCTAATGATGGCATCAAAACTAGAAAAGATAGTATCAGCAGAATTTGTGGAAGTAAATCCACTATTAGACAAGGAAAACCTAACAGGAGAAATAGCAGTTTCACTAATAGAAAGACTTTTTGGAAAGAATCAATTGTAAAATAAAAATAATTGAGAATGACTGGAATATACTTAGCCAGTCATTTTTTTGTTCTTATATGTGTAAAATACAGGGTTTTAGACTTACATGATAAATTCCCACAGACTTTTAGTAAGGGGACACAGGGTTGATTATACCGGCCCAGTTGATGAAGGCAACTTGTCTACTTTTGGGGCAGATTTTAGGTACAAGGACTATTTTGCTCTAATTATTTTAGCTATACTACTTATTGTGGCTATTTTTAGATTTAGAGAGTATATCATTGGACCTTCTGACTGGGACAAGTTAGGACCAAGGGAGGACCTTGATGTGTTGACCCTTCTTACTTGTCATCCCTTTGGACCTCCTAGGCCAGATAGACTACTGGTAAATTGTGGAAGAGTTTTGCCAAAGGCTGAAGAAAATAGTGGTAGTATAGTATTTCCTGAAAAGGTATCTCAAGTCTTAGAAAACAATACAGAAAAGATCCTTTTGAATATAATTGGCCTAGATAATTTTTGGGTAAAAAGAAAAAAAGAGGTGACTTGTGATATATTTAGCTGTAATGGGATCTGAAAGAAAAAATAAAAATACAAATGCTGCCCTAGACGCCTTTTTGAAGGGTATCTCCAATAAGGGGCACACTTATGAAAAGGTCTATTTAAAGGACGTTGAAATAAATAGGTGCATAGCCTGTGATAATTGTAGTAGGACTGGACACTGTATTTACAATGACGGAATGGGAGACTTGTACAAAAAAATTGACCAATGTGATGTTTTTGTAGTGGCTTCTCCTATATATTTTAATACTATAAATGCCCATACTAAGACAATGGTAGACAGGGCCCAAAGGTACTGGGGCATAAAGTATGGTTATGGCAGGGACAAAATAGACATTCCTAAGAAGGTTGGTTTCTTTATTGGAGTAGGTGGGGCTAAGTACACCCATGACCAATTCCTATGGGCTATACCTGTAATGGACATGTTTTTTAAGGCCCTTAATGCTGAGTTTAGGGGAATATATAATATTTCTGAAACTGATCAAATCCAAGTGTCAGACAGGCCTAGTATCTTAAAGGAACTAGAGGAAATTGGAGAAAACTTTTCTGATTTAAAGGAATTTTTTATTCAAAAAGTCCTTTAGAAACTCTAAGTATTTAAGGGATATGGTATACTAATACTGGTGATAAATTGAAAATATTATTAGTTGGAATTAATGCTAAGTTTTCCCATGAGAACTTGGCCATAAAATATATAGAAAAATATAGTAATCGGGATGATATTAAGATAGTAGAATTTAATATTAACCAAAATATAGAGGATATTTATAGGGAAATCATAAAGGAACAACCTGACATAGTTGGGTTTTCTACTTATATTTGGAACTTTAACTTTGTAAAAAGACTTACTAGTGACCTTAAAAAGGCCATGGAAGCTCTTGTGATTGTATGGGGTGGACCAGAAGTTTCCTTTGATACTAGGGACCTTTTGGAGGAAAATCCTAGCCTAGATATTATTATTAGAGATGAAGGGGAAGTTACTTCAAAGGTTTTGTTTGAGACCTTAGAAAAGAAGTCCAGTCTAGGGGATATTTTAGGTATTTCATATAGACATCAGGGCCAAATTTTTGTAAATGAAGATAGGCCATTAATAAAAGACTTAGACAGTCTTCCATCTCCATTTTTAGATTACAAGGCTACTAATGGGAGGATGGTATACTTTGAAATGTCCAGAGGCTGTCCTTTTTCCTGTTCATATTGTCTTTCTTCTACAATTTGTGGCTTAAGGACCTTTTCTTTAGATAGGATAAAGAGGGACCTAGTTGAGATTATCTCTTCTGGGGTACAAGTTGTTAAGCTAGTGGACAGGACCTTTAATGCAAATGAAAAGTTCTCTATGGAAGTAATGGATTTTATTTTAGAAAATAAGAGGGATGACCTTGTATTTCACATGGAATTAATGGCTCACCTTATTTCCGATAGGTTTTTGGATTACTTAAAAGACCTTCCAAGGGGACTTTTTCAATTTGAAATTGGAATCCAATCTGGAAATGAAAAGACCTTGAATGAAATTAATAGAAAAACTGACCTAGGAAGGCTGGAAGAAGTTGTTAAGAAAATAAAGTCCTTTAATAATATCCACCAACATGTGGACTTAATTGTAGGTTTGCCCTTTGAAGGATATGATTCCTTTAGAGAGTCCTTTAACTTTGCCTATAAGCTAGGGGTAGAAAAACTTCAACTTGGTTTTTTAAAACTACTAAGGGGGTCTGAACTTAGAAAAAGAGCCCATGAATATGACATAGTTTTTTCTGACTATCCACCCTATGAGGTTATTTCCACAAGATGGCTAAGTCCAAAGGAAATTTCGAAACTTAAGGTTATTGAGGACCTAGTAGAAAAATTTTCCAATGAAGACTACTTTGAAAAAACTCTAGAATACCTAGTTCCTGAAGAAAATCCCTTTGGATTTTTTGAGGACTTTGGAAGATTTTGGGAAGAAAAAGACTACCATCTTAGTCTACACTCTAGAAAATCCCTTTATGAAAGGCTATCTGGATTTGTAAGTAAAAGGGAGGATTATGAGGAAGTCTTAGAGAATTTAAGATATGACTTTCTAAAAAACAACAAGTCTCAACCTAAGGACTTTTTAAGACCAAGGGGAATAGGCGTGAAAGACTATCACGACCTTTTAAAGGATAATATAGTTAGGGAAAAGTTTTCTTTAGGAGATAATATCCCAACTAAAAAATTAGTAAAGGATTTTGCTTTTGAAGTTTTTACCTTTGATGGACAAGAGAAGGTTCTAGGCTTCTATTATAAAGAGGACCAAACCTTGGTCTTAGATATGACAATGGATTATGAAAGGATAATATATGGAATACGTAAATGATTTTTTACAAGTTTATAAAAAGGCTGCAGGAGACACTTTAAATACCATAAAAAGGGTCCCTTTAATTGTGCTGATGCCTCTGGTATACTCCTTTATTTTGTTTGGGGTAATTAATGTAATATTTAATATACCTCTATTTGGAAGGTTCCTAAGCCTTTTTATTAGTATTGGAGCTGCCATGCTTTTGTCAGCATATTTTGCCCAACTTGAAGATGCAATTAATTTTAGAAGGTTTAACCTTGCCAACACCTTTAGTGGCTTTAGGGACTATTTTTTTAGTATTTATTTTGTTAGCTTTATATTTTATATTGGATCCTTATTGGGGGGATCTCTTTTAGCTAACCCTATGGTTTCTTTAGTTACTTTTGTAGTTTTTAATGGAGTTGGAGAGAGTATTTATATTAGAAAGACTTCTGGTCTGGAATCCTTTATGTACTCAATAGACTATTTAAAGGAAAACTGGTACCTATGGCTTGTCCATGTTCTAGTCTATTTGTTAGTTTCTAGAAGTATCTTTTTGATTAGTTTAGCTGACCCATTAGATATGTATATTCTTCCAATTGGTATAAGTATTAATGCAATAATATACTTACTATTTATGGGCTTTTATTCTGTATTTAGGGGTCATTTATTTAAGGAAACTAGAAATTCCAGCCTTAGAAAAAGAAAGTATATGGGGATAAACTGGTAATGATTTACAAGGATATTTTATTAAAAAAACTAGATGATTTAGCTGTATTGGAACTAAAAGAAGGGTCCTTTATAGAAATTGGAGACAAAAAAATTGAGGGCTATCTTCCCTTACCCCTTCTAAATAAAAACTTAGTAAGTATAGTAAAGGAAAACATTGAAGACCTGCCTATTGAATACTTTGTAGAGGGGATAATATACACAATTTCTCTAAACAAGGATACTCCATACAAAACAACCTATATGAACTTTTTGTGGGAGGTAAGTAAGGACCTAAAGTCTTACGTCTTTTCCAGGGGTTTAGAGGAAATTAATAAGGAAAACTACCTTGAGGGTATAGTATATTTAAACTTCCTAGTTAATGAGGATATGGCAGATGAAAAGACATTCTTTTCCCTAGGTCAAGGACTAGAAAACCTGGACATTAGCATTTTAAATGAAAAAGAAAAGAACCAATACGCCCTAGAGATTATGAATATTTATGAAAAAGTCCTAAACCTAGACCGAAACTTTTCATTGGCCCACTACAAGTTAGGCCATATTTATAAGGAATTTGGACAATTTATTAAGGCAAAACTCTCCTTTGAAAAATTTATGGAACTAGACAAAAACGAATTTAGGATCCAAGAGGCCAGGGAAGAAATTGAAAATATAGAATCAGAGTTATTAAAGGAAAAGGCAGTCCTGGACTTAAATTCTGGTCTTTATGACAAGGCCTTAGACAAGCTCCTAAAGGTGGACATAGACAAGAAGGATGACCTTTATTTTTATCATCTAAGCCTTTCCTATTACAACTTAAAGGATATTGATGGAGCCTTAGATGCAATTTTAAGAGCCATAGAAATTGAGGATGTGGCTATCTATCACAATCAACTAGCCATAATTTACCAAGTCCTTGGAGATATGGACTTGGCTAAGAAAGAAATAGAAGAAACCATAGATAAATTTGGGCCAGACTACTACCTAAACTTTAACCTGGGAACAATTCAGTACAATGAAGA
>CAMEGD010000037.1 GCA_945916025.1 uncultured Clostridia bacterium
TCCATATCTAAGTGGATAATGTTTAAGCCTGTAAAGTCAATGTTTTTATAATTTAACATAACAATATTATACCATAAAAATTTATTATATATTTTCCTAAAGAAAAAAGGCCTAGTCATAAACTAAGCCTTTATCTTTAAAGATTATTAAATGCTTTTTTCCTTAACTTCTTTGTCTAATTCTTGGATAAATTCATCTAAGTTCTTGCTTCCTAAATCAACTCCGTCCCTTTGACGAACTGAAATAGTCTTGTCATTTACTTCTTTTTCTCCAACAACTACCACATAAGGAACTTTTTCAAGTTGGGCATCTCTAATTTTCTTTCCAAGTTTTTCAGCCCTCTTGTCCTCTTCTACCCTATATCCACTTTCTTTAAGTTTGTCACTTACTTCTTGTGCATAGTCAGCAAACTTATCAGAAACAGGAACAACCTTAACTTGTACTGGAGATATCCAAAGTGGGAACTTACCAGCAAAGTGTTCAGTTAAGATTCCTAAAAATCTTTCTACAGAACCTAGCATTGTTCTATGAAGCATAACTGGTCTTTCCTTTTCCCCTTTTTCGTTAACATAAGTTAAGTCAAAGTTTTCTGGTAATTGGAAGTCTAGTTGGATTGTTCCACATTGCCAAGTTCTCTTAATAGCATCTTCTAGTTGGAAGTCAATTTTTGGTCCATAAAAAGCTCCGTCTCCTTCATTAATGTCATAAGGAATTCCCTTTTCTTCCAAAGCTTTTTTAAGACTTTCTTCAGCCAAGTTCCAAACTTCTATGTCTCCCATATAGTTTTCTGGTCTAGTTGAAAGTTCTAACCTGTATTTGAATCCAAAAGTGTTATATAGATAAGCAGCTAAGTCAATTAACTTAAATACTTCGTCCTTTATTTGGTCTTTTAGACAATAGATGTGGGCATCGTCTTGAGTAAATGCCCTTACTCTAAATAGTCCATGTAAAGCTCCTGAAAGCTCATGTCTATGAACTAAACCAAACTCAGAAAGTCTCATAGGAAAGTCCCTATATGAATGAGGCTTAGAATCATATACTAAAATTGAACCTGGACAGTTCATTGGTTTAACTGCATAGTCACCATCATCAATTTTTGTAAAGTACATATTTTCTTGATAGTGATCCCAGTGGCCAGATTGGTGCCATAAAGCTTCACTTAAAATCATTGGAGTAGAAATTTCTCCATATCCATTTTCATCTAGGACACCTCTCCACCATGAAAGTAAATGATTTCTAAGAATCATTCCCTTAGGATGGAAGAATGGGAAACCAGGTCCTTCTTCATGGAAACTAAACAAGTCTAATTCCCTTCCAAGTTTTCTATGATCTCTTTTTTCTGCTTCTTCTCTAAGTTCTAAATACTCATCAAGTTGTTTTTGTTTTTCAAAGGAAATACCATAAATTCTTTGAAGCATCTTGTTCTTTTCAGACCCTCTCCAATAAGCTCCTGCTATTGAAAGTAGTTTTATAGCCTTAATCTTTTTAGTAGATTCAAGGTGAGGTCCCTTACAAAGGTCTACAAATGCTCCAGTTTCATAAAGGGAGATTTGTGCATCTTCTCCAAGGTCTTCAATAAGTTCTACCTTATATATTTCCTCTTCTTTTCTAAACTTGTCTAGAGCTTCCTCTCTAGATATTTCCATTCTCTTAACATCTAGATTTTCCCTAGCTAATTTTATTGCTTCTTTTTCTATTTTTTCTAAATCTTCAGTTGTAAGTCTTTCTTCTAGGTCAATGTCGTAATAAAAACCTTCCTTAGTTGCAGGTCCAATTGCAAATTTTACATTTGGATAAAGGTTTTTAATAGCATGGGCCATAACGTGAGATGAAGTGTGCCAGAAGATTTCCTTTCCTTCAGGATCTTGGAACTTTACAACCTTAAAGTTTCCATCTTCATCTACTTCATCTTCCATTCCTAAGACTCTTCCGTTTAAAACAGCCCCTAAAGAATCCCTATAAAGACCCTCAGAAATGTCCTTTACAATATCCCTTACAAGTACCTTGTCTTGGTATTGTTTTTTCGATCCATCTGGTAAAGTAATTACTCTCATATTTTCCTCCCTTATAAAAAAAAGGTACTACTCATCCCTAAAGGACGATAGTACCGTGGTTCCACCTTAATTTTTGCTCTTATGACTATATCGCATCACCGTAGTTTTTTAAACTAAGACTCCAGAGTAGTTTTCAACAAGTTACTTTAGAGATTTTCACCATCCATCTCTTCTCTAAGAAAGTAAGGTTTGTTTACTCGTTCTATCAACGCCTACATATAATAGTTATATATTACCAAATTTTATTTTTTTATTCAAATAAATTTAAAATATTTTACTTGTTTTTTACCTTTTTGATTATTTCTTGGGAGTCTAAGGAGAATTGTTCTCCAGATTTCATATCCTTTAATAAATACTTTTTAGATGCCTTTTCGTCTTCTCCAATTAGTATAGTATAAGGAATATTTAGTGAATCAGCATACTTCATCTTCTTTCCTAATTTCCCATCTTCTGTATAAATGAATACCTCTACTCCACCTTCTCTTAAGGAGTTAGTTAGAGATATGGCCTCTTCCATAAAGCCTTCAAAAGGTATAATCAAACATTCAGTAAGGCTATTGTCTTCTTCCTTTATTATTCCAGCATCCTTAAGTTGGAAAAATAACCTAGTAAGACCTATGGAAATTCCAACACCTGGAAGTTTTGACTTAGTATAATAACTAGCTAAATCATCATACCTTCCTCCTGAACAAATAGAACCTATTTCAGGGTGGTCGTTTAGTTTAGTTTCATAAACAGTTCCAGTATAATAGTCTAAACCTCTAGCAATAGATAAGTCGAATTCAGTATTTTTTTCTGGTACATTAAATTGCCTTAGATAAGAAAATACCTCTTCCATTTCATTTACCCCTTCAAGAAAAACTGAGTTTTCAATATTTAGGTCCCTTAAGGCCTTAATTTTTTCTTCATTAGTTCCTTTAATGGACATAAATTTCATTACAAAGTCTGCGTCTTCTTTTTTAATTCCAAGTTCTTCTAACTCTTCTAATACTTTTTCTATGCCTATTTTTTCTAACTTGTCTACTATTCTAAGAATACTTTGAGAATCTTCAATTCCTAAATGACTATAAAAACCCTTTAGGACCTTTCTGTTGTTCATTCTTATTGTAAAATCTCCGATTTTTAAATCAGAAAAAACACTATAAATAACTGCTGGAATTTCTGCATCATTAATAATAGATAGGCTATTTTCACCTATAATATCAATATCACATTGGTAAAATTCCCTAAACCTACCCCTTTGGTTTCTCTCTCCCCTATAGACCTTATCTATATGGTATCTTCTGAAAGGAAAAGAAATTTCGCTATAATGTTGAGCAACATACCTAGCTAAAGGAACAGTAAGGTCAAACCTCATAGAAATATCTGCCTTACCCTTTTCAAATCTATAAACTTGTTTTTCAGTTTCTCCTCCCCCCTTAGCAAGTAAAACTTCACTTTTTTCTAATACTGGGGTGTCAATTGGTAAGAAGCCAAATTTTTCATATGTACTTCTAATAATATCCTTCATCTTATTAAACTGAATTTGGTCCTTTGGGTTTAATTCCATAAATCCTGCAAGTATTGATGGCTTTACTATATCGTTCATTTTATCTTTCCTCCTCTTTTCCAATAAAAATTAATGACCCATAGTCATGTAATTTGTCTCTTCCTAAAATTTCAAATTCTGTATTTTCTTCTGCCAAAAAGTCCCTTATTTGTTCAAAATCCGGATGTAAGGTCACATCCCCTAAGAAATATACCTTGTCAAAACATCCAGATGCCCCACCTATAAAGCCATAGTCATAGCCCTCTAGTTCAACATGGCCCTTTGATATTAAAAGCTTTCTACTTGGAGTCTTTTTATAAATTCCCATGTCAGAAGTTATAAGACCTGATTTTGTTAACAATATATTGCACTTAGAATAGCCTTGTTTTAAGTGTATTTTATTCTTAGAAAGGTTTTCTTTTAAAATCTCATCTGTAATCTCAAAGTTATGAAAAGCGTAGTCCTTATTTATAGCACAGTTATAGGCTGCATCCTTAGGGTAAGGGTCCCTTACTTTGGAAAATCCTGATTTTATTATTATACCATATTTTGAGAGATTTTTTTCATAGTAGTCAAATACACTAGGTTCAACTACCAAAGTATCTTCAGAAACCTTGCAAAGCTGAATATCTGGATGGGTGGAAAGGGGCCCATTTATACCCTCTAATTTTCTTGTCTTTATAAGAAAAAAACCAAGATTTTCTAATTTCTTGGCCATGTTTTCATTTAAGTTTTTATCAATAATGCAAATTTTCATTTTAGCCCCTTTGTCTTAGTGATTCATACATTAATATGGAGGCTGCTATATTGGCATTTAGAGATTCTGCCCTTCCCTCCATAGGGATTTTTAAATAATTACTAGCATAAGATTTCATTTCATTAGAAACCCCATTTGCTTCATTTCCAATTACAATAATTATATTATTTTTTAAGTCTAAGTCTTTTGGGTTCTTTGATTCATCTACAAGGCTTGTTACTATAAACCTAAATTTTAGTTTCTTTAGGGTCTTAACTTCTTCATAAGACTTTAGGTTGTAAATATTTACCCTTAATATCGACCCCATTGTAGACCTTACTACCTTTTCATTTAGAACATCTACACTATTAGGTCCTATTATAATTCCATCAAAATTAAAGGCATCTACTCCTCTAATAATCCCCCCCATATTTCCAGGATCAGCTAGACCATCTAAAAATATATATCTTCCAAAGGGAGTTATTTCCTCAATGCTTTTTAAATTAGCCTTTATGGTACAAATTATTCCCTGGGAATTAACTGTATCAGTAATAGAGTTAAAAATCTTGTCATCAACTACATTAAGTTCCAAAGGAATTACGTACTTTTTTAATTCTTCCTTAAAGAAAGTTTCAGAAACAAAAACATCCTTAATCTCTGCCTTGTCCCTTATAGCTTCTAATACTGGCTTAATCCCTTCTAAAATATAGATTTCTTCCTTAGCCCTAAATTTTTTTTGCTTTAAGGACTTAATATATTTTATTTTTTTGTTATCTTGAGATTTTATTTCCTTAGCCATCTTTCTCCAATTTTGTTATTACACTATCTTCACCAATAACTATTAGCCTGTCAGTTTCTTCTATTTTCACATCTCTTAATGGAACAATAAGGGTCTCCCCTTCTTTTCTTACAGCTATTACATTAATGCTGTACTTGTTACTTATGTCTATGTCTTTAATTGTTCTTCCTATCCACTTGTGAGGTGGTACAATTTCCATTATTGAATATTGGTCGCTAAAATGGATGTATTCCATTATGGATTTTTTAGAAATAGCTCTACCTAGCCTCATTCCCATTTCCATCTCTGGAAAAACAACAAAGTCAGCTCCAACTTTCTTTAAAATTCTAGATTGTAGTTCATTTTGTGCCTTACCATAAATTAAAGGAATACCATGTTCCTTAGCTGCAACAGTAGCAACTATAGAGGCTTCTAGGTTTTGACCTATAGCTACTACAGCCACATCAAAATTTCCAAGTCCTAGTTCTTCTAGGGCACCTTCGTCTAGAATATCTGCCCTAACAATATTTGGAATTTGGGAAGAAAGTTCTTGGACCCTGTCGTGATTTATGTCTACAACTAAAACCTCTACACCTTGTTCATATAATTCCTTTGCTAAGGCTGATCCAAACCTTCCAGCCCCAAATACTACAACTGATTCATTTTTCATCTTAATTCCCCCTACCCTACACTAATATTAGCTTCAGGATGTTCAATTTTTGACTGTTTCTTTCTCTTTCCAAAGGCATAAGCCATGGTAAGAGGTCCAATTCTTCCTATAAACATAGTTATAGTTATTATTAGTTTTCCCACAACACTTAAATCTGCTGTAATTCCTCTAGAAGCCCCTACTGTGGCATAGGCAGAGACTACTTCATATAGGATGTCTAAATATTTAAAGTTACTATCTGTAACTGTCAATATAAATGAAATCGAAACAATTAATAACATACTTATCATTACTATTGCCAGTGACTTAATAACTATACTTTGAGGTATTTTTTTCTTAAATATTACAGTATCTTCAGATCCTCTAATAGAGGAAATCATAGACATAAATAAGACTCCAAAAGTTGTGGTCTTAAGTCCACCTGCAGTAGATCCTGGAGATCCCCCAACAAACATAAGTATTATTAAAAATATTACTGAAGACTCCCTTATGCGAGAAAGATCTACAGAATTAAATCCAGCAGTTCTTGCAACTACAGATTGAAAAAGAGCTTGAATTCCCTGACTGTACAATGACTGATTGGCTAGGGTATTGGTGTTAGACATTTCTAATAGGAAAAACACAATTCCACCACCAAAAACTAACAAGGTAGAAATACTTAAGACCAGTTTTCCATGAACAGAAAGATTAGTTAAACTTTTCTTTCTTAATAGTTCTGAAGTTACTTGAAAGCCCAAACCTCCTATAATAACTAAAAGTAATATATCTACATTAATTATAAAATTGTTCTTGTAAGGGACCATGGAATTTCCCAAAACATCAAAGCCTGCATTACAAAAGGCAGAAATAGAGTGAAAAATACTATACCAAAGTCCCCTTTTCATACCATAATCAGGAACAAATACAAGGGCCATAAGAATAGCTCCAAGTAGTTCAACAGCAAGGGTAAAAAACATTACGTATTTAAGTAACTTTACCATACCACTCATGGTTTCTACATTAAGTTGTTCCCTAATTATCTGCCTAGAGGTAAGGCCTATTTTCTTTCTCATGATAATAGGAAACAAAGTTGCTAAAGTCATAATACCAAGGCCTCCAACTTGTATTAAGAATAATATTACAAGTTGTCCAGCAAAGTTCCAAAACTCAGCAGTATTTACAACTATTAGGCCTGTTACACAAGATGCTGAAGCAGCTGTAAACAAGGCATTCATAAAGCCTATAGACTCCCCAGACCTAGACATAATTGGAAGATTCAAGATAAAAGCTCCCATTAATATCATAATCCCAAATCCCAAGGTTAAAAACAAGGGTGGGTTTAAATATATTTGATCTAACTTTTTTCTCATTAATTTACCTACTTTTACTAACATTCGAATAGGTATTATACTCCTAATATGTCCCTATTACAAGGAAACCTTTAGGATATTAAAGTTTTGTTTGTAAATTATCCTTTACAATTACCTATATTCTGTTTCCGCATTTTGGACAAAAAACATGGTCTGCCTCAGCACTATATCCACAGTGAGGACATGTATAAGACCTTGAATTGTTTTCATAAATTGGTTTTAAGTCTGAATAACTTAAATCAAGTCTAATATTTCTTTCTAAATCTCTACCAATCTCATCAGAAACTTGGTACAAGCTGCCACAACAAGTAGACTCTAAGTAGTAGTTCTTGTTCCACTTAAATATTGGTATAAAAAATATGCTCAATGCTGAATATTCCACAAAGGCTCTGAAGGGTCCCCTCCTATCACATGATGGACAGGATATAGAAATATTATTTCCAATTTCTTCTCTCTTACTATTAATTCCAAAAATAAAAAACATAATCTAAACTTCTTCTTTCATTAAGGACTTATATATTTCCTTGGCTGCATTTTTTCCAGCTTCCATGGCCAAGATTACAGTTGCAGACCCAGTAACATTGTCTCCTCCTGCATAAACTCTCTTTAGGGAAGTCTTTCCTTCTTCATTTACTATAATCCTCATTTTTTTATCAGAAGAAAGGCCTTCAGTTGTAGAAGGAATAAGAGGGTTTGGATTAGTTCCAAGGGCTAAAATTACCATGTCAGTATCTATATAAAATTCAGTATCAGGAAGGTCCCTAGGAGTCCTTCGTCCAGATTCATCTGCATCAGTAAGTTTCATCTTTATACACTTTATTTTTTCAACTTCTCCTCCTTCATTTCCTATAATCTCAAGAGGCCTACTTAAATATATAAATTCAATTCCCTCTTCCATGGCATTTTCAATCTCTTCTTCCCTAGCTGGAAGTTCATCCTTGGTCCTCCTATAAAGGACACTTACCTTAGATCCAAACCTTCTAGCTGTTCTAGCTGCATCCATGGCTACATTTCCACCACCAACCACTACCACATGGTCTCCTACCTTTATTGGAGTTTGGGAGTTCTTCTTGTAAGCGCCCATAAGATTAGACCTAGTTAGATATTCATTAGCTGAATAAACCCCATTTAGGTTTTCCCCTGGAATATTTAAAAATAAAGGACTACCTGCTCCTGATCCAATAAATATAGCATCATAACCTTCATCAAACAAATCTTCTATATTAATAGTTCTTCCAACTACCGTATTAGTTTCAATTTCTACCCCAAGGTCTAATAGCTTTTGTATTTCAACATCTACTATATCTTCCTTTGGTAGCCTAAACTCTGGAATCCCATAAACCAAAACTCCCCCTGGCCTATGTAGGGCTTCAAAAATTTTTACAGAAAAGCCCAGCTTTGCAAGTTCTCCAGCACAGCTTATTCCAGCAGGACCAGACCCTATAACAGCAACTTTTTTCTTATTAGACTCTTTTACTTCTATATCTTCAATATTATTATCTAGTCCATAATCTGCTGCAAATCTTTCAAGTTTTCCAATGGCTATAGGCTCATACTTTTCACCTAAAATACAGGTGCTCTCACATTGGTCCTCTTGGGGACAAACTCTACCGCATACTCCAGGAAGGGAAGAATATTCTCTTAATACCTTATAGGCAAGGTCAAAGTCCTCATTTTCAATATGACTAATAAACAAAGGAATATCTATACTAACAGGGCACATTAGTACACACTTTGGGTTTTTACATTTTAGACACCTTTTCGCCTCTAATATAGCCTCCTCCCTAGTATATCCTAAACAAACTTCATCAAAATTTTTAATCCTCTCCATTGGATCTTGGTAAGAGATTTCAACTCTATGCTTCCTATCCATTAATAATACCTACTACAAGGTCGCAAACCTCGTGGTTTTTTTCAATTTCAATAGACTTGTATTGGCCTTGTCTTCTCAAAGCTTCATCAAAATCAACTAAGTGACCATCAAATTCCGGTCCATCAACACAGGCAAACTTAGTTTCACCACCTACAGTAACCCTACAAGCTCCGCACATTCCAGTACCATCAACCATAAGGGGATTCATGGAAACCACACTAGGAATACCTAAGTCTTTAGTCTTTAGGGCAGTAAATTTCATCATAATCATAGGTCCAACAATAATGGCTAAGTCATACTTTATATCATCCTTTTTTACTAGGTCTTCTAAATAATTAACAGCAAATCCCTTATAACCATAAGTTCCATCATCTGTGGATATGTATAGGTTGTCCACAACTTCTTCTATTTTGTCCTTTAAGATAATAAACTCCTTAGACCTAAAACCAAGTAGGGCATCTACAGCAACACCATGTTCCTTTAGCCACCTACCTTGAGGAATCAAAGTAGCAGAACCAGTTCCACCACCAACTAATAGAATCCTCTTTTGTCTTAAGGATTCAATATCCTCACATATAAGTTTAGAAGGAAGACCTAATGGTCCTAAGACTCCAAATAAAAAGTCTCCTTCATTTAAAGACCCAAGTATTTTAGTAGAATGACCAATAGCCTCTACAACTAGGAGAATTGTCCCACTGTCTAAATTTACATCGCAAATTGTCAAAGGAACCCTTTCTCCATCCTCCTCAACAACTACAATTACAAATTGTCCTGGAAGGGCCTTTTTTGCAATTTTTGGTGCCTCAATTTCTATGGAAAAAATACCCTTAGCCAAGTATTTTTTATTAATAACCTTGTTCATTTAGTCCTCCTTTAAAAAAAGTACATACAAAAACATCTTTAATTAAAAAGAGTATAATATAAAAACATCAAATTTTCTATCATTCCAACAAAATAAGGCTAAGCATTCCTGCCTAACCCTTAAAAACTAAAGTCTAGTACCAGCCCCTAAGCTTCATGGTTTCTGCAATTCTCTTAATAGAAATCATGTAGGCTGCCTCTCTCATAGTAAGACCTTCTTTTTCCTTTAGTTGCCAAATATCTTCAAAGGCCTTTTCCATTTTTTCTTTTTCTTTATTTAGAACTTCTTCTTCAGTCCAAGTGTCCCCATAGTTGTTTTGAACCCATTCGAAATAAGAAACAGTTACACCACCTGCATTAGTTAAAATATCAGGAACTACTGTAACTCCTCTTTCTTTGAGGGCCTCATCTCCATCTGGAGTAGTAGGGCCATTTGCCCCCTCAGCTATAAATTTAGCCTTTATTTTCTTTCCTACTTCAGCATTAATAACATTTTCTAAAGCTGCAGGAATAAAAGCATCAACTTCTAAAGCCCAAAAGTCATCAATGTCAATAACTTCTACATTAGGAAATTTTCTAATATCTCTTTCATTTTTCCTAAAAGCT
This sequence comes from uncultured Clostridia bacterium, assembly GCA_945916025.1. Taxonomy (GTDB): domain Bacteria; phylum Bacillota; class Clostridia; order Tissierellales; family Peptoniphilaceae; genus Neofamilia. Next base: position 10,456 of record CAMEGD010000037.1, read on the forward strand.
AAAAGTTCCTTAGCATCAATACCATCCTTGTTGTAGATAGCATATTCTTTTCCATCAGCATGGCCTGCAACTGCAACTAACTTAGCTCCATATTCTTGTAGGTGCTTTCCAGTATAAGAACCAACATTACCAAAACCTTGTAAGGTAAAAGTAGCATCCTTTACATCAATATCTAGTTTCTTAAGCATTTCCTTTACTATAGTAGCAGCTCCAAAACCAGTAGCTTCGTTTCTTCCTAAAGAACCACCAAATTCAACAGGCTTTCCAGTAATAAAAGCAGGATTCATTTCACCCGTAAGTTTTAAATACTCATCTGCCATCCATGCCATAATTTGTGGATTCGTGTTTACATCAGGAGCAGGAATATCTATCCTATCTCCAATAATAGGTTTAATTTTTTGTATATAGCCCCTAGCTAAAGCTTCAATTTCCCTTTGGGATAGCTCTTTAGGGTTTACAGTAACGCCACCCTTGCCACCACCATAAGGTAGACCTAAAACTCCGCACTTAAAAGTCATCCAAATAGAAAGGGCCTTAACTTCGTCTAGGTTTACATCTTGATGAAATCTAATTCCTCCCTTAAAAGGTCCAATAGCATCATTGTGTTGGGACCTATAACCCTTGAAAACCTTTACATTTCCATCGTCCATCTTAACAGGTATAGAAACTTCAATTACCCTTTGAGGTTCTTTTAAAAGCTCATATACACTCTCACCAAGGTCTAGCCTGTCACAGGCCATTCTAATTTGTTTTTGAGCACTTAATAGAGGGTTGTCTTTAATATCTTTAGTCATAGTAACCTCCAGGACTCCTATTCAATACCTTCCATATTTTGGTCTTTGTAACCTTCTCTAATAACCTTGTATTCACCAGTTTCAGTATTTAGATCAAAAACATCAAAGTTGTTCTTTAAGTCCATGCCTTCATGATGAGTAGCTAGATTTACAGACGCAGATCCATTTTCACCACTAATAATTCTATGGAATACATGAGTTGGCCAAATCAAAATACCGGCACCTTCCACAACTACTTCGCCATTGTGAGAAATATAATCAGGAGTAACTACGAATTTTTCAATTTTTCCATGTTCAGTATTATATAGCTCAACATTTCTTTCACCAGCAAGTACTAAAAGATTGTCGTCTTGGTGGTAGTGCATATACCAAGGTCTTTCAACATCTCCAACAGGCCCTGGAGAAACAGCTGGCCCTCTGTGCATAACCCTATCAATGGCATCTACCTTAGGAACCATTGACTTAACCATAACATCAAACTCAACACTTTGAGTCCTTCTAAACTCTTTTAACTTAATAATCTTAAATAAACCTTCAATCTCTCTTACTACAAAATTCATTTTTTTCTTCCTCCTTTTTTAGATATATAACCTA
>CAMEGD010000038.1 GCA_945916025.1 uncultured Clostridia bacterium
GCCTGTTACTCTTTCTGCTAATGGAAGTTTCTTCATTTTTGAAGCATATAATAAACCAATTCCATCTGGCAAAACTAAGTCAAAGGAATTAACAAGTTCAGCATACTTTTTGTTGTCCTTAGCCATCATGGCTATTTCTGTATTTGGCGTTGCTATTGTAAATAACTCACTTCCATTTAACTTGTTTTCAAGTAGGCTCCTAGTTTCTAGTAAAGTTGTATTAGCTATATTAATCCCAAATATCTTTACCTTTTTCACCTAACAACCTCCTTTAGCAAGTCCATAGTCTCACAAGCTAAGTCCTCTTGCCTCTTGTTTGCTAAAATTATTGCTTCTTTTCTTTCAGCTAAGTTGTCAAAGGTCATATCAAACTTTTCCTTTAAGGCAATGGATGTTGTATTTTCAACTTTTAAATATTCAGAAATAGATAATTCTTCAATCAAACCATTGACCTTAGGATCGTATATCAAACCTATAATAGGTACTTGAGCCTTAGCTGAATAGATAAGAGCATGAAGCCTCATAGCTATAACTAGACTACAGTTTTTTAATAAAGATATTATATCTTCTACCTTGTGTTTTTTGTCTATTATATAAATTCTTTCGTTTTTCGAAAGGTCTTTTATTCTTTGGGAATACTCCACATCATGGGGATAGTGCATTGGTATCATTAAAATGTCTATGTCTTCATATACAAGCAAGTCACAAAACTTTGCAACTTCCCTGTCTAAATCCGGTGCTTTGTCCCAGGACCTTATGGATATACCAAGAATTTTTTTACTTTTGTCTATGCCCTCTTCTTCTAGAATTTGATCTCCAACTTCATCCTTAGAAGAATCTAGTAAGAATACAGGGTCTGCAGTTACTTTTATGTTCTTATTAGTTACCCCTATAGCCCTAACAAAGTTGTAAGATGACTTATCCCTAAGGGTTATATAATCAACTTGGTCTAGGATTCTTCTAGTCATTATCCTATTGGCTCTTTTGTTTATTGGCCCAATTCCATTTGCAAGGACAAAAATTGGCTTTTTATAAAATTTAGCAATTTTTAGTAGGGTTAAATAATAGTAAAGGCTTCTTGAAGAAGTTATATCTTGTAAAAGGCTTCCCCCTCCAAATACAAAAACATGAGTGTCTTTTATGGCCTTTGTAACTTCCTTTAGAGAAAACCTATTTACTGACTCTATATTGTATTCTTGTCTAGTTTTTTCAGGGTTATTTGAAAGGGCTGTAATTTCAGCAGTAGAATCACTAGATCTAATATTATCTACAATTGCCTTTAGGATGGCATCATCTCCACTATTATCAAAGCCGAAGTAGCCCAATAAAAGGTATTTTTTAGCCATCTATTTCACTTCCCCTATAGATTTTGTACCTTTGGTCTTCATGGGAAACTAAAAGTGGAGTCTTCTTGTCTAAAATTTTTATTCCGAGAGCTCCTATTCCAACTAGAACCCAGAAAGAAAATATAATTTTTGGAAGGTAAAGGACATTTTCAAACATACCATGGGTAAATACACCAATTAGTCCAGATGCTACTCCTACTCCTATATATTTTAGGTACTTGTCTTCTTTAATATATTTAACTTGTTTTACAAGGATATTTATTGGATACCTTATAAAAAATACAAGCATAGTAATAAACATCAAAAATCCAGCAAATCCAATTTCAGCAATAGTTTGAATAAAGGAGTTGTGGGCGTGGAAAATTGGCATTGTTCTAATATAAGTTTCAAATACTTCCTTGTAAGGTAAGTGACCAAATCCAACTCCTGCAACTGGATAGTCCTTAATAACTTCCTTAGTTACATTCCAAATTTGGAACCTGTAGGAGTTAGAAGAATCAGCAGTATTACCTATACTTAAAAGTCTATTAATAATAGTGTCTGGTAAAAATAATAAGGCTCCAATAGCTAAAGGAATAGAAAGTAGCAAAAGTCTCTTGTCTACTAAGATACAAAAAACTAAAGCCGCCATGGCAATTCCAACCCAGCCTCCTCTAGACATGGTCAAAACAAGACAAGCTAGCATTAAGCATACAGCTAATCCGTAGACAACTTTCTTCTTTAGACTTTTTGTATGCCAAAATAAAGCTACTGCTATTGGAGAAAACATTACTAAATACTCAGCAAGGGTATTTGGATTTCCAAAAACTGAGAATACTCTAACAGCTATATCTGGATTGTTTTGAACATCTAGCCATTCGGCCCTAATTTCAACTCCAGTAAAAGCCTGTAAAATCCCAATACCTGCAACTATAGTTACAGCAACTGACAATATACATACATAATAATTAAGTTGAGTCTTTGTTTCTATGGAATTATATACAGCAAACAAGTATAAGAGTCCAACTGTATGAATTCCCAAGTCTCTTATAGACCCTCTAATATCCACAGAAGTTAGAGTTTGAATTAGAATAATAAGAAAATAAGTTCCAATTACTCCCCAGTAAATACTAGGCTTTATTCTTTCCTTCTCAACAAAAATCCTTCTTACAAAATAAACAAATCCTACTCCAAAAAAGCTGGCAAGACCTAGGGAATTTGGTAAGAATACATACAAAAAGGTTACTGTATAAATTGCTATTCTAATATTTATTAAAGATAAAAAGCCACCAAAAGCTAAGGCCAAGGAAGCTAAGAAAAACTTTGGTCCAAATAAAAGATAAACTAAAAGTAAAACTATACTTATAATTCCAGGTACTAAATAATTCCCTTTATTTTCACTTCTTACCACCAAGACTCACCACCTTCATCTAGCTTAAATAGGTCAAAGAAAAAGTTAAAGACAATAGAGGTCCTTAAGATTTCTAATTCTTTTCCATTTATAAGCAGTCCAAAAATTCCCACCAAAACTAAACCTAAACTAAAAAGTACAGGTAGGTAGGATATTTTAAATACATTCAAAACTAAAAGTAAAATTCCACTTATAATAAATACTTCATAAAACAATCTCAATCCTTGGATTTCATCCTTTGAATAAAATCCTAAGCCTCTAGATATAATTGACCCTTCAGATAGTTTTCTAATAATTGAATTCAAGAAGTTTAAGAACCTATCTAAAAGAGAAAATATCTTAACTACAATTCTATAGGTCAATGAGGATACAAAGATTAAATAAACTCTTCTCATAAAAGCCTTAAATTCAGACTTATCATAGGTTTTTATAAAAAAAGATCTTGTAAAAGTAAGTAGCTTATATATTATGCTATTTTTGTATATTAAACTTATTTGTCTACCTAGCCTAGATAGGATAGATAGAAAAAGGCTATTATACATAATCCACTCCTATTCTGTGATACTTACGTCTATAACAGTTCCAAAAGATGCAAAATTTTTGTTTTTTAGTCTATATTGAATACCAACTCTAGTTTGTTCTCCACCAGCAGTATAAAAATCTTTGTTTTCTTCTAAGTCAGCTGTTACACCTATTGTTACTACAAATTTTTTAGGAACATCAGCTTCAATCCATCTGCCATTATAATCAATAACATCTCTAAATGGTTCAACTTCTACACTAGAAATATCCCCAATATAAGTTCCCTTGTCATAGTGATAAACTGGATCTCCAACCTTGATTTGGTTAACAGTAACATCTCTAACATCTGAAATTTCATAAGTAATTAGGCCTTGTTTTGTTTCAGCTGTAGAAACTACTCCACTACCCATTCTAGAAATACCAAAAATAAGAATCGCTCCAATAATTAATAGGACAAATAAGTCAATAAGATTTATTATCCCAAAAAGTTTTCCTCTTTTATCTAATGCTTTCATTTCTCTTTCTCCTTAAAATTTCTTCATAAATTTCTAATTGTCTATTTCCCATTGCCTGAGTTGAAAAATTCTCTTTAATTCTTCCATAAATGTTTTGGCCCATTTGATCTAGTAGGTCCCTATTATTAATTAAAAAGTTTATCTTGTCAGCTAAGTCAACATAGTCATTGTTCTTAACTAAATAACCATCTGTTCCATATCTAATAAGCTCTCCTATTCCTCCAACAGAAGTTGCAATAGTAGGCTTTTTCATTTTTCCTGCCTCTAAAATAACATAAGGGAAGGATTCACTCACAGAAGTCAAAATATTTAAATCTATACTATTGAAAAAGGACATATTTTTCTTTACATAGCCTAAGAAGTGAATGTAGTCCCTAACTCCTAAATCAGTAGCTAAAGTCTTAAGACCTTCAAGTTCTTCCCCATCTCCAGCTATTAAAACAAGGATATCCTTATTTTTCTTCACAAGTTCCTTAACCATCTTTATGGTCATTTGGATATTTTTAACCTTATCTAATCTGGCAACTTGGCCAATAATAAACTTTCCTTGAGGGTTTATCTTATGTTTAGATAAAAATTCTTCTTTACTTAAGACTTCTTCCTTAAAATCAATATCTATGCCATTATATAGGACAAATATTTTCTTATCATTAAATCCTCTAGAAACTAACATATCTCTAAAATTCTCAGTTATAGCAACATAGTGGTCAAACTTCTTTAAAGAAAAGGTGTTTATTGGGGTAAATATTAAGTTCTTATAGAAATTATCCTTAAAATCAAGTAAGTAGTCGCTATGAATTGTTGTTAACATAGGTACCTTTATTTTAGACTTTAAAAAAAGTGCGATTGAATTGGCCCTAGCTCCATGACAGTGGACTAGGTCAAACTCCTCCTTACTTACAATATCAGCTATTGTATTAACAACTGACATGTCAGATCTTCTTTTTTGGTATATAACTTGTATATTTATTCCTTGTTCTAAGGCTTCTTTATAAAATGTATCTTCAATAAAACAAATAATTTTAGTATCAACTAGTCCAGAGAGCCCCTTCATCAAAGAGAATATATGGGTTTTTGCTCCGCCAGTATCTCCACCGCTGATAAGATGTAGCACTTTTAAGTTCATAATGCCTCCTTTTTTATCATACTAATTATACCTTATAAACTCATATTATAGTACACCTTATATAATTTTTTAAGACCTTATAGAGAATTCTATGTGTAATTTACATGTATTGTTTTTATAAACCTTTCAGTTTATTCCAAAAGATAGTATGGTATTATATAGGACATAAAGGGAGTGAAAAAATGAAATTTAAATTTAAATATGTAATATTAACAACTGCTTTAGCGGCTGCTTTAGTAGGTTGTGGACAAGAAACAACAGAGACAACAGACACTACTAATACTGAAACTGAAGCAGTAGAAGAAACTACTACATCAGTAGAAACTGAAGTTCCTGCAGAAGGTCAACCAGTTGAAGGAGAACTTACTTCAGATGATGTAAAGATGATTGCCTTTGAAAAAGCTGGAGTAGCAGAAGCTGATGTAACAGACTTGTCTATTGAATTAGACGAAGAAAATGGCGTTAGATACTATGATGTATCTTTCGACGTTGGACAAAGTGAATACGATTATGATATCGATGCAACAACTGGTGAAATAATCGGCGAAGAAACTGAAAATAACTAAAAATTAGGCCTATTGATGGCCTAATTTTTTTCTTTAAAACAAGTTTCCTGATTATTCCTATATGCTAAGAAGGAATGAGAATTATTTTTTTGTTTTCTTATATTCTTCGATAAATTCCTTATCTATAACTTCCAAGTCTACATAACCAGCTAAAGATTCTCTGTGGTGGGTAAGTTCATGAAGTAGAGTTTCTCTAACCTTTATCTTCATATCTTCCCTATTAAGGTAAAAAAATACCTTCATAAAAGACCCATAGTATATAGAAATCCCCCTACCCAAGGGCCCTCTCTTGTAGTGACCAAGAACATAAAGGTCATTTTCCTTGCCTTCAGGATGGTATTCTACATTTTCTTCTAAGACAACGCCTAAATTAAGGCCTTCAAAAAAGACCTTGGGTATTTCTTCATAAACTTCATTTAATATTTGGTGAAAGTCATCAATGTGCATAATATCTCCAATCTATAAAAATAAGATGTTATCTTAGGGCTATTTGGTTATATAATATCATAGATTGTATAAAGTTTTGATAATTTTTATGCATTGAGATAGAATTATTATATAATAAAGAAAAACAAAAAATTTAAGGAGGAATTTATGGGCTTATTTGATTTTTTAAGTGAAAAGGTTAAGGGAAAGGGAACTAAAATAGTCCTTCCTGAAGGAAATGACATTAGAGTTTTAGGAGCAGCTATCCGTCTAAAGGACGATAACATGCTTGAACCAATAGTAGTTGGTATCAAGGAAGAGATTCTAAAACTTGCTGAAGAAAATAGCTTAGATGCATCTAAACTTACTATTTTAAACCCAAATGACTACGAAGGATTTGATGAATTATTAAATGCCTTTGTTGAAAGAAGAAAGGGTAAAATTGACGAAGAAGGAGCTAAGAAATTATTACTTGAAGATCCAAACTACTTCGGAACTTTATTAGTATTTACAGGAAAGGCTGACGGACTTGTATCTGGAGCAACTAGATCTACTGGAGATACTGTTAGACCAGCTCTACAAATTATCAAAATGCAAGAAGGTCTATCAAAAACTTCTGGTGTAATGATTATGGCTAAGGATGAAGAACAACTTGTATTTACAGACGTTGCTATTACCATAGCTCCAACAAGTGAAGACCTAGCAGAAAATGCTATTGTTTCAGCTAAAACTGCTAGACAATTTAACATTGATCCAAAGATTGCTATGTTAAGCTTTTCAACAAAGGGATCAGCTGCTTCAGATGAAGTAACTAAAGTTGCAAAGGCTACTGAAATTGCTAAAGAAAAGGCTCCAGACTTACTATTAGATGGAGAAATGCAATTTGATGCAGCTTATGTTCCATCAGTAGGACAATCTAAAGCTCCTGGTTCTCCAGTTGCTGGACATGCAAATGTATTTGTATTCCCAACTCTAGAAGCTGGTAACATTGGATATAAGATTGCTCAAAGACTTGGCGGATATGAAGCAGTAGGTCCAATCTTACAAGGACTTAATTCTCCAGTAAATGACCTTTCAAGAGGATGTAACGAAGAAGACGTATACAAACTTTCTTTAATTACAGCTGCCCAAGCATTAATAGACTAAAGCAAATAGGGCTTGTAGATTTTTTTCTACAAGTCCTATTTTTGTCTTTATTTTACTCCATCTTTTAAGTCCTTAACTTCTCCAAGGTCTGGTAACCACAAAGAGATAGCATCTACAAAGTTAGACTTGTCACTCTTTTGACCTGAAATTGTAGATGGAATCTTTCCCTCTAGTTGCAATCTAATACTTTTTGCCCTTAGAATTATAAATATTTCCAGAGCCCTTACACCTGTCTTATGGTCCTCGTAGGAAATATAAGCTGTTGGGTTTTTACATATTCATCAATAAGGTCTTCTACATCTTTTAGTGTCTCAGAAAACCTTCCTGATTCAATATAGTCTCTTATAAAAACTCAAAATAAGTCCTATACCTGGCGAAATATTCCTCCTTCTTCATCAAATTATGATAAAGGGGTCTATTTAACACATTCTCTCCAGAGTTTGGGGTGTCTATTGGAAAGTTAATATAAAGATTAGAGTCATTTATAGGATTTGGCATGCCAAGGGAGTAGGTACCATAGGCCAGGTTGTAATCCCAAGGTAGCATACTAAGCCTTCCCTCCTCTTCATACAAAAAGTAATTGTGGGAAGTCTTTCCAAGATAGGAGTCCAAATTCACAACAAAGACTTGAACTACAAAATACCTAAGGACCTTGTCCACTTTTATTGCTTCTTCTAAACCTGCTTCCTGATTCAAAACTCTTATGGATCCAATAAGTCTTTTCTTGGCTATGTTACTTACTTTTACCTTAGCATTGTCAAATAAGTTTCTGTAAGATGAGAACTTGTCATCTGTATATATTAGCTCGATGTCAAAATTGTCGTGATTTAGGTTTTTGTATTCTGCCTTATAAAGTTTTCCAAAATTATATCCATAATTTCGTCTTAAAAAGCCATCTTCTATTTCCTCAATAGCTAAAAAAAGTCCATCTTCTTGTCTATTAATTTTTACCCAAGTATATGAAAACAAAGGTGTATCTACCCCCATAAAGTCCATCATATCAAAGGTAAGGTAGGTCTTTAGATAGGCGTTGTCTTGGAAGGATGCATCTAGGGATAGTTTATCCAAATCATAGTAGAACCTTTCTTCATAGTGGTCAAACCTATCATGGCCATATTTTTTGGACAGGTTAAGGGAATTGCTGCCCTTTGGTCTAAAACTTACATTATTAAATACTTCATTGTCAATTGCTGCCTTGGCCCTAACATACTCTTCTTATAAAGTATTAGAAAAAAAAGTCCTCAGGATCCTTAATGAAAATTTCTATATTGTGAACCTTGGACTTATCAAAAAGTTTATTTTCGTACCTGGAAAATTGCTATTAAATACTTCCTATGCCTTTCTATTGTTTTGCTAGAAACTCCAGTATACTTTGACAAGAGCTTTATTGGAATTTTCTTGTTAGATAGGATTTCCTCTAAAAGAATAGGTTTTTCAATAAGTTAATTACAAATATCTCTACAAGCCCTAAGGGTCCTATCTTGTTTTGGCATATTTTCTGCTATTTCAGTTAAGATAATGTCAAAATCCTTTAGTTCCTCAGTTAGAAGCAATATTTCTTTCTTTAAATCACTTTGTAAGTCAAATTCTTGGTAATGGTCCCTTTCATCTTGGATTGTATCCATTAAAGAACCTGAATCTTCATCAAAAATTTCCCTGTCCAAAGACTCCACTTGATCATGTCTTTTTTGACTCCTGTAATAATCTATTAATCTATTCTTGATAATTACAGATGCATAGGAAATAAAACTGCCCTTGTTTTCATTGTAGCTTTGAATTGCTTCATAAAAGGCAATCATTCCTATGCTATATTCATCGTCACTTTCTGTTAGGCTTTTGTTACTAGCCTTTAATCCTTGAGATTTTATAAAGGGAATATAATCCCTAATTAGATCTTCAGCACTTGACATGGATTTTTTGGCTTCTCTTATCCTTAGTTCTATATCTTTTGTCATAATTACTTCTTAGTATAGGATACGATAGTGAGCCTATATTTTTGGGGTCCTCCATAGCTATACTTTTTCTAAAATTGGAATTTCTTTATAAAATTCTATTGTGTCCTTTGTGTTTTTAGTTAAATATGCCCTAGCCTGAACGCCAGAGCTTAAAACTTCATAGAAGGTATCTGAAAACAAGGGGTCCATGGAATAATTTGGTCTAAAATAAAGGGGATCTTCCCTAGCTATTAAAAATATAACCATGGCTTCATGTCCTTCTTTTACCAAGGTTTCTAATTCTCTTAGGTGTTTTGTCCCCCTAATAGTTGGAGCATCAGGAAACATACTAAGTCCCTTTTCTTTCACAAGGTCTACCCCCTTAACTTCTACATAAAGAGACCTATTATCTTTTTTTACTAGCATATCTAGCCTAGAATCCCCCACCTTTACTTCCCTTTTTAAAAAATCAGGATTTTCCCAACCTGAGATCTCCGAATTTAAAAAGGCATCTGTAACTATCCTGTTTGGGATTTGGGAATCTAGATTAATAATTATTCCCTTGTGGTCAATGGATATTAGGTCATATTTAGTTTTTCTATTTGGGTTAGTAGATTCTAACAGATAAACTTTGGTTCCTGGAACCAGTAATTCCCTCATTCTGCCAGTATTTTTTACATGACAAACTAAAATCTCACCATCAACCTCAACATGACCAATAAACCTATTAGGTCTTTCAACAAATTTTCCTTCTATCATATTTCCAATGTACTTATATATCATTCTTGCCCTACTTTTCTATTTTTCATCTTATTTTTATATTATTTAGTAATATTATATAGTATTATTTATTAAAATCAGTATTTGAAAGGAAAGATTAGGGAATTATTATCCTTAATTTAATTTGTTATGACTAAGTTACTTAAATTTATTTTGCCCTTTGGAATAATCTTCTTAATTATATTTACCTATTTTGGAAATATTAGAATCAAAAAAAGAAACATTACCATAGAAGACAAAAATCTTCCAGAGGCCTTTGATTCATATAAAATAGCCCATATATCAGATTTTCACAACACAGAATGGAATGGAAAAATCGAAGAATTCTTATTAGAAGAAGATAATCTAGATGGTATTTTTATTACTGGTGATTTAATAGACTCTAGAAATCCAGATTTTGACCTTGCATTTAATTTTGTAAAAAAACTAGTGGAAATAGCCCCTACCTATTATGTCAGTGGAAACCACGAACTTAGACTTATGGAATACGAAAAATTTTTAAAAACCCTTGAAACTCTAGGGGTAAAAATAATAGAAAACAAGGCTATTACTATAGAAAAAAATGGAAGTGAAATTTTAATAATAGGACTTGGAGATGTTACCGGAATAAATAGGATAACTAGTGATGAAAATAATTCTTCCCGTAGTGATAGGGTCTTAAAGGAAATTAATCCTCCAGGTAACTATTACAGGATACTCCTTTCCCATAGGCCAGAACTATTTCAAGTTTATAAGGACAATAATATAAATCTTACCTTTTCAGGTCATGCCCACGGTGGCCAAATAGTTCTTCCATTTATAGGACCAATACTAGCCCCAAACCAAGGCTTTTTCCCTGATTATACAGATGGACTATATGAAGAAGAAAATTCAAAACTTATAGTATCAAAAGGACTTGGAAATTCATCATTTCCCATTAGATTTAATAACAATCCAGATTTAATAATAGTAGAACTTAAAAAACCAAGGTAGAAATTTATCTCCTTGGTTTTCCTTAGAAAAAGTATCCAAAGACCAGTACTCCCAAAACAATAAGGGGGGCTGGTACTTTTTTTGTTTTCAACAAAATCATAGTTATTACTAGGATAAAAATATTTTCAAAGGTAATTTCAGTTTTAGATAAGAGGTCTAAGCCAGCAGATGCAAGAAGTCCCCCTGCAGCTGCAGTAATTCCAGATAAGGATACCTTTATTCCCCTTATCTTTTTTAAGTCTTCCCAAATAGGATAGACAAAGAATATCAATAAAACTCCTGGTAAGAAAATTCCCAGTCCACTTGTTAAAGCTCCAAGAATTTGATAGACAACTGATCCTCCTCTAGTTGCCATTCCTCCTGCATAAGCTGAAAAACTAAACATTGGTCCAGGTACACCTTGGGATAGGCCAAAGCCTGTCAGAAACTCTTGACTAGTCATAAAGTCATTTACTCCCACAAGCTCTGTATGCATAAGGGGAACTACAACTTGGCCTCCCCCTATAACTAAATATCCAAAACGATAAAAGCTTTCAAATAAAACTAGTAACCTGGCTCCTATCACTTCCTTTAGGATTATTCCTCCTAGGGCAAATATTAAAAATATTATAAAATATGTCCAAGGTGGATTTATTTTTTTCTTTTCCCATAAGTTTTCTTCTTTAGAGGTAAGTATTTTAACTATAGCTCCAAGTATTAAAACTAAAGGAAAAATAAAGGGCTTCCTAATAAAATAAGTTGTAATTAAAGAAAACAAAAACAAAATCAAGGTCAGTCTATCTTTTATTACTTTTTTCCCAATCCTATAAGCAGCAAGTAAAATAAAACCTATGGCCATAGGTCCAATATAGTTTAAATAATCTAAAGACAAGTTCCTATTTTGAAAAAATCCATACATAAAAGA
>CAMEGD010000039.1 GCA_945916025.1 uncultured Clostridia bacterium
CTAATGGAAAAGGAAGACATTGAAAAAGCCTACAATAAGGCCATTAGATATGTATCCAAATCCCTAAAGACCACAAAGGAAGTTAGAGACTATCTTTACAAACACAAGGTTCCAGCTAACTTTCATGATGAAGTAATAAAAAAGTTGGAAGATATAAAGCTCTTAGATGACAAAAGATATCTGGAAATTTACTTAGAAGAAAAATTTAATTACTCTACAGATGGTCCAATGAAAATAAAGAGCAAACTTTATCAAAAGGGCTTTTCTTCTCAAGATGTAGACCCTTATTTAGAACAATATAGAAACCAAGAAGAGGACAATCTAAGAAAGGCCATAGAGATCCGTCTAAGGTCTAAAAAAAATGAAGACAAAAACAAGCTTATTAGGTACCTTCTATCAAAGGGCTTTGATTATTCTAGTATAAAAGATGTAATAGGAGACTACTACAAAGATGACTGCTAATTACTATGTATATATCTTACTTTGTAGGGACAATAGCCTCTACACAGGAATTACAAATGATCTAGAAAAAAGGCTAAAGGCCCACAACAATAAGACTGCCTCAAAGTACACTAGGGGTAGAACACCAGTTACCCTAGTATATTATGAAGAAATTCCTGAAAAGGGAATGGCCCTTAGTAGAGAGTGGCAAATAAAAAAACTTACTAAAGAACAAAAGCAAAAGTTAATAAAAAATTTCAAAAAAAAATGACTAGCAATACTAAGTATTAGTAAGGCTAGTCGATTTTTTAATATTCTTCAAAATCCATGTCTGCTTCTTTAAATGTAGATTTTTTTGGTTTAAAAACTACACCGATAATCAGGGCAAAACAAATCCCAATTACCCCAGCTCCAATAGCTACCATAGAAAAGACAATGTTACCTAAATATGCCTTATCATATAAGTGACCTAGAAGTCCGGCAAAGATAAATAGTCCAACTACCAAGGAAATAAGTCCTGGCAAGTATTTAGGAAACCTTAATTTTTCTGTGAAATGGTGGATTGCAAAGGTAATTACTAAAATAGCAAAAACTGCAAATAATATAATCATCAAGTATTCATCTTGAGTTTGTATTAATTCTTTTATTTCGTTCATTTCCACACCTCTTGAGTAATTATACAATATTTTAATTGACCAAACAAGTTATTTGCCCCTATATGAAGTATTTTGACCTTCAAGTTCATTTAGTCTTGTAGTATCAACTAAATCAAGGGAAACAATAGCCTCTCCCATATCTAAATCTTTAGAAAATAGCTTTGCATAGGTTTTACTTGCCCTGTCAATATAGACCACTTCAATGGAATTCTTATATATAATTACATACTCGTTATCTATTGGAGTAGAATAAGCATCTACAATATTTGGAAATAAGCCCTTCATTGATTGGAAGTTTACGGTAGAATTTTTTTCTTCCACATAAGAGAAGTTACTACTTATAATAAAGTCCCTATTATATACTTCATTGTTGGACAAAGTTGGAACTCGCCCTTTTAGAACTGTATAACCATTTTCTCTAGTGATTCCTATATTATAAACAGTTTGTAAAAAGGTAGCCTCAGTATTTGATGTATTAATAACATCTATAATTCTATCGTAACTAAAGTCTACAATATCTTCTATCCTAAGTTGGTGTAGACCTTCTCTATTATTGGTCTGATAGGTGTTAAGGGTGTTTAATCTAGTTTCATAAATATTTTCTATAGTCAAGTAAGAATCAGAAAGGTAGTTTATCCTAAAATCTTTAGGCCGAGCATCTGGGTTTACATTTAATATATTAATTGGAGACCCATTTAAAAACACTGTTGATACAAGGGTTTTGTCTACTTCTGTCTTTTTAACATCATATCTATCTATGCTAACTCCATTGTCAATTAGAATACCCTTTACACTCCTATCATTTATTAACCTATCCTTGTAGTTAAGAATCAAAGTTTCGTATTGATAAGCTGCCTTGTCCTTTGAAAGGTCCCCAGGGCTTCTAAGTCCAATGGCTAAAGTCCAAGTATTATTTGGATTAAATATATCCTTTTGAGAATAAGATACTTTTATCTCATTTTTTTCAGCCTCAGAAAAAGTATCCTTCTGTCTTTTTAGCTCTACTAACTCATTGTTAAAAAACAAGAGACACTTTCCATAAGTTATAGGAACTACTTCCGCAACTAAGGTCCCGTCCTTTTTAATCTCAACTATATTTACATCCTTTAGATTTACTAGGTTTGATAGGTCTTTTAGGGATCTTTTTTGAGATACATAGTCCTTCCAGCTAGTTTGAACTATTTCAAACTCTGGGTCAAGGTAGATCCTATCCTTACTAGCAAAAAAATCTATATTAAACATAAACTCATCATTAACTTTGTTAGTGTTTCTAGATTCACTTTCAATAACACTTTCAATAGTCCATAGGCCATTAATGGGAGATGCCATTAATTTAGGTTTATAGGTTTTGTTTATGTTTCCATAGTTTAGGTCTCCACAAGAAGTTAAAAATATGGTCATTAACAAGATTAGGCATAAAAGTCTTTTTTTCATTTACTCATCTCCTTTAGACCACTTGGCACAACAATTGTAATTGTAGTCCCCTTACCAACTTGGGACTCTATCCTTAGGTCACCATTGTGAAGGTTAATTATTTCATCACTTATGGAAAGACCAAGGCCTGTGTGACTTTTCCCAAGGTTACCCTTAAAGAACTTTTCTTTTACCCTGTTTATTTGGTCTTCTGGAATTCCTGCCCCAGTATCTGTAACAAAAAATACCAGCTCATTTAGGGCGTTTTTCCTAGCCCCTAGAGAGATCATACCTGGACTGTCAGTAAATTTAATTGCATTATCTAACACATTTATAAATACTTGCTTCATCCTATCTGGGTCTACTACCATGTCTCCAAGGTCATCAGCAAAGTCAATAACAAATACTAAATCATCCCCTAAGATTCTAGGTTTCATTTGGTTAATAATATTTTCTAAAAAGTCATCTACATTTATTTGTTCCTTATTTAAGGTTACCCTTCCTGATGTAAATCTTGAAAAGTCCAATAGTTCCTCTACCATATCAGAAAGTCTATCTGCCTCTGAAACTATAATGTCCAGTCCTTCATTTACTATCTTTTTGTCAATATTGTCTCCCCCTTGGATAGTAATAGCCCATCCCTTTATGGAAGTAAGAGGGGTCCTAAGTTCATGACTAACAGAAGATATAAAGTCGTTTTTTAGTTGGTCCCTTTTTATAAGTTCTTCTGCCATGTAGTTTATTGAATTAGATAAATGTTCAATTTCATCTCCAGTTTTTATATCACTTCTAATGGAAAATTGGCCATCTGCGATTTTTTCAGAAACCTCCTTTAGGTTATTTAAAGGTTTAACAAAGGACTTAGCAAAATAATTAGACATTAACAATGAAACCATAACAATAAAGACCCCAAGGGATATGAAAATAGCTACAGATTTTATTTGCATAGCTTGAAGGCTAGATAGGCCTATTACCATCCTAAGAGTTCCTATATATTGGTTTGTTGAATTAAAAATAGGAGCAGACATAGCCATGACCTGCTCATCACTATAATCTACCCTACCTCTCCAAGTTCCCCTAGTTCCTTCTTTGGCTAGTGTAATATCTGGATATATTATTTTTTCAGTATACAAGACTCCTAGAGAATCAAAGATAACATAACCCTTGTCATTAATAATTTGGACTTGGGCATTATCACTATCAAAAAAATGTCTAAATCTAGGGTCATGGATATCCACAGAGTCCAAGGATTCAGTCCTTAGTCTTATGGAACTTATGGCATAATCTAAATTATCAGCCATTATTCTTTCCATGTTCTTGTATGAAATTTGGTCAATTCCAATTATGACTATCATTTCAAAGAGAATTACCACAAAGGCAATAATCATGGTAAAACTTCTAAATAGTCTTTTTTGAATAGAACTTTTCAAATTATCTTCCTACACTTCCCAAATATAACCTACTCCCCAAACAGTTTTTATAAACTCAGGTCTAGAGGAGTCCTCTTCAATTTTTGACCTTAATCTTCTAATATTTACATCTACAATTTTTGAATCCCCAATAAAATCCTCTCCCCAAACATTGTCTAGGATTTCATCACGGGAAATAGCCTTCTTTTGGTTTTCTAAAAACAAGAGAATTACCTGATATTCAGTAGGAGTAAGGATAATCTCTTCCTGGTTTTTATAAAACTTTCTGGCCTTTTTGTCTAACTTAAAGACTGAAGAAGAAATTACTTCCTTGTCCTTGTCATCAGTTGGGACAATTAGCCTTCTTTCTAGAGACTTAATTCTTAGAACTAATTCCTTAGGATTAAATGGCTTGGACATATAATCATCAGAGCCTACTTCTAGGCCGTGAATCTTGTCTATGTCTTGGTTTTTAGCTGTAAGCATAATAATTCCCATAGTTTTTTCATAACGTCTAAGGGCTTCACAAACCTGATATCCATCTATACCAGGAAGCATAATATCTAAGAGTACTATATCTGGATTAAAGGTCTTAGCAATTTCTAGGGCATCTTCCCCACTACCTGCTTCGCAAACTTCATATTCCTCAATTTCCAAATTTACCCTAATAAATTTTCTTATGGACTCCTCGTCCTCTACTATTAATATCTTTGTCAATTTATATCACCTAAACCTTTAAAAGTATATCCTTCTTCCTTTAACTGTCTGATTATTTCTGGAAGGGAAGATATTGTATTAGTCTTGGCGTTAGTATCGTGCATTAAAGATAATACTACATTGTAACCAGACCTAGTTTCATTAAATCTGTTAATTAAATAAGACTCAGATGGATTTTTCCCTTCTGCATCTCCATTTAAGGCATTCCAATCAAAATATACATATCCCATACTTTGAATTCTATCTACAAAAATTTCCTTATTTTCCCTATAAGAACCACCTGGGAACCTATAAAGATTTGTTTCAAAGTCTTCCCCTAAAATTGATTTTAATGTTTTTTTACAGTTTTCTATGTCCTCTTGTAGGGCATCTGGACTTGAATAAATCTTCCTGTAGTTATGGTCATAGGTGTGTATTCCTATGGAGTGGCCCTCATTATAAATTCTTTTTAATACTTCAGGATAGTATTCTGCATTGGCACCTACTACAAAGAAGGTTGCCTTAATATGATTTTCCTTTAGAATATCCAAAACTCTTCCAGTAGATTCTGAAGAAGGCCCATCGTCAAAGGTAAGGAAAACTTCCTTTTTTAGGTTGTTTTGTCTAGTAATCCTGCCCATGGCATGATCTACTATTCTTTGTTGCCTAAAAGACCTTAAAGCATAATAGTTCTCGTTTTCTATTTTCTTTTCAAGGTTCATTCCTAAGTCTAAAAAATTGTTATTTTTAATTAGATTTTCTACATATTGAACACTTTGATTTTGCTGGTCTAAACCTGTAGCCTCTAAATTTTCTTCTGCCTGGTTAGGAGAGCTTTTAAGTGCCTTTACAAATAAAATTATGCCAGCTACAAAAACCCCCGCCAGAATTAAGGCAAAGATTCTCCTTCTTCTATAAAGTTTTTTTCTTTGATTTCTTTTGTATCTATTTTCTCTATCCATAAATATCTCCAAAACAATTTTTATTAATACTAATAGTATATAACAAATTATTCTTAAAGTCCTTACAATAAAATGACAAAAATCTATTTATCCATTAGGAAAAGCCTCCAAATTTATTGAAGGCTTAGTTTATAAGATTATTTTTTTGCTACTAGTTTTTCTTGTCCACCCATGTAAGGTTGAAGTACCTTTGGAATTCTAATGCTTCCGTCTTCTTGGTACATATTTTCTAAAAAGGCAATTAAGGCTCTAGGTGTAGCTACAACTGTATTATTTAGAGTATGGGCAAAGTAGTTTCCATTTTCACCTCTAAGTCTAATGTTTAGTCTTCTAGCTTGAGCATCTCCAAGGTTTGAACAAGATCCAACTTCAAAGAATTTTTCTTGTCTTGGTGACCAAGCTTCTACATCCACTGATTTTACCTTAAGGTCAGCTAAATCTCCAGAACAACATTCTAAGGTTCTTACTGGAATTTCTAAAGACCTAAAGAAGTCTACTGAGTTTTTCCAAAGGTCATTGTACCAGTCCATAGACTCTTCTGGCTTACAAATAATTACCATTTCTTGTTTTTCAAATTGATGAACCCTGTAAACTCCCCTTTCTTCAATACCATGAGCTCCAACTTCTTTTCTAAAACATGGAGAATAAGAAGTTAATTTTAGTGGCATTTCTTCTTCAGGTGTAAGTGTATTTATGAACTTTCCAATCATAGAGTGTTCACTAGTACCTATAAGGTATAGGTCTTCCCCTTGGATCTTATACATCATGTCTTCCATCTCCTTAAAAGACATAACTCCAGTAACTACATCAGAACGAATTAAAAATGGTGGTATATGATAAGTGTATCCCCTATTTATCATAAAGTCCCTAGCGTAAGAAGTAATAGCAGAATGTAATCTTGCTACATCTCCTTGTAGGAAATAAAATCCATGGCCAGAAGTATTTCTAGAAGCATCTAAATCTACCCCAAGTAGAGATTCCATAATATCTATATGGTGAGGAATTTCAAAATCTGGCTTTTTAGCTTCCCCATATCTTTGAACTTCCACATTTTCAGAATCGTCTTTTCCAATTGGAACAGAGTCATCTATAATTTGAGGGATAATAATCATCCTCTTTTTGATTTCTTCTTCAAGTTTTACTTCATCTTCTTCTAAATGAAGAAGCTCTTCATTAATTTCAACAACTCTCTTCTTGCACTCTTCAGCCTTGTCCTTTTCTCCCTTAGCCATAAAGCCGCCGATTTCCTTAGAAATTCTGTTTTTGTCTCCCCTAAGTTCGTCAGCTTTTGTTTTCTTAGCTCTAAACTCTTCGTCTAATGCCTTAACTTCATCAACTAAAGGTAGTTTTTCATCTTGAAACTTTTTCTTGATGTTTTCCTTTACAAGGTCGCCGTTTTCTCTAATGAACCTAATATCAATCATAATTTCCTCCTAAAATTTTTCATCTATATTTAGATGGGATTCTCTCTCTACAATAAAAAAACCCATCCCACTAAGGGACGAGATCTACCCGCGTTGCCACCCAATTTGGCCTAAAAATTCTTAAGCCCTCTTTAATAGTATGTGCTCTAGGAGCGGATTCGCTACCTTCTAGTTTTTAGCTTCCACCAACCGCTAACTCTCTATAAACTTCCACTAGTTACTATTTCCTATCACCGCACTTTTTAATTACCATTTAGTATAACAGATACTCCCGTTTTTTCAAGTCTATTTTTTTAATTACTTAGGATTTTGGCCTTATTATATGATAAAATTAGTTTATTATATACAAGGAGCAAATAAATGGATATTAAAGATAAAAATATATTGTTGGGAGTAACTGGAGGAATTGCCTGCTATAAGTCTCCAGGAATCTGTTCTTTACTAAGAAAAAAGGGAGCAAATGTAAAAGTGGTAATGACAAAGGCTGCAACAGAATTTGTTCACCCTCTTACCTTTGAAACAATGTCAAATAACCTAGTCCACATAGATATGTTTCCAAAAGTATCAACAAGTGCAGAAGTAGACCATATAGAACTTGCAAAGTGGGCAGACCTTATTGTAATAGCCCCTGCGACAGGAAACACCATAGCAAAAATTGCAAATGGCTTTGCTGATAATTTACTTACAAGTATGATGTTAGCAGAAAGGTCCCCAGTTGTAATAGTACCTTCTATGAATACCTTTATGCTAAATAATATATCCACTAGAAGAAATATAAAGACCCTAGCTGACAGAGGCTACCACATTTTAGGAACAAAGACGGACCTACTAGCCTGTAATGATGTGGGAGATGGAAAGATGCTAGAGCCTGAAGAAATAGTAGATGAAATAGATACTATCTTAAGAAAAAAGGACCTGAAGGGAAAGAAAATTCTAGTAACAGCAGGACCAACTGTAGAAAAAATTGACCCAGTAAGGTACCTAACTAATCACTCCAGCGGAAAGATGGGCTATGCCTTAGCTGAAGAAGCTATGAAAAGAGGTGCAGAAGTCATTCTAGTCTCTGGACCAACATCACTAAGCATACCTAAAGTTAAAAACTTTATTAGAATTGAATCTACAGAAGATATGTACAAGGCAGTAATGGATAATTTTGAAGACTTAGATATTTTAATAAAGGCAGCTGCCCCAGCAGACTTTAGACCAGAAAATATTAGTGATGAAAAAATAAAAAAAGAAGGCAAAGAAGGAAAAATGGCCCTTACCTTGACCCAAAATCCAGACATAGCAAAATCTGCAGGCCAAGCAAAAGCAAATCAATTTATAGTAGGCTTTGCAGCTGAATCAGAAAACGAAATTGAAAATGCAAAGAAGAAACTAGAAAACAAAAACTTTGATATGATAGTCCTAAATAATATTAAAAGAAAAGACGCAGGCTTTAAGTCTGATAATAACCAAGTTATTATTATAAACAAGGATAATCAAGTAGAAGAACTAGACCTAATGTCCAAAGTTGACTTAGCCAATGAAATACTAGATAGGATTGTAAATAGATTATAAGTAAAGATCATCCCATGGCGGGATGATTTTTTATTGTTTGAGTTAACAAAAAAAGCTGCACCAGATTTTTCCAGTGCAGCTAACCCACCCCATAACCCAAATTCAGTTGATGCTCGGTAATAAGTGTCATGTTTAACAATGCATTTGTAACCTTCCTATTTAACTGTAAAACTTAGCAATTTATGGTTATCCAAAAGTTTTGCATCCACCCTGAATCTAATCCAATATTAAATTTTATTATACTTATATTTCTGTTATCCAGTTTGTCTCTTGGATTTTAAGTTCTACTTCCCTATACTCCTTTGACAAGCTGTCGATTTTCTTTTGTAGTTCTGGCACTGAAACTGTAGATTTTATTTTAATTTCAGACCCAGTTGCCCTATCTACTATATCAGAAGCTTCATAGCTAAAGGATTTTAGATAACTTATTTTCAAGGATAGGACTTCTCTCTTGGCCATTAGTTCAGTTAAACTGTGTCCATCTACAAGGGTCTTTGCATTGGCTAAATTTATTTTTCCAATAATATCTTCTAGTTGGTCAGCGGTTATTTCTAGCTCATTTAATAAGTCTTTTGGATCTTCT
Organism: uncultured Clostridia bacterium; assembly: GCA_945916025.1. Taxonomy (GTDB): domain Bacteria; phylum Bacillota; class Clostridia; order Tissierellales; family Peptoniphilaceae; genus Neofamilia. Next base: position 9,145 of record CAMEGD010000039.1, read on the forward strand.
AAAGGAGCTTCTCCTTCTTGTACCCTAGCGTTATTTTCCAGTCTTTTACTGATATTTCCCAGTTTTATTTTTAAATCTTTTCTAACTTGTAGTGCTTCAGCTAATTTCATACATGCCTCCTATTTTTCCTATTTATTTTAAATTTTTTCTTTAGTTAAATCTTCCATCATACACTGGCATATCTAAATACTCTTGCTCTATAGCTGGAACCAGATAAAGTCCTAAAGACATCTTGCCTTCTTCCTTTGTTTCTTCTGGAATCTCAACATAAAATTCATAGTAAGGAATAATATATTCTTGATAGTTTGATATAAAATATGAAAGTTCTACCTTTCTTATATTTTCTACTCCAGGATATTCATAAGGAACATTGGTTATAAATTTTTCCTCTGCCATCATGTTCTTAGCTTCTTCTACAGACATAAGAGGATAGTCCCCTACCTTGTCCCCAAGGTCTATCATATTGTAATCCATTCCGTAGACGTTGTTTTCTATACTAGGCAAGAAGCTAACTTTCCTCCCTAGCTGATAAGACATAAAATCATCTATCTCTTCTGCTTTTTCACTATAAAAGTCTGGAGTTACTAACCAAGGATCTAAATATGCTTTAGGGTTTTCAAGTCCAAGAAGATGAGGATATTTTTCTATTAGAAATTCTGAAACCTTTAACTTATCCCCATCATTTTCATAAATATCTGTAATGTTTAAAGCTTCAGATGTATAAATAACATTGGCATCGTCGAAAGTTACCCTAACACCTCCAGATCTTTCAGCTGAGAAATTGTATCCATTTTTAGAAGTCTTAACTTCAGCTACAAGATTTAGAGAACTAAAATCTATATCTTTATCTTCCATGTACCTCTCAACCTCATAATCACTGTAAGGGATGACTACAAATTCAGAGTTAGATAAGTCTAAATTATACAACTTTCCAATTTCTACAATATTTTCCTCCATATCATCTTTAGTATAGCTTTCAGCTATATATCCATGGGAAAATAGGTACTTATTTTTATAAACTGGGAGGGTTTTTATATTCCAATTTTCTCTCCAAGGATTTCCATTTTCAAGGTCCTCTAGAGAGTATAGAGAAATTCCCGAATAGCCCATTCCATCTGAAAAAACTTCATTTATTGCAATTGTAGGTAAGTTTTCATCTATCTCTTTTTCATTTTCTATTACAAGTGGCGGCGTCTTTACTTCTGGATCTTTAGCTATTTCCTCCTTAGTAAAATTTGGAAGTATTCCTACTATAAACACTAAAAATAAAGCTGCTACTAATATAGGCTTCCAAAAAGCCCTAAAGGAAACTGAAAGTTCAATTTTCTCTTCCGCATAAATTTCTTCAATAAATTTATCATCTATCTTGCCTATAAGGTCTAAAAGATTTTCTCCCTTCATACAGATATACCTCCTTTCTCTAACTCCTTCTTTAAGTCATTTCTAAGTCGAAAAAGGATAGTGGTAATAGAATTTTTACTCATATTAAGATTTTTAGAAATTTCCTCTATGGAATTTATATAAAAGTATCTCATAAGAAATATTTTTCTTTTTTCCCTGCCTAAATTGTCTAAAAATTTATTGATAATATCCAAAATATACATTTCATCAATTTTTTCGTCTATGTTGTTTCCACTTGAAATAATTTCAGAAAGTTCATCTATGGTAATTTCTACTTCTCCCTTTCCCCTCTTTAGTGCATTGTTCTTTTTGTATAAGTCTAGGGAGATATTTCTGGTTATCTTAGATAAAAAACCTTTAAGATAATATGGTCTAGCATTAGGCATAGAGTTCCAGGCCTTTAGATATGTATCATTTACACATTCTGATGCGTCTTCATTGTTTCGCAAAATATTAAAAGACACACTTTTAAGATAATGTCCAAATTTTTTAGAAGTTTCTTCTATTGCCCTTTGTGACCTAGCCCAATATAGGTCTACTATTTTTTTATCTTCCATAAAATCCCCCCTCAATAATAAAGACGACATCTAAAGAACAATATTTCAATTTATATTATTATATTTCATATATTTTTTCTTTTCTTTTTAAAAACATTACAAAAATTCCCTAGGTTTATCTAGAAACCCTTATTCCTAATTAAATTTTGATTTTATTAAGAA
>CAMEGD010000040.1 GCA_945916025.1 uncultured Clostridia bacterium
ATTCATTTGACTTTGTGTTTTTAGATGCTGCTAAGGGCCACTATGGGGACTATTTTAAAGAAATAGATAGGATGATAAAGCCAGGTGGTATTTTAGTATGCGACAATGTCTTATTTAAAGGGATGGTTGCTAATGATGACCTTGTAATAAGAAGAAAAAAGACTATAGTAAAGAGATTGAGAGATTTTATAAAAGAGACATCTAATTTAGATAATTATGAGTCCACCTTAATACCAATGGGGGATGGACTATTAGTATTAGTGAGGTTAAGTTGAATAAAGTAGAATTATTAGCCCCAGCAGGGGATTTGACAAAATTAAAAATTGCAGTAATTTATGGTGCAGATGCTGTTTATCTAGGTGGAGAATCCTTTGGACTTAGAAAAAGATCAAAAAACTTTTCCCTAGACCAAATAAAAGAAGGGGTAGACTTTGCCCATGAAAGAGGGGTCAAGGTATATGTAACCTTAAATATTATACCTCATAACGATGACTTTGAAGGTTTAGAAGAATATGTTCAAAGCCTAGAAGAAATTAATGTAGATGGGGTTATAGTATCAGACCCAGGCATGTTTATGAAGATAAAAAATGCTGTGCCAAATATGGAGATTCATATTTCAACCCAAGCAAGTGTAACTAATTATGAAACAGTAATGTTTTGGTACAACCTTGGGGCTAGAAGGGTGGTCCTGGCAAGGGAACTTTCCTTTGAAGAAATAAAGGCAATAACAAAAAGATTACCTGAAGATATGGACATTGAAACCTTCGTTCATGGAGCAATGTGTATGTCATATTCAGGAAGGTGCCTGATTTCAAACTATATGCTAGATAGGGATGCCAATAGGGGAGATTGTGCCCAACCTTGTAGGTACAAGTACAATTTAGTAGAAGAAACTAGACCAGGAGAATTTTTCCCAGTATTTGAAGATGACGAAGGGACCTTTATTATGAATTCCAAGGACCTTTGTATGATAAACAGGTTACCAGAGATGATTGATGCTGGCATAAACAGCCTAAAAATAGAAGGTAGAGTAAAGGGTATTTATTATGTAGCTACAGTTATTAGGTCCTACAGAATGGCCCTTGATGAATACTACAAAGATCCAGAAAACTACAAGTTTGATGAAAAGTATTTAGATGAAATCAAAAAGGCATCTTATAGGGACTTTACAAGTGGTTTCTTTGATGGAAAGCCAAGGGAAAATGCTCAAGTTTATACAACTAACTCCTATATTAGGGGATATGACTTTTTAGGTATGGTTTTAGACTATAATGAAGACACTAAAATGGCAACTATTGAACAAAGAAATAGGATGTTCTTGGGAGATGAAATAGAAATTTTTGGGCCAGGTAGAGATTTTATTACTCAAAAAATTGAGTACATGACCAATGATAAGGATGAAGAAATAGAAGTTGCTCCCCATGCTCAACAAATTATTAAAATTAGAATGGACCAACCTGTTTCAGAATATTATATGTTAAGAAAACCAGGAGAAAATGAATAAAACATTTGACATTTATTTTCTTATGTGGTTTAATAGATAAGTAAGAAAAAAGTAGAAGTACCGCTTCTCACCTCGTGGCTAGGGCCTATAGGTTACAATTAAGTTATTTATGATAGTAATTTTTTGTGCGGTCACTTTTTGTGTCCGCATATTTTTATTTCCGGGGGTGTAAATATAAAGGAATTAAAGATTAACGAGGAAATTAGGGATAAGGAAGTAAGACTAATTGACCAGCACGGAGAGCAATTAGGAGTAATCCCTACTGCAAGAGCTCAAGAACTTGCTAACGAAGCTGAATTAGACTTAGTATGTGTATCACCAAACGCCAAACCAGTTGTTTGTAAAATTCTAGACTATAGTAAATTCAGATATGAACAAATTAAAAAAGAAAAAGAAGCTAAAAAAGCTCAAAAACAAATCAATATCAAAGAAGTTAGGATGACGCCTAACATTGATACTCATGATCTAGAAGTTAAAGCAAAACAAGCTAGTAGATTCCTATCTAGTGGAGACAAGGTAAAAGTTTCAGTTAGATTTAGGGGAAGGGAAATGGGACACACAGACCAAGGTCGTGTCGTATTAAATCAGTTTTTAGAAATCCTTGGAGATAAAGCTATTGTTGATAAGAAACCAAAAATGGAAGGCAGGAATATGGTAATGCATTTAAATCCTGCAAATGATAAATAGGAGGAAAATAAAATGGGTAAAATGAAAACTCATAGAGGTTCCGCAAAAAGGTTCAAAAGAACTGGAACTGGTAAATTAAAGAGAATGCAAACGGGAGTAACTCATATGACTGGTAAAATGTCTCCTAAAAGAATTAGAAATTTAAGAAAATCTGCTTTAGTAAGCAAGGGCGATATGAAGAGAATCGACCAAATGATTCCAAGATAGTAGGAGGACATAGAAATGGCAAGAGTTAAGAGAGCGTTGAACGCAAAGAAAAAACATAAAAAAATATTAAAGCAAGCAAAAGGATATTTTGGTTCTAAATCAAAATTATTTAAAGTAGCTAATCAAGCAGTAATGAAGTCATTAAATTATGCTTATGTTGGAAGAAAACATAAGAAGAGAGACTTTAGAAAAATGTGGATTCAAAGAATTAATGCAGCTGCAAGATTAAATGGACTTAGCTATTCAAGATTTATCAATGGTCTTAAAAAAGCTAACGTAGAAATAAATAGAAAGATGTTATCTGAAATTGCAATTCATGACGAAAAGGCATTTAGCCAATTAGCAGAACTTGCAAAAGAACACTTAGCATAAAAATATAAATCCCAGACTTCCAATGAACCTTTAAAGGTCTTGGTAGGTTTTGGGATTTTTTCATTAATATATCTTTGGGGGAAAAATGATAAATAACTATAAAAAAATTGACCCTGAAACATGGTCAGGTAGAATAGATTCAGAAAATGATTATGATGCTTTTAGGTGGCACCAATGGGTGAAGTTTTTAGACCTTAATGAAGAAACAAAACCCTTTAATGGTAAATTAGCCTTTGCCTTTTTAGGCTTTAAATCAGATATTGGTATAAAGAGAAACAAGGGCAGACAAGGAGCCTTCAATGGTCCTGAAGCAATTAGGAAGGAACTTTTTAACAAGCCTTGTAATTTTAGTAAGGAAGTTGAGCTTTTTGATGCAGGAGATATTGTAGCAAATGAAAATATTAGCCTAGAAGAAGCTCAAGAAAGTTTATCCCAAGGGGTAAAAAGACTCTTAGAACTAAACTATTTTCCAATCCTTTTAGGTGGAGGACATGAAATAGTATTTGGCCACTACAAGGGAATCTTTGATTTTTTTAGAAATAAAGAAAAAAAGGCCAATATTGGAATTATTAATTTTGATGCCCACTTTGATAACAGACCCTATGAAATAGGAAACGTAAATTCCGGGACTATGTTTAGACAAATTCATGATCTTACTAAAGAATGTGATGACGAATATAAGTATATGGTTATTGGTATTCAAAAAAGTGCAAATACAGTAAGTTTATTTAAGTATGCTGATGAAAGTAATACTAAATACATTTTGGCAAAAGAAGTTGCCCATGGGGACATTTACATGACCTTTGAAAAAATTGATGAGTTTATTAGGGAAGTTGACCACTTATACATTACTTTGGACATAGATGTAGTTCAGTCTAGTGCAGCTCCAGGTGTAAGTGCACCTCAACCCCTAGGTCTAGATCCAGAGCTAATCGCTGTATTACTTAAATATGTATTAACTAGCGAAAAAGCTATCTCCTTTGACATAGCTGAAGTATCCCCAAGGTTTGACCATGACAATACAACTGCATCTTTAGCAGCTATTTATATATTCACCCTAGTTACAAAACTTTCGACTTGGGTTCACTAAAAGAAAAAGCACTTAGTAAAAAATTTTACTAGGTGCTATTTTTTCTAAAAAATATTTAATAAGCCTTCAATATCTTCTTCTGTAGTTCTATAAGTTGTAACAAATCTCACAACAGGTTCTTTGTCCTTGGTTTCAGTAAAAACTTCAAAGGCAGCATCTTTCTTTAAGCAAGCAATTTGTTCTTCGTTAGATATCATAAAAACTTGGTTAGAATAAAATGGCATAAATAATCTTTGTCCCCTTTCTTCTATTCCCTTAGCAAGTTTTTTAGCCATTTCGTGGGCATGTTTTGCTCCTTTAAGGTATCCATCTTCCATGGCAAACATAGTCTTAAACATAATTCCTGCCACAAAGCCCTTAGCTAACATGGCTCCATTTTGTTTTTTTAGATTTAAAAAGCCTTTCTTTAGTTCATCATTGACAATTACAAGGACTTCTCCAAACATTAGACCATTTTTTGTTCCGCCAAGGGAAAAACAGTCACACATATTTGGAAGGTCTGATAAGTCAGCTCCAAAAGTTTCACTTACTAAAGCAGCCGCCATTCTAGCACCATCTATATATAGATAAAGGTCATTTTCCATACAAAATTCATAAATATCTTCAATTTCATTTTTAGAATAAACTGTTCCAACTTCTGTAGTATTTGAAATATAAACTGTTTTCGGAACTGTCATAAATTCAGTATTGAAATAAGAAAGTTTTTCTTCTAATAGCTTTCTTGTCAATTTTCCATCTTCAGTCATAATTGTTTCGATTTTTATACCATTAGCTTCAATGGCCCCTGCTTCGTGACCTTGAATATGACCTGTTACTGGAGCTAATACTGACTCTTGACGCCTTAGCCCTGCTGTAACTCCTAGGATATTTGCTGAAGTACCACCAGGTACAAAGTGGATATCTAGGTTTTCATTTTTTAAGGCTTTTTTTATTAGGTCCTCTGCCTCTTTGGAATGTTTATCAAAGCTATAACCTGTATTTTTTTCGTCTATGGCATCCTTTAAAGCATCTAGAACTTCTGGAATACATATATCATTATAATCGCTTACAAAAAAGTACATATTAACCTCCCGTATTTTATTTATAAAATAATTATAACACTAAATGAAACTAATGGAAAATATTCATTTATATTATATAATAAATAAAAGAAATAAATTATTAAGAAAGGCAAAATATGTCACTAACTAGTTCAATTATTAAATCAGAAACAAATAGAAAATCTGGAGTTCTTATGCACATAAGTTCTCTACCAGGACCTTTTGGAATTGGGACCTTAGGGAAAGAGGCTAAAAATTTTATAGACTTCTTATCAGAAACAGGACAAAAATACTGGCAAATGCTACCAGTAGGCCCTACTGGTTATGGAGATTCCCCTTACCAGTCCTTTTCAACTTATGCAGGAAACCCTTATTTTATTAATATAGAAGATCTTAAAGACAAGGGCTTAATTTTGGAAGAAGAAACCTGGACCCTTTATGATGGACACAATATAGAAAAAGTAGACTTTGAGAGATTGTCCAAGGAAAGACTTCCACTTTATAAATTAGCATTTTCAAGGTTTGACATAAATGACAAGGACTTTAAAAAATTTAAAAGAAAAAACAAAAGCTGGCTAGAAGACTACTCACTTTTTATGACCTTAAAAGACCGCCATGAGGGAAAACAGTGGAATAAGTGGGACAAAGAATACAAGTTTAGAAAAGAGATTGCTCTTTCTAAAATAAAAAAAGAAGATGATTTTGAGTTTTATAACTTCTTACAATATATGTTTTTTTCACAATGGCAAGATTTAAAGACCTACGCCATGGAAAAGAACATTCTACTTATAGGAGACCTACCAATTTATGTAGCTGAAGACTCTGCTGATGTATGGGCAAACCAAAAGGTATTTAAACTAGACGAGGATTTGCTCCCAAAGGTTGTAGGTGGAGTTCCTCCAGATTATTTTTCTAAGGATGGACAACTTTGGGGCAATCCAATTTATGATTGGGACTATTTAGAAGAAACTGAATACAAGTGGTGGCTAGATAGGATAGATTGGAATCATCAGATTTTTGACCTACTAAGATTTGATCACTTTAGAGGTTTTGAATCCTTTTGGGAAGTTCCTTATGGTGATAAGACAGCTGTTAATGGCAAGTGGGAAAAGGGACCTGGTATTAAGTTCTTTAATAAGATAAAGGAAGTTTTAGGAGATATACCAGTTATTGCAGAAGATCTTGGAGACTTAACTGAAGAGGTAGTAGACCTTGTTGAAGAAAGTGGATTTCCAGGGATGAACATTCTCTTATTTTCCTTCGGACCTAGGGCAGACTCCCAGTACCTACCTCACAATGTTAAACAAAATTCAGTAATGTATGTGGGAACCCACGACAATGATACCATCCTTGGGTGGCTAAAGTCTGGAGATCCAGAAGAAATAGAATTTGCCAGGGAATATTTTAATTTAACTTTAGAAGAAACTTTTAATTGGGGCCTTATTAGGGGAGCTTTAACAAGTCCATCTAATTTATGTATTATACAAATGCAAGATATTTTGCTCTTAGATAATTTTGCCAGGATGAACACTCCTGGTGTTCTTGGAGGAAACTGGTCTTGGAGAATGAAAAAAGAAGACCTAGGTCCACTTGCAAAAATAAAATTAGAAAAATTAACTAGAATTTCTGGACGATATAACAAATCCTTAGAAGAAATTCAGGCAGAAGAAGCCTTAGAAGAAGCCCTAGAAATTGCCTTAGAAAGTAATATGGACAACTTAGACTAAAAGGGGGGATTATTCATGGAGAAACTATATATTTTAGCAGCTATTCTTATTATAGGGTTTTTTGCTATTGGAAACTACTTTTATAACTTTTCCCTAAATGCAAGAAAGGATAAGTCTGAAGTATTTAAGAACAATCAAGCAGGAGACTTTGTAGGAGAAAAGCCTGAAGATATTAAATGGTTTTTAGAAAACAAAGAAGAAATAAGTATGAAATCAACTACAGGACTTGATCTTGTTGCCTATAGGTTTAAAAATGACTCTAATCTTTGGGCTATAGTTATTCATGGTTATACTGGAAAAGGCCAAGACATGGGATTTTTTGCTAAAAAATTTTACGATATGGGCTTTAATGTCTTAGTCCCAGACTTATTAGGACACGGACAAAGTGGTGGAAACACAATAACAATGGGTGGACTTGATTCAAATGACATAATTAAGTGGACGGACAAGATCTCTATAGAAGAAGTGGATCCTAAAATCCTTTTATTTGGAATATCCATGGGGGCAGCTACAGTATTAAATACTATAGGGAAAAATCCTCCTAAGAATGTTCTTGCCTTTATAGAAGACAGTGGATATATAAATGTAGAAGAAATTTTTTCCCACCAACTAAAAAAAATGTTTAAGGTACCTAAATTTTTAGTTATGCCACCAGCAAACTTAGTTACTAGAATAAGAGGAGGTTACTTTCTAAATAGGGTGGATGCATCTAATAGTATAAAAAATGCAAAAATACCAGGTCTAATATTACACGGGGATATGGATGACTTTGTACCAGTTGACAATGCATATAGGTTATATGAAATGTTAAATAATGAAAAGGAAATTCACATATCTAAAGGAGCTATCCATGTTCAAGGTGCCCTAATTGATAAGGATTACTGGAAAGTAGTAGAGAACTTTGTAAATAAATATATAAAATAAAAAATAAATCCGGCCTAGAAATTAGGTCGGATTTTGTCCTTTTAAGCTTTTTTATTTTTAAGGATTTCATTAACTACAAATATAAGTCCTAAGACAATTGCTGGAACTATCCAAGCAAAGCCTTCAGTTGCAAGTGGTAGAGATTCGATAATCTTTATTGGAGTATCAAAATTTACTCTTTCAGGTGTGATATTTGCAAAGAATGGACTAATATTTAGCCTTTCTAGTAAGGAATTAATTTGGTCTTCAGCTGCTAAGAAATTTTGTATTACTGAAAATACTAAAGCTCCTAAACATGCCCCCTTATATACTGATTTGTACTTAATAAACTTATCAAACAAAGATAATATTATCAGCACAATAGTTACTGGATACATTACTGTAAGTAGGGGAACAGATAGGGAAATAATAGTATCTACACCATTAATAGCAAAAAAGGCACTAAAGGCACATACTATATAAACTACATTTCTGTAGGATAACTTATCATAAAGACCTGAAAAGAACTCGCCAGCTGTAGCTACTAGTCCAACTGACGTGGTTAAACATGCAAGACCTACTGCTATTGCTAAAATAATAGAACCTACATTACCTAGTAATTGACCTACAAGAGACATTAACAAGTCTGCCCTTGAAAGGTCATTTGAAAATATCCCTGATCCAGTAGCTCCTAAGTATACAAAGCCACCATAAACCATAAACAAACCTAAAGCAGCAATTACTCCTGCAATAATAGTTATATTTATTTGGTCTTTTAGTTTGTTATATCCCTTTTCCTTAATAGATTGGATAATTATTGTTGCAAAAATTAAAGAAGCTAAGGCATCCATTGTTTGGTATCCTTCTTCAAAGCCTCTAATAAAATTCTCACTAGATCCATTGTCTATTGGGACTCCTATTGGACTAAAAATTCCCGTAAAAATAATAATAGCTAAAACTATTAATAAAAGTGGAGTTAGGATAGTCCCTACCTTATCAATTACAGAACTTGCATTTAAGGTAAAAAACATAGTAATGAGGAAAAATACAATGGCACTTATAACAGGGCTGATACTTGGAAAAATTGGGCTAATACTAAGCTCGTGGGTAACAGCAGCAGTTCTTGGAATAGCCAAAAGTGGCCCTATACATAGGACTATCATAAAAGTTAAAAACATAGCAGGCTTTTCTCCTAGGTGTTTTGCAACATCCTTGGTTTTTCCTCCAGCCTTAGCAGCAGCTATTACTCCCAAAACAGGCAAACCAACTCCAGTTAGCATAAAACCAACCATGGCAGAGAAGAATTTGTCTCCAGCAATAAGTCCTAAAGTAGGTGGGAATATTAAATTTCCAGCTCCTAAAAACATAGCAAAAAGAGCAAAGCCTACAACTATAATATCTTTAAATTTTTTCACAAGAACCTCCTAACATTTGTATTATATAGGAAGGAGAAAATACAGTCAAATACATATTTACAAGGATTTTCCTCAAAATTCATATAGACTAAAATTTTATGGGAAAAGGTTTTTATACTGAAATAATTTTTGAAAATTTTTGAAAATATTAGAATTGTTAAATATTGATTTTTACAAAATTTAGATATATTATAAAGAATAATATGTTATAAGAGTAATTAAAGATGATAAAAAATAACTGGTATGCAGTTTTAAAATCTAAAGATGTAAAGAAAAATGAAGTAGTAGGAGTTACAAGACTTAACAAAAAATTAGCCTTTTTTAGAGAAGATAATGGAAAATTAAATTGCGCAATGGATGTTTGTGCCCATAGGGGAGCTTCCCTTGGAAAGGGAAGGGTTGAAAACAACTGTATAAAGTGTCCTTTTCATGGAATTGAGTATAAGAGAGATGGGACTTGTACAAGGGTGCCATTAGAAGGTCTTAGTTCTGATGCTGACTACTCTAGGCTTAATCTAATTCACTTCCACGTAAGGGAGATTAATGACATAGTTTATTTTTGGTACGGAGATGGGGACCCAGTAGACCAGCCTGATTATTTTGAAGAAGTTATAGATATGGAATATAGTGGACTAGTAGATCACTGGAATGTGCACTACTCTAGAATAATTGAAAACCAACTAGATGTAACTCATTTGCCTTTTGTTCATCACAACGCAATAGGCAGGGGTAATAAAATCTAGCTAATGGTCCAAGGACGATTTGGCTTGATGACAATACCTTACTTACAAGTGCAAATAATGAGGTAGACAATGGCCAAAAGTCTCTTTCAAATGAAGATGCAAAAATTAAAAAGACAAATTTAAAATTCAAGTTTCCAAATATTTGGCTAAATACTATTCACGATAAAATGAGAGTCTTGGCATATTTTGTTTCTGTAGATGAAGAAAGCTCACTTTTTTGTATTAGATTCTATAACAAGATGACTGGAGTCAAACCAGTAGACAAGTTTATTTCTTTTTTAGGAAAGTATGGAAATCTGATAGTAGAAAGGCAGGACAAGAGAATTGTTCAAACCCAATTACCTAAGAAAACTTCTTTAAAAATGGGAGAAAACTTAGTAAAGGGAGATATGCCTATAATTAAGTATAGGAGAAAAAGACAAGCCTTGAAAGAAAAATCCAAGTCTAACTAAAAATTATATTTAAATAAAATACCTTAGGGTATTATTGTAGTATAAAAAAGGAGGCTCTAATGACAGCTCAAATTTCCAATAAATTTATATACCAAGAAAATGATTTTGATGTTTTAGGCTATAGCAAAGATTTAGAATTTAGCCCAAGGGATTATGGCTTAAGGCCTGTTGCCCTACATTCAGCCCTATGGTCAGGCTACTATTACGAATTAGAAGTAGTAAATAATCAACTAGTGATAAAAAATCTATATATAAATAACTCTGAGAATGATTATCCAGAAATATTAGGAGTTTTACCAGATGATAGGAAGGAAGATTTAGGCTTGTATGTGTACCTTTCTGTAAATATACCCCTAGACTATTCTGGAAAGGTCTTGTTAGGAGCAGGATTTATAAATAAGTATTATCACCATATGGGTTATCAAGAACCATACGCCTATGAAAATTTATTTATTCTAACCTTTAGAGATGGGATTCTTGTAGAGGGTGAGGATATCTCTAAAAAGGCTGCCCTAGAAAGAGAAGAAGTAGATAAAGACCCACTAGGATATATGGAAAAGGAAAAGAGTATTTTATCAGAATATATAGAAAATGCTTTTAGTCTAGATATAGATGGATATTATCTATAAATAAAAAAGTTTTGCTTATTGATTAATTTCAAAAAGCAAAACTTATTTTTTTGCTTACAAAAATATCCCCTATCTTCCAATCCTAACCTTAAACCTACTTGGAGCCAGTTTGTAAACTAATACTAAAGCAACTACACTGTATATTATGGTAACTCCTATAAAAATTGGAGCAACTAAAGAACCACTTAGGTTTGAAGTCATGGAAATATAACAAATAATATAAACAAGAAAGTTTATTATTTTATATATTGGATGCTTAAGTTCATATTCATCAGTATAGGGCTGAAAAATATAATAGATGAACAAGGTATGAACTGAGAAAAATACCCACATTGAAATACTTTGAATAATAATCAAGAGTACAGAAAGGGGATTTGGACTCTCAAGTGCAAATATTATTCCCATAGCTACTGTTATCATAATCACAGGAAGGCTATTCCATAGTAGAAGTTTTTTTAACCTGTGTTTAAACACAGGTTAAAAAAACTTCTACTA
>CAMEGD010000041.1 GCA_945916025.1 uncultured Clostridia bacterium
AAGGTCCTTTGCCTTTGTAATTATCTCATTGATTTGTTTTAGACTAGGTTCTCCTTGAGCATTTATACCTTCAATACCCAATTGTTTAAAACCATAATCTTTGGCCAAGTTTCCATAGGCTTCATGACTAACTATAATGGTATCTCTTTTTTTGTTAGCAAGTTTCTCTGTATATTTTTGATCTAACTTTTCTAATTTTCCCTTGTACGTAGAAAAGTTTTCTTGGAAGTAATCAGAATGTTTTGGGAATAGTCTAGATAATTCATTTGTAATATTTTCACTAATTATTTTTGCATTATCAATACTTAACCAGATATGTGGATCTATTCCTCCATGGTCGTGGTCATGATCGAGAACCTCTACCATTTCTTCTTCGTGATCATGGTCGTAACTAGCACTTAAAAATTCCACTCCTTTTGTAGGAGAAAATAGGTTATTGCCCAAAGTGTTGTCAGAAAGAAGACTTGTAACCCAGCCTTCAGTATCTTCTCCATAATATATAAACAAATCAGACTTACTTAAATCTGCTATATCTTTAGCTGTTGGCTCCCAGCCGTGGAATCCAGAATTTTCAGTTATATTTATTACTTGTCCCTTTTCTCCAAGGATATTTTTAGTAAAATCATATAGAGAATAGTTTGAGGTATAAACTAGAATTTCACTTTTACTTGAACTGTTTTCACTTGTTTCAACTTTTTCTGTCTCTTTTTCTAATACTTCTTCATTTGTTTTTTGTCCACATCCTACTAAAAAAAGGACAAAAGCCAACATTATTAATATATTTTTTTTCATAATTATCTCCTTCAATTGCAAATCGTTCGCATTTAATATCTTAGAACTTTTATTTTTATTTGTCAATGTAATATTTTCAAATTTATGTTAAAATATTCAATAGGTGAAGGTTATGAAAGACATTTTTTCTAAGTATGGTCTTAAAAAAACAAAGGCTAGACAAATGATTTATGAAGCTTTAAATAATTTAAATAGACCTGTTAGTACTGAAGAGCTTCATTGCAATTTATTAAAAAACTACAGTATCAATTTAGCTACTGTCTATAGAAATTTAAATACCCTAGAGGAAATAAATATTGTTGAAAAAGTTGTTAGGCAAGATGGGATTTCCTATTATTACCTACCAAAAAAAGGTCACTCACACTATATGGTTTGCGACTCATGTAATGATCATTTCGAGCTGGATATTTGTCCTTTAGATTTAAACCTGGTAGATAAGACCTATGACAATGGCTTTAAATCCACAAGTCATATTTTAGAAATACATGGTATATGCAAAAAATGCCAGAAGAATAATTAATAGAAACGGTGATAGATTAATATGTTTTGTAACAAATGTGGTGCAGAATTAATCAATGGAAGTAAATTTTGTCACATGTGTGGGAATAAAATAGACTCTGTTGACAAGGTCAATGAGAAAAAACCTCACAAAAAAGACAAAGATAAAATTAATAAAATATACAAAACTTTAAATAAAGAACAACACTTTGAAGATAATCTAGTAGGAGATAACGAAGTTTCTTCAATGCTACTTAGTGAGCCCAAAGAGCCTGAATTTATAAGAAACAAAGACTTATATCCAGACAATAATAGGATAGATGATTTTTATCCAATTGTTGATTCCTACGGAGATAATAAAAAAGAAAGCAAAAAATTAAGTAAAGAAGATTCTACTTTTAAAAGGTTTATTGCCTATATGAAGGAAGAAGAAGTTTATGACAAGTCTATGTTCGACAGGTCTAAACCTGAGATCAAATATGAGGAAATCGATGAGGCTTCTATAAAAAATGTATCTGAAGATTCTGAGAACTTAGAAACTCAAATAAATGAAAGAATCCTTGTAGATGATTTTGAAGATGAAAATCTAAATGAAGACTCCCTTAGAATTGAAATTAAATCTAAAAATTTAGAAACTAAGGAGAAAGACTCAATTTTCATTAATTCAACTAGTGATGAAGTTGAAGATGATTTTTCCAAAGATTCTACTAATTCATCAAAAGATAATAAAAAACCAGGTATTTTTCATAAGTTAAAAGGATTTTTAAATGAAAAAGATGAAGACAATCTTTTAGAGTTAGAACCAGCTAAATATAAGGACCTAGTCTATGGACAAGGTGACATAGATGATGACTACGAAGATACTAAGGATAGGTACTTTGAAGAAGTAATAGACACGGAAATAAATCCAGTTGTCTTAAATGAAGACCTAGATACAAATTCTAATGTAAATGATTTTGAAGAAAAGCCTAAGAAAAAAGGCCTATTTTCTCCCTTTAAAGATTCCTTTAAGAAAAAGCCAACAGGTGATAATTCTAATATTGAAGATATAGACATTTCTAAAGAGGAATATGAAAACAAAGACTATTATGGGGATTATTCCTATGCAGACAAGGGACAAACTATTAGGTATTCCAAAACTGTAATTGACTCCTACTTAAAAAAACATAAGGACGGAGAACTGACTATTGAAGATATTGAAAAGTTAAATAAGGATATTCTTTTTAAAGAACAACCTTCTTCATCTTTAGATTCCTTTACAATGACTGAAAAAGACCTAAACAAATACTTGGAAAAATCTTTTGGAACAGATTTTTCTAAAGACCAAGGAATTTTAAGTCCTGACAAATCTAAGAAAACTAAAGTAAAAAAAGAAAAAGATCCTAATAAGACTTCTCCAACAAAAGACTTCTTTGTAAGTATAAAGAAATTCTTTGTTCCTACAAAAGATAAAAAGAAAGATAATAATCCAGATAATTTAGATATTATCTTCCATTCCCCTGTTGAATCTAGTGACACTATGCCTCTAGTTTTATCTAAGGAAGAAAGAGAAATTCTAAATAAAGAATTAGGCAGAAGACAAGGACTTAGTAAACAAGAAGAAGTATTAATTAAGTCTAATGATAAGGTTAAACCAATTATAAGAAAACTTATTAGTTTTGGTGCCTTGTTGATTATTCCATTAATCTTGATTTCCTTTGGTATAAGTTTATGGACCATATCTTGGGTTGAAGACAATATTGTCTTTGTAGTTATACTAGGTTTATTAAAATATTTAACCCTTTATGTAACAATATATGCTGCCACAAACTCCGCCTTTAATGCAATAAAGTTAAGGCTAAAAAAATCGGTTATAAACTTATTTATACAACTTCAAATGGTTATATACTTAATTATAGATACAATATACGTTAGGTTGACCTTTATTGAAAACCAAAGTATAGAAGCCTTGTTACACGTGTTCAGTCCAAAAATAGAAACTATCCTACTTTTAGTATTTTTAGGTATGTTACTATTAATAGCAAACTTCAACAAAATTAAAGAAAGAAATGGGTCTTTCCTATTCTTAGGATGGTATGTAGTAATTGCTGTTACTATTACCCTAGTTGTAATATTACTACAATTATTACTTTCAACTGCCCTATTAACTTTCTTCTCTCAAGTGATGTTTAACTAAACATTTCCATAAAAAAAGAACCATACTTAATGGTTCTTTTTTACTGGTAATTATTAACATCCTGTTCGCCTAAGCTTGTATAAGTTTATTTGGCATATTCAATAGCCCTAGTTTCTCTAATTATATTAACTTTGATTTGTCCTGGATATTCCATTTCGTGTTCAATTCTCTTTGCAATATCTCTCGATAAAACAATCATTTCACTTTCTGAAATATTTTCAGGTTTAACTACTATACGTAGTTCTCTACCTGCTTGAACAGCGAAGGCTTTTTCAATACCCTCAAAGGAATTAGCAATTTCTTCTAGCGTTTCTAATCTCTTAATATAGGATTGTAGAGTTTCTCTTCTAGCTCCAGGTCTAGCTGCTGATAAGGCATCTGCTGCTTGAACTATTACTGATTCTAAGAAAATCATCTCAGCATCACCATGGTGAGATTGAATTGCATTAATGACTGGGTCTGGCTCTTTATACCTTTTTGCCAAGTCCACCCCTAAAGATACGTGAGTTGCTTCAAATTCATGGTCTATAGCCTTGCCTAAATCATGTAATAAGCCTGCTCTTTTAGCCATTCTAACATCACTACCAAGTTGGTCTGCAATCAATGCAGATATCCTAGCTACTTCTATAGAGTGTCTTAAAGCGTTTTGTCCATAACTTGTTCTGTATTTTAGTCTACCTAAAACTTTTATAATTTCTGGGTGAATATCGTGTAAGCCAAGTTCAAATACAGCATCTTCTCCTGCCTCTTTAATACTTCGGTCTACTTCTATTTGTGCCTTTTCTACAACTTCCTCAATTCTAGTTGGATGAATACGTCCATCTGTAATAAGTTTTTCTAAGGCAATTCTAGCTACTTCCCTTCTAACTGGGTCAAAACTAGAGATTGTTACTGCTTCTGGAGTATCATCTATAATCAGGTCAACACCTGTCAAAGATTCAATAGCCCTAATGTTTCTACCTTCTCTACCAATTATTCTACCCTTCATTTCATCATTAGGTAAACTAACAGTAGTTACAGTAAGTTCAGCTACATAGTCAGCTGATACTTTTTGAACGGCATTAGCAATAACATTTCTTGCAATCCTCTCAGATTCTTCTTTGGTCTTGTTTTCATATTCTTTAATAATACTTGCAGATTCATGAACTACTTCGTGTTTTAATTCTTCTAGTAAAACTTCCTTAGCCATTTGACTACTATAACCTGAAATACGTTCTAACTCTTGAATCCTTTCGGAAAGAATTTCTTCTGCCCTGTTTTCCTTTTCTTCTACAAGTCTTAACTTGTCAGTTAAGGATTGGTCTTTTCTTTCTAGGTTGATAGCCTTCTTGTCTAACTGATCTTCTTTATTAGCAAGTCTTCTTTCAAACTCGGAATTTTCTTCTCTTCGTTTTTTGCTTTCTTCTTCAGCTTCAGATCTCATCTTGTGGATTTCTTCTTTAGCTGCTAAAAGAGCTTCTTTTTTTACAGACTCACTTTGTCTTTCTGCATCTATTATAAGATTCTTTGCGTGGGATTCAGCTGAACCAATTTTAGCTTCTGCTGATTGTTTACGAATAAAATATCCGATCCCAATACCTAAAATTATCGTTATTATATAGTACAAGATAATGAAGAACACCTCCTTCTCAATATTTAATTTTCAAGTTTCATTTAAAAATATTAGTTATATTTATAGTTATTAATTAACTATACCTTTTAATTTTATATCTTTTGATAATCATAGTCAATAGTAAGTTAAATTATATTGAATATATTGTTGTGTTTTATTGTGTAATAAACTAGCTTTCATCCATTTGCATGATTCAAAAATTAAAATATTATTTATTTAGACTAGTTTAATTATTAGAACTTTCTACTTGAGATACTCCGTCACTTTGACTAATTCTATAAATTCTTTCTGATAAAGAAGCCAAATGTGGGTTATGGGTAACCATAATAATTTGTCTTTTTC
This sequence comes from uncultured Clostridia bacterium, assembly GCA_945916025.1. Classification (GTDB taxonomy): domain Bacteria; phylum Bacillota; class Clostridia; order Tissierellales; family Peptoniphilaceae; genus Neofamilia. The sequence goes on from CAMEGD010000041.1 coordinate 5,421, forward strand.
TTTGTTTTGAAAAATTTAATAAGAACAAACCAATATCATTAATGTAGTCTTCACTAACATGCTTGGCTGGTTCATCTAAAATAAGGGGTCCTTCTAATTTAGGTAAGGTATTCTCCAAAAATGCAAGCCTTAAAGCAAGACTTACTATATCTACAATTCCTCCCCCCCTTGAAATATCAGGTTTCGACTTTATAGTTTGATTTTCTATTTCTTCGACAACATAGAAATCTGCATTTGAAACATTTCTTCTCTCTGTAAGTTCAATTTCAAAATTATAGTCTCTATCAAAAATATACCTAAGACTATTTGTTGTAAAATCTTCAATTAAAGTTTTCCCATAGTTTCTGGCATACTTTGAAGTTTTTTGAAATAATATTCCAACCTTATCTAAGGTATCAACTTCTTCCCTTAGAGCCTTTACCCTATCTTCCTTTGTCTTTTTTGATTTTTCCAATACAGTTTTTTTAGAATTCTCAGTATAATAAAACTTCTTTAAACTTGAAATCTTCTCATCTAAGTCTTTCATTTAATTTACCTTATTTAAAAGATTACTGGGAATTAATGAGTTAGCCTCTTCTAAAAGACCATCTATTTCAATTTTTAGTTTATTTATTTCTTCTTCTAAATTTTCCGGCTTAACACCAAGCTCTTCAAGGTCAGTCAAAATTTGACTTTCTTGTTTTTTAAGTTCCTCCAAGGTACCCTCTGCCTTATTTTTCATATTTTTAGATTTTTCAATATCTACTTTTAATTTTCTAAGTGATTCGTCGTAGTTCATTTTACACCTCGTCTATTATATGTTTTATTATTTCTTCTGGCTTGTCTATTTGTTGAAAACAGGTTGGACAAACCTTTATTTCTGATAAAAGGTCTTTGTAGTCTTTAAGAACTCTTTCTAGGTCTTTGTCGTATTCTTCTAGTCTTTTATTTGTTCCATCTACTTTTTCTTTTATTTGCAAATAAGCCTTATATACTATTTCTAAATTCTTTAGCTTCACAATTTTTTCTTGGCAAAGTTTATTTATTGCTTCTGCCTTGTCTATTCCCTTATAGTTTTTAATATAGGTTTGGCCTTTTACTAGTCTCTGGTTTAAAGTATTCAATTCACCAGATTTTTTTAATAAAGAATTATAGGTAAATATTTTTTCTGTAAGATTTCCCTCTATTTCTTCTAATTCATTTATACCAGCAAGTTTTTCAGAAATAAATATTATTTTATTAATTCTGCTTCTTAAGTCCCTATAATCTATGCTCTTGTCTTCTAGTTTTTTTAGTCTATTTAATATATCTAAACTTTTTAAATAATTATCCTCTGCCTTAGGTAAAAACCTCATAGTACTTAAAAGATTTGAAAACAAGTCTATATTTTTATTATTTTCAAGAATTCTTTTAGAAATTTTTTCTAAAAGGTTCTTTCTATTATAAATATTTGTTAACTTATTATATTTTTTTTCCAAAATATCAATTATTTTAAGCTTTTCTAGATTCTCTTCCATGAGTTTCTTATCGTCTCTAATTGGTCCTAAATTCCTACTGTAGGCTTCTAAATCCTTTAATCTTAAATCCTTATCCTTGATAATATCTCTTATATTGTCAACCTTATCTATTATTAATTCTAAATCTACTAGGTATTCATAAGTTTCTAGTTCCTTGCCTATTTGATCTAGGGCTTCTTCTTCATTTTTTAAGTCTCTGTTCTTTGTCCTTAAGTCTGCATTTAACTCTACTAAGGCATAGTCAATTACATCTGCATCTACTAATTTCCCTATGGCTGATGCTTTTAAGGCCGGCGTTTCTGAAAGCAAAAATGGGCCATCTAGTTGCTCTGCCATATTCAAGGACCTATCTTCTGAAGGAGTCAAACTTATCTTTCTAATACCAGTGGCTTCTACTATTTCTTCAGGTACCTTATTTCCAAATCCTTCAAATACAAGATTTTGATTGTCAGGATAAGTAAGTTCATATCCATTTTTAGACTTTTTTCTGTATCTCTTCACCCTTATACCATTTGTAAAGTATAGGGTTACAGAAGTTTCATTTTCCCCTTCTCTAACAAAATAGTCTCCTTGAGGCTCATTGTATAAGGCCCACTTAATAGCTCTAAATATTGCAGTTTTGCCACTATCTGTAGGTCCAACTATAGAGTTTAATCCTTTTGTAAAATCTAAGACCGTATACTTATGAGATTGAAAGTTTTCTAAAATTAGTTTACTAATCCCTATCATTTACTATCTCCTTAGCCTTATCAATTCTAATCATGGCTTCTTTTTTTATATTATCATCAAAGTTTTCAGATTTATAAATTGAATCAATTATTGTTTCCAAGTCAATTAGTTCTAAATCAATGTTTTGGTCAATTGAATCTGAGAAAATATTTAATCTCTCCCTTCTAAATTGACCTTCCTTAAGTTTCTGCCTATCTAATACTTCTTCTCCTGCTTTTGCTGATTTAAGATATATGTCCTTAAGGTTAATCTTATCCTTTTCTATATTAATTTCTATAAACTTTGGCCTTCTTTTTAATTCAGATAAGGCATTAGAAATCCTAACCATACTACCAGGATTTGCAAAATATTTACCATTTTCATACTTTGTTTCAAACCCGCTGTGATAGTGACCTGCTAAGGTTATGTCAGCCTCTGTATCTAATATCTCACCAACTAAAACGTGATTGACAGTTTCCAAAAATGGCTTGTCAGTTAAAAAACCATGAACAATATTTATTATTACATCAGCTTCATACTTTAGATTTTCTTTCTTAACAATATAGTTGTCCTTGTTTGAATCAAGGTCCAAAGAATAATCTCGTCCCAATACTAAGACCCTAAGACCATTTTTTTTTAATAATATCCCCTCTTCAGGAATAATATTCAAAATACTAAAATTATCTAAAAGTCCCAGCATTGTCCTATTAATAGTAAAATTATTATATCCAAAAATATCATGATTTCCTGCAACTATATATATAGGCATATTAAAAGAAGCTAAAATCTTTCCTACCTCTGATGTAGGTTTTATAGCTGAATCTGGTCTATCAAACAAATCTCCACCATGTAATACGAAGTCCACCTTATTGTCATTTGCATAGTTTCTAATTTCTTCTAGTTTTAACAAAGTTGACTCATAGAAATTATCTAGACGATTTTTAGGATTTGAACTTCTTATGTGAGTATCAGTAAAAAAGAGTAGTTTCATAACTACTCTTCCTCATCAAATATTATTTGCTTTTCTTTAATTTCGTTATTTACTTCATCTGATAATTCTTTTGGAATATTTAAGTTATAGTGTTTTCTAACTTTTAGTTCAATTTCTCTAGACAAGGTTGGGTTCTCTTCTAAAAATGCCTTAGCCGCATCCTTACCTTGACCCATTCTTTCTCCTTCGTAACTATACCAAGAACCTGCTTTATTAATAATATCAGCATTAGAAGCTGCATCTATGATTCCGCTTAGTTTAGAAATTCCATAACCATACATAATATCAAATTCTGCAGTTTTAAACGGTGGAGCTACCTTGTTTTTTACAACCTTCGCCCTAACTTTGTTACCTAAGAATTCATCACCTTTTTTAATATTGTCAGCTTTTCTTACTTCAAGTCTAATTGTAGAATAAAACTTTAGGGCCCTACCACCAGTTGTAGTCTCTGGGTTACCAAACATTATTCCAACTTTTTCTCTTAATTGATTTATAAAAATTACAGTAGTGTTAGATTTTGAGATTGCACCTGTAATTTTTCTTAAGGCTTGAGACATAAGTCTTGCTTGAAGACCAATAAATGAGTCTCCCATAGCTCCTTCAATTTCTGCCCTAGGTACTAAAGCTGCAACTGAGTCTATAATTACTATGTCAACTGCATTAGATCTTACTAACATTTCTGCAATTTCAAGTCCTTCCTCTCCAGTATCTGGTTGGGAAACTAAAAGCTCATTCATGTTGACCCCAAGTTTTTTAGAATACTCTGGATCAAGGGCATGCTCTGCATCTACAAAGGCAGCCGTCCCCCCTAATTTTTGTGCTTCAGCTACAATGTGAAGGGCAACTGTAGTTTTTCCTGAAGATTCAGGTCCATATACCTCTATTATTCTTCCCCTAGGTATACCGCCTACTCCTAAAGCAATATCTAGCTCTATAGAACCTGTAGGTATAACTTCCATAACCCTAGTAGAGTCTTCGCCCATCTTCATAATGGCGCCTTTTCCGAATTCCTTTTCAATCCTTGAAACTGCAGCGTCAAGGGCTTTCGATTTTTCAATTTGGTCTATCATGTTGGCCTCCTTATCTCATCTGTCTTAATATATTAAAGAATACATTACTAGTAACCCTATCAATTATTTGCAATCTAGAGCCGTAATAAATATCTCTTATTATCTTTCTTTCGTCCTTGGCTTTGTCATATATTCCTATAAAAACTAGGCCATTTGTCTTGTCATCACCAGTAGGGCTAGCATAGCCAGTACTTACTGCATAAAAATCCGCATCAAATTTTTCAATTAGTCCATCTAACATTTCATTTGCTACTTGTTCACTAACGGCAGTATGCTTTTCTAAACTTTCCTTATTTACATTGAGTTCTCTCATTTTTGCTTGATCAGAATAAGTTACTATTGAGCCTAATAGAGACTTGGATGAACCAGGATTTTTTGTAAGTTGGGCTGATAAATGACCTCCTGTACAGGATTCTCCAAATACTATTTTCTTGTTATTTTCTAATAGCTTATCTAAAAGGGACTTGGAAATATTTATGGAATCTGTATCATATACATAGTCTTCAAAAGATTCACAAATTGTTTTTACAAGTTTATTCATAGTATTTTCATCATTATTACTACTAACTATTTTTATGTCTACACCAATTTTATTTACATAAGTATTTACACTATAGTCACCATCAATTTCAATTTTTCTAAGTTTTTCTTCTAATGCAGATTCTCCAATACCGTATGTATTGACTGTTCTAATTTTAAAGTGTTCATCTGCGTTGTAAAACTTAAAGAAATTGTCTAATACTGTTTTTAGCTCTCTAGGAGGTCCAGGTAATACAATTACCCACTTTTTGTTTTCCCTTAAGAAAAAACCACAAGCTGTTCCTATTTCATTATTAATGACTTGACAGTCCCTTGGAAAAGCTGCCTGTTTCCTATTATTGTCAGTCATTAATCTTCCCTTTGACTTAAAATAAGACTGAAGTCTTTCAAAGATTTCTTTATTAAAAACTAATTCCCTATTGAGTGCATATGCTACACTTTCTGTAGTAATATCATCATTTGTTGGTCCTAAGCCTCCAGACAAAAATACCATATTGTATTTGTCTAAAAGTTCTAAGAAAGATTCTACTATAGATTCCTTATTATCCTTTACTGTTCTTTGTTCTTCAATTTGAATTCCAAAATTTCCTCCAGTATCAGCAATTATAGAAAGATCTGTATTGACAGTATGTCCAAGTAAAATTTCATTACCAATATTTAGTACTGCTGCTTTCATAATATCATCCTTTCAGTACATCTTTGTTTTTATAAATATAATCCCAACCTGAGACTACAGTTGCAATGGCCATAACATAAACTAAAATTCCGTAAACAATTTCCAATTGTCCTGTCATAGAAAATATAAAGTACATAATTATACACAACATTTGAGAAATAGTCTTAATTTTACCTAAAGAACTTGCAGCAATTGTAATTCCATTGTCTGCTGCTAAAATCCTAAATCCAGTGATGATAAGCTCTCTAGCTACTACAATTACAACAATCCATCCAGGAATCGCTCCCTTTTCAACCATAAGAACAAAGGCAGCTAA
>CAMEGD010000042.1 GCA_945916025.1 uncultured Clostridia bacterium
CTTCCGATCTAGTCCACAAGCTCCTGTCCATGTTTTAGTTATTCCAAAAAAGCATATTTCTCATGTTGATGAAATTGAAGAAGAAGATAAGGACTTAATAGGTCATATTTATTTAACAATAAAGAAGATTTCAAAAGACCTTGAACTGGAAAATGGATTCAGGGTGGTTGTAAACAATAAAGAAGATGGGGGACAATCAGTATCCCACCTTCATTTTCACCTGCTAGGTGGTAGGTCATTAAACTGGCCTCCAGGTTGATATCCAGGTTGATATTAAAAGTTGATGTATTTTTACATCAGCTTTTTTTGTAAGTTTCTTTTGACTTCTTTATTAAGGGCATTTAATATGTTAAAATAATTTAGAGGTGGTTAATTGTTTATAGAAGCTATTTTACTGGGAATTATACTAGGAAGATTTAGAAGTGGAAATGTAAAGGGTTTAGAAAAAATTAAATTTAAGGGCCTTTATTTTATATTAGGCTTGTTAATTTTTGATATTTTTCTAAGATTTTTAATGGCTAAGTCTCAAAATCCAATTTTTGATACTATTTTTAGGATATATCCTTTTATTTCCATCATAATATATGTAATAACTATCTTTGTTATTAATATAAACAGTAGGTTGAAATATATGAGGGTTATAGAAGGGGGATTTATATTAAATCTACTTCCTATGGTTCTAAATAATGGTAAGATGCCAGTATTAGAATCTGCCTTAATTAAAATTGGTAAGATTGAAGAAGTAGAACTTATGAAAAAGGGACTTATGTTTGGTCATGAAATTATAAGTGAATCCACTAGATTTTGGGTCTTTGGGGATATAATCCCCTTTAATTTATTTATTCCGAAGGTTATTAGTATTGGAGATATTGTTATTGCAGCGGGAATTATTTTATTTATTTCTCATTATATGACTAGAAACCGAAGGATTCCAAAGAAGGTGTAGTATAGAGGTTAAGAGGCCATTAGATGGCTTTTTTAGAATAGAGGGGTTTTAGATGAACAGTATTATAAATACTTTTTCTCAACTAAGAATACAAGATGTTATTGATATCTTGGTTATTACTTATATAATATATAGGATCTTAGACTTTTTAAAAGAAACTAGGGCAGAACAACTAATCAAAGGGATAGCCATAATATTAGTCTTAACAGCTGTAAGTGAATGGCTACAACTTTATACTGTAAACTATTTGCTTAGTAACTTTTTGACTGTTGGAGCAATAGCTATAATAGTAGTTTTTCAACCTGAGCTTAGAAGGGGGCTGGAACACTTGGGGAGGGCTAGGATTTTTCCAAGAAATATTTTAGACCTTCAAAAAAATGAAGCCTTAGAGTCTATTGATGCCATAACAAGTGCAGTAGGATCCTTGTCTAGACAAAAGATAGGAGCCATAATTGTAATCGAAAAAAATGTTGGTCTAAAAGAAATTATTGAGACTGGAACCTTAATAAACGGAGCAATTACTCCAGAATTATTAATAAACATATTTATACCTAATACTCCTCTTCATGATGGGGCAGTTGTAATTAGACATAATAAAATTGTTGCAGCTGGATGTTTTTTACCTTTATCAGAAAACATGACTATTAGTAAGGAGATGGGGACAAGACATAGGGCAGCTCTAGGAATGTCTGAAAAATCAGATAGTTTGACTTTAATAGTATCTGAAGAAACTGGAACTATTTCAATTGCAGAAGCAGGTACAATTTCCAGGTATCTGGATATAGAAACCTTAGACAAAATCCTAAGGGATGCTTACAAGATAAATATTGAAGAAGAGTCTTTAGATGTTTGGGGGGATGAAAATGAACCTAAAGAATAAATTTAAGGACAAAAATTTAAGTATAAAGTTAATATCCTTGGGAATGGCAGTATTCTTATGGGCCTTTGTTATGGGGATTGTTAATCCTGAAATTCCAATGACATATAGGGGAATTGAAGTTCAAATTGAAGGACAAGAATACTTACAAAGGGAAGGACTGACTATTATTAGTCCAAAAAACCCTAAGATAAATGTAGAAGTCATGGGAACTAAGGCAGATTTAAACAATATAAGTTCTAACAATATAATAGCCTACATGGACCTAGGCGGCCTAAAGGCAGGAGAAAATAATGTAGATATAAAAACTGCTATCCAAGGTCAAGTAGGTAGGGCTAAAATTATTAGTGAGGACCCACCATCCCTAATAGTAAATTTAGATTCAGTAATATCTGAAAATCTTAAGGTAGAAGTGGAAGTATTAGGTGAACTTCCAGAATCTTATACCCTAGGCAATGTAAGAGCCCTTAATAATTATGTAAGAGTAACAGCACCTTCACTATTAATTGATCAAATTAGTAAGGTAGTCTCTTATGTGGATATATCAGGAAAGAACGAATCTTTCATAGCTAATACCCAACCAGTTTATTTGGATAAAAATGGACTGGAAATTCAGGATATTCAAGGATCACTTTCAGTAGTAGAAGTTGATGTTCCAATTTTAAAACTAAAATCTCTACCTGTAGAAGTTCAAACTATAGGCACTACTAGAGAAAATGACCAAGTAGAAGATATTAGGGTCGTGCCAGAAAGTGTTATTGTAAAGGGATTAGAAACACAATTAGAAAAGATTAAATCTATTAAGACTAATCCTGTAAATCTTATGGAATTGACAGAAACTGGTAGTCATAAGGTAACCTTAAACTTACCAGAAGGGATTATAAGACAGGATGAAGAATCTTTAAAGATCGAATATAAATATATTAAAAATGTTGAAAAAACTTTAAGTGTTCCAAGTTCAAATATAGAAATCTTAAATAAAAAGGATAATTTATCATACTCTATTCCAGAGGGAATGGAGAACATTGAAGTAGTAATATTTGGTGAAAGTACCTTAGTAAATTCTATTGAAGGACAAGATATTCAAATAAATATTAATGGAGAAGGCTTAAGTGTAGAAAATCCACTAGGTCATTTATACATTAAGGAAATTGATGGGATTTCAGTTAGAAGCATAAATCCTGTAGACTTAAGTTTAATTATTAGTCAAAATGGTAAAGAGAAACCAATTGAAGACCAAGAATTAGACTAAGAGGGAGAAAATACTTCTGTAGAAATAGATAATAACAACTAACAATAAAGGGAGGATTTATTAATGAAGTTTGTAGGAGAAGGGCTAACATTTGATGATGTTTTATTACTACCAGGTCCATCTGATATAGTTCCAAAGGAGACAGTATTAAAAACTAAGCTTACTAATAAGATTAGCTTAAATATCCCACTAATGAGTGCTGGAATGGATACTGTAACAGAAAGTGAAATGGCTATTGCAATTGCTAGACAAGGTGGAATTGGTATAATTCACAAAAATATGACTGTTGAAGAACAAGCAAACCACGTAGATAGGGTAAAAAGATCTGAACATGGTGTAATAACTGATCCTTTTTCACTAAAAAAAGACAACACACTTAAAGATGCAGATGACTTAATGGGTCATTATAGGATTTCTGGTGTTCCAATAGTTGATGAAGAAAATCATTTAGTTGGTATACTAACTAATAGAGACATTAGATTTGAAACTGATTTTAGCAAAAAAGTCGATGAAATAATGACCAAAGAAAACCTAATTACAGGACAATTTGGCATTTCCCTTGAAGAAGCTTTGGAAGTAATGAAAAAACACAAAATTGAAAAACTTCCTTTAGTTGATGACGAATATAAGCTTACTGGTTTAATTACTATAAAAGACATAGACAAACAAGTCACATACCCAAATTCAGCTAGGGATGAAAGTGGAAGACTATTAGTAGGAGCAGCTGTTGGAGTTACTTCTAATATCCTAGAAAGAATTCAAGCTTTAGTAGATGCCCAAGTAGACGTTGTAGTAATTGATACTGCTCATGGTCATTCACAAAATGTTATAAACCACGTAAAACTTATAAAAGAAAACTTCCCTGACCTTCAACTTATAGCTGGTAATGTAGCTACTGGAGAGGCTACTAGGGCTTTAATTGAAGCTGGAGCAGACTGTGTTAAGGTTGGTATTGGACCTGGTTCAATTTGTACTACTAGGATAGTAACAGGTATAGGGTCTCCTCAATTAACAGCTGTAATAGAATGTACTAAAGTAGCAAGAGAATTTAATGTTCCAATTATTGCAGATGGGGGTATAAAGTATTCAGGAGACATAACTAAGGCTCTAGGAGCAGGTGCTGATGTAGTAATGGTAGGATCTTTACTTGCTGGTACTGATGAAAGTCCTGGAGAAGATGTTATTGTTGAAGGTAGAAGATATAAGACTTACAGAGGCATGGGTTCTTTAGGAGCCATGGACTCAGGTAGTTCTGACAGGTATTTCCAAGAAAAGAATTCTAAGTACGTACCAGAAGGTGTAGAGGGAATTGTTATACACAAGGGAAAAGCTGAAGACGTTATCTACCAACTTATTGGTGGCCTAAAATCCGGTATGGGATATGTGGGAGCAAAGGATATAGATGCTCTACACGAAAGGGCTACATTTATTAAAATATCTAATGCAACTTTAAAGGAAAATCATCCTCACGATATTACAATAACTAGAGAGTCTCCAAATTATACTAATAAATAGGAGGAAGTTATGGATAGTATAGTAAGAATTATTTCATTAATAGTAACAATAGTATTAGCAATATGGGTAATAAGATTATTATTTTCAGCTCTAGGCAATTTAGTAGGTGGAATAGGTAGTATTATTCTTATTGTAATTTTAATAATGATTATACAAAGATTGTGGAAGTAGTTGTTTATTGATCTAATAAAAACTAAAAATGCAGACTGAAAGGTCTGCTTTTTTTGAGGAGATAATTATGAAAAAAAGACTTTTAATACTTGTTTTACCAATAGTATTTTTATTTACGGTCTTTTCTTCCAAAATCTTTGCAAATGATATATATAGTATAGATACAGAGGTAGAAATTCTGGAAGATGGTACTGGAGAAATTACTCAAGTATGGAAAACATATGTAGACGATGGAACAGAATTTTTTATTCCAATAGAAAACTTAAATCATATGAACTTAATGGATGTATTTGTATCTAATTCAGAGAGAGAATTTGAATATGTACCAGATTGGGATATTGACGCATCCTTTGAAGAAAAAGCCTATAAATATGGTGTGCTTGAAACTGAAGATGGTTATGAAATATGTTTTGGAATGAGTCAAGAGGGTGAACAGACTTATACAATCAAGTTTTCATATGATAATATGCTAGTTGGATTTAAAGAAAATGATGGTTTTAATGTAAGGTTTATAAATGATCAAATGACTCCAAGTCCAGAACAAGTAACCTTAAAAATTTCTTCACCTCTTGTAAATTTTGGAGAAGACAATTCTAAGATATGGACTTTTGGATATAGTGGTAATATAAACTTTGTAGATGGGGCTATAGTTGCTAGAAATACAAGTCCTTTCTCTTCAGATAATTATTTAAATGTATTACTTGGTGTGGACAAGGGAATTTTTAGTCCAGATTATTCTAGCATTAGTTTTGAAATCATAAAAGAAGAAGCTTTTAGAGGATCTTCATATTCTCAAGGTGATCCTGAGTATGACAACAATTTCTATGAGTCAATTGAAAGGCCATTTCCAATAAAATTAGTCTTAGGGATAATTGGTGGTGCAATAGCTTTTATTGGATTTATTATTGGACTAGTATCAAGTGCAAATAAAAAATTCAAAAAAGTCGATGAAAAAATTAAGATTGTAGGAAAAAATGAAGTACCACTAAATAATAATATTCCTGCTAATTACTATTTCTTAAAAAGCACAAAAATTGTAAGTAATAGGTTTGAAACAAATCTAATAGTATCTTATATATTTAAGTGGTTCAAGGATGGATGTTTAGACAAAGATTTTAGAATAATCAGAAATCCAAACTTCGTAGAAGATACAGGAGAAAAGGAACTTTGGGACCTAATAAATAAAGAAGCAGTTGAAAATGGAAAAATTCTAAATTACAAATTAGAAAGAGCTGTAGAGAAAAACAACTTAGGTTTCTTCGGGGTTTCTCAAAAAATATTTTCTGAAGGTTACAAGTATGCCTTAGAGAATAATCTAGTTGAAAATAAGAAAAGATTTATTATATCTTCTGTCGAATTAACAGAATTAGGTATAGAAGAATATAAAAAAGTAGAATCTTTCTACAGATATGTTAACGCATCATCTTTTATGGATAAAACTATGGAAGAAAATGATAGTCAACTGGAGAAAAATTTCATTTTTTATAATCTATATCTAAACAATAAAAAAACTTTTAAGAAGATAGATAGTATGGATTATAATTATTATCCAACTTATAGTCCATTCCATTACTTCTTATACACTAGCTCATACAGGTCCTCAATAGATAAAGGATTTGTAACACACGCAAATAAAGTAAGTTCTGGATCTGGGGGTGGATCTTCCTTTGGTGGAGGAGGAGGCTTCTCTGGAGGCGGCTCAGGCGGAGGAGCTAGATAAGAGTAGAATAACAAAAATTTGTCAGGTATAACAAGGACATGGGGTAATTTTAGGAATAATTGAATTATCCCGTGTTTTTTAATTTATGCAATAAAATATTACATATTTACTTAAACATAGGTTAAGTAACTTAAATAATATAAAATTATATTTAAAATAATTTTCATTTTAAATGTTAATTTGCTTGCATTTATCTTGATATAGTGATATATTAAATTTATATTAAATATATTTAATATAATTTATTTATTTATGAAAGGAGAATTTTATGAAAAAATTCGGTTTGTTGCCAAGACTAATTATAGCAATTATTTTAGGTATAGTTATTGGCTTATTCGCACCAGAAGTTATTGTAAGAATTTTAGTTACTTTTAATGGCTTATTCGGTAACTTCTTAAACTTCGTAATCCCACTAATAATCGTAGGATTCGTTACTCCAGGTATTGCTGACTTAGGAACAGGAGCTGGAAAAACTTTAGGAATCACTGCAGGTATTGCTTATGGTTCAACTGTAAGCTTTGGTACTTTAGCATTTGTTGTAGGTTCAATTTTATTACCAGGTATAGTTGCAACAGGTAATGCAGGTTTCGATCCAGAGGCTGGAAGAGCTGCAGCAGAAGCCTTCTTTACATCTCCAATGGAACCAGTATTTGGTGTAACAACTGCACTAATTTTATCATTTATTTTAGGAGTTGGTATTGCATCTTTAGGAGATAATGGCCTAGTACTTAAAAAAGCTGTTCATGAATTTGCTGATATTATAACTAAATTAATTAATGTTATAGTTATTCCTTTACTTCCTTTCCACATTGCTGGTATATTTGCTAATATGGCATTTACTGGTGAAGTAGCTAGGGTAATGTCTGTGTTTGCATTTGTATTCTTAATTGTTATTGCCCTACACTGGACAACTTTACTTATTCAATTTACAGTAGCTAGTGGTATAGCTGGTGGAAATCCATTTACAAAGATTAAGACTATAATTCCAGCTTATTTAACAGCTATAGGAACTCAATCTTCAGCAGCAACTATTCCAGTAACACTTAACCAAACAGTTAAAATGGGTGTTAATAAGGGGGTAGCAGACTTTGTAATTCCACTTTGTGCTACTATTCACTTATCTGGTTCAACTATAACACTACTTACTTGCTCTATGTCAATTATGTTATTAAATGGTATGGAACCTACATTTGCAAAAATGTTACCATTCATCCTTATGTTAGGCGTAACTATGGTTGCAGCACCAGGAGTACCTGGAGGAGCAGTAATGGCAGCTATTGGCATTATGGAAAGTATGTTAGGATTTGATCAAGCTATGATTGGTTTAATGATAGCCCTATATGTAGCTCAAGATAGTTTTGGTACAGCAACTAATGTATCTGGTGATGCAGCAATTGCTTGTATAGTTAACAAAATTAGTGGAAACAAACTTGATCCTAACCAAGATGTTGAAGTTTTAGAAAAAGTTTAATAAAATTTTCAAAAATAAAGACTGTAGATGGCTTATTAAAGCTCTACAGTCTTTTTGTATTTTATAGTAAGAATGTTATTACTTAGAAAATACTTCTAAAAATTTTGGTTTTATCTCTATATTAGCTGGTAGTGTCTCAGACTTGTCTCCATCTACATCTGTTTCAACTTCACCTTCCAGGGATTCTATTAGAAGTTTTTTTGTAGAGAGGTACTCTATAGTTTCATTGTCTTTAATTGTTCCATTTATCAAATCTGGTAAAACTGCTAATTTTTTAGATAGAGAAGACTCCTTTAGCAAAAATACATGGAGATTTCCATCATTCTTCTTAATGTTTGAATTAATTGGTAGTCCATTTAAAGTAGATGATAACATTACAGCTACATGGGAAAATTGTCCAACTATTTCTCTATCGTTAGCAGTTATTTTTAGTTTATAATGATTATTTTTTATAGCATCCCTTGCAATATTATAGGCATAAGCAAAAACAGAAAATTTACTTTTCTCTTCACTTGATACATTATGAAGGGACTCAGGAATATCACCAATTGAAAATATCATATTAAATAAAGTATCATTAAACATAGCCGTATCCATCATAATTGTTTTATCAAAGGTAAAGTTCTTAATTACAGTTTTTGGATTTGTAGAATATCCTAAAAGTCTAGAAACACCATTAAAAGTCCCCCCTGGTATAATACCTAGGACTGGTTTCTTTTCAGTCTCTGCTTTTATTATTCCAAGGGAAACTTGGTTAATAGTACCATCTCCTCCTATAGCGAATATTGCATCTACACCTTTTTCAGACATTTCCTTAGCTATATTTACAGCATCATCTGGACCACTTGTCTTGTGAGAATTAACTACTGTATATTCCTCTAATAGTTTTTCCTTTAATAAATCATGAAGTTGTTGACCCTTTTCTGGACCAGAAGCAGGGTTATAAATAATAAATGCCTCTTTCATAATATCCCTCTAAGTTTATAATATATTCTAAAAGAATATTATAACACTAATATAGTAAATATCAAACATCTTCTTCATCGGTTTGAAAGATAATATCATACCTTTCTTCTTCAGAAATATTATCCCCAACATGGTGGGACATAATATAGAAAATGACTCCTAAAATTATCCAAATAGTAAAAATTATTAAGCTCTCATATGTCATAAAACCTGGTGAAGAAGGAATTATTGATAATATAGAAAGGGCCAAAGATATAAGTATGGATAAATAAATTATTAATCTTCCTTTTCCAGCTCTAATAGGCCTGTGTAATTTCTTCTCATTTTTTCTTAAAATTAATGTTGAATAGCATGTAATCAACCAACCTAAAACAAAAGATAAGGACCCAACATTAGTTAGAGGTGTAATTACAGATGTTCCAAACACTGGCCCAATTAAAGTAGCTATTCCACAGAATATAATAGCAACTATTGGGGAACCATGTTCAGATTCTTTAGAAAATATGTTAGGAATTAGAAAAGATCTTCCCATACTTGACAAAAGTCTAGTTGCAGCAATAAACATACCATTATATGTTGACAATAAGCCCGCTAAAGCTCCTATTAAGGTTATATAATATAATATAGCACCTAAAGGATTATCATAAATTCTATTAAACATAAAAGCTAGGGCAGGTGAGTCTAAAGATGCAAAATCTGTCCAAGGAATTGAACTAGCAGATGCAATTATTATTAAGGTGTAAAATAGTCCAGCAGCAATAATTGTTAAAACTATTATTTTTGATATTCTCTTTGGTCTTAAATCATCATGGGCATCTTCAATAGCTTGGGGTATAGCATCAAAACCTGCCATAAAAAAGGGGACAATAACAAGCATACTAATAAAGCCATCAAAAAAGCTAGAGTGACTTCTACCTTCTATTTCCATATATACAGGATTTAAGTTACTAAAATCTGCTCGCAAAAAACAAAATATTACAATTATAATAGCTGCTACTAGAATAGTTGAGCTTAGTTTTGTTTGTAATTTTCCAGAAAGTTCAGCTCCCTTATAATTAAAATATACCATTAACAAAGTAAGGGCTATTCCAGTAATTAGTTGTAGAAAATATACTTCAAAACCAAAAATAGTATATAGGGGACTACCTGAAGTTAGTATAGGAAAAAAAATTCCAAGAATGTGGTTGATGTAAATAAGTTCCCAGGGAAGTAATACTATATAAGCTAAAGAAGTTAACCAACCTCCTAAGAAAGAAAGTTTTCTTCCTTCTGCACGATAGGCGAAAACCATAGCTCCACCTGAATAGGGCATAGCACCTGTCATTTCTCCATAACAAAGACCAATAGGTATAACCATAAGAGTTCCTATGATGAAGGCTAAGATTGTCCCATAGACCCCACCTGCAGTGTAGAACCACTCATTTAAAGAAACAGTCCATCCAACTCCTATCATCGACCCAAATCCCAGCATAAAGAAATCTATTGTTCTCATTCCCAATTTGTTTTCTATATTGTTATTGTTTTTAATATCCATAAAATAATTCTAATGAATTAAAAAATCACTCCCATCTTTTGTCCTTATCTTGTATTTGACATTTTCCAACTAATGACCAAGGTATTAACTCTGATCCTAATTCTCTATAATCCTTTTGTTCAATAACTTCTCCCAGTTGAATAAGGGAAGTTATAGTTGGCGTTTCTATTAATTGACTTTTAGCCATTTTTTCCCAATGAACTAGTCCTATTGCTATATCTTCTATAAAGTACCTACTTCCAACAGAGGTTGGACCTTTAATATCTTTGAAAATTGGAGAATTGTTAAAATGGTATTTTATCTTATCATTTTCACTATCAAAATCCATATCGAATTTTTCAAAG
>CAMEGD010000043.1 GCA_945916025.1 uncultured Clostridia bacterium
GTGGGAGATATTTTAGATTTTGACCTATATTTATATGACAGGCAAAAGGGAAGTCTTCTAGGAGAAAAGGGTGAGTTTATCTCAATTGGCAAGTTAGATAACTTAGCAATGGCATACACTAGCCTAAGGGCTCTTGTAGATGAAATAGGTCAAGGGGTAAATATATTTTTAGCTACAGATAATGAAGAAGTAGGTTCTATGACCATACAAGGGGCTGATTCTGAAATGCTAAATAGTATTTTAGAAAGAATTTCTCTTGGTTTAAATAAAAACAGGGAAGAATTTTTAAGATCTTTAGAAAGTACATTCTTAATATCTGCTGATATGGCCCACGGCCTACATCCAAACTTTGAAGAAGTTGCAGATCCTACTAACAAGCCACTACTAGGTAAGGGACCAGTTATTAAGTATGCAGCTAATAAGTCTTATACTTCTGATGCCTATTCAGCGTCTATTTTTAAAAACCTTTGTAACAAGGCAAATGTAGAAGTCCAAGAGTTTTATAACAGGTCTGATAAGTCTGGAGGTTCAACTATTGGGCCTATAACTTCATCCCATATTGGTATTAGGGCAGTTGATATTGGCGGTCCAATATTAGCTATGCATTCAATAAGGGAACTTGGAGCTGTTTCTGATATTTTAGATTTTTATAAGGTATTTTCTGAATTTTATAAGTATTAAGACCTTGAAAAAATAACTAAATAGTATATATTAAATAGAGTAAGTTAATGCAGAGTAGGTCCTTGGCGTTAAGTGACTAAGAATGGGACGTAGTCTTAGTACGAAATTTATTGCGATCAAGTACCGCGTTCACTGTTTGTTAGGTTCTTCCTAATTAACAGATTATTAGGAGGAAGTATGGAAAAAATTAATATGTCGTCAAAAAAATGGGTTACTGTAATAATCCTAAGTATTTTTTGTACCCTAGCAATTAGATTTAACACAAAACCGGAAGTATATAGTGGCTATATCTATGCCCTTATTGGAATCTTTTTTATAGGTTTTTATAGTGCTAACAAAATTGTAGGTGGAGGTCTGGGAGGACTTATTGTAGGTCTTGGACTGTTATTAAGAAATATATGGCCACAAGAGTCAACCCTAACAGGAGAAAAACTTGAAGCCTTTTTAGTAGAATATAATTCTTACCAAGACTTTATAGGTAAGTACTTTTTAGTAATGGTTTTAGGTGGTCTTGTTCTTGGAGTTGTTGGGGCACTTGTAGGGAATTTTATGGCTGACAAGGAAATTAGCCCGTCAAAGAAGTTCTCTACTAAGAGGATAACTTATTTAGCGATTTTTGTGGCTATGAGTGTAGCTATTAATACTGCTAGAATTGGAAGTGTTTCATTTGGAGGATTTCCAATTATTTCATCAGGTTACCTGTTAGGCCCTGTAAATGGCTTTATAGTTGGAGCCTTGGCAGATGTTGTAGGCTTTATTATTAGACCATCTGCAACGGGAGGATTTAATCCTTTATTTATATTAACTTCAGCATTAACAGGTTTTATTCCTGCTTTTGCAACTAAGCTATTAAAGGAAGAATATCCAAAGTTCTCCTTAGTAAAAATCCTTATTGGTATAGGAATTGGACAGCTTATCACTTCAGTTATATTAGTGCCAATTTTTAGGGTTATGTTATATGGAGGAAACACCTTCTATTATTTCGCAATACAAGCCCTAATAAAACAAGCTCTTTCTGTTCCAATTTATGCGTTCTTAGTTAATGCAGTAAATGAATCCTTAAGTAGAAGTGTAAACCTAAGAAAGAATCTGTAATAAAAAGTATTATTTTATTTGTAAAAAATCCACCTTCTATCAGGTCTAAAACTTGATAGAAGGTGGATTTTTATATGAACTTAATAAAATTAGACTAAGCTTCTAAAAATGCCTTGTAGCCCTTGTAGGTCATCCAAGCATCTGCTTTAGATACTATTTCAATAGGAGCATGCATAGATAACATAGCAGTTCCTATATCTAAGACTTCAGCTCCATATTTTGCTAAATCTCCAGCGATTGTTCCGCCGCCACCTTGATCTATTTTTCCTAGTTCACCACTTTGCCAAATAATATTGTTTTCTTTAAATATTTCTCTAACTTCTTTTAAAAATTCAGTATTGGCATCATTAGATCCGCCTTTTCCTTTTGCTCCTACATATTTAGACATATTTATTCCAAATCCTAATTTTGCTGAGTTTAAAGGATCCATAACATCTTTATAATCTGGATCTAAAGCTGGAGAAACATCAGCCGATAATGCCTTAGAATTTTTTAAAGCTCTTCTAAGTTTTAGTTCGTTGTATTCTTCATTAGCACCGATTATTTCTGCCACTGCATTTTCAAAAAACATTGATCCCATTGATGTATTACCAACAGAACCTATTTCTTCTTTATCAACTAGTAATGCCACTGCAGTTCTTTTAGGTTTTTCTACTTCTAAAATAGCATGAAAAGCAGCATAAGCACAAACTCTATCATCATGGCCATGAGCTGCTATCATAGATCTATCGAAACCCACATCTCTTGCATTAGAAGAAGGTACTGCTTCTAGCTCTGCAATTAAAAAATCTTCTTCTTTAATTTTATATTCTTTATATAAATGTTTTAATATTAATTTTTTTATTGGGTTTTCATCTTCATCAATTCCAAAGCTAGAATGTCCAGCTAGTAAATTAAGAGATTCTCCAGTAATTCCATCACCTAAAGTCTTTTTATTTAAATCAGAACTTAAATGAGCTAATAAGTCTGTAATATAAAATATTGGATCTTCTTCTTTATCTCCAATAGATATCTCAATAGTTTCTCCATCGGAGTTAACAATTACTCCGTGAAGAGATAATGGAATAGTAGTCCACTGGTATTTTTTAATCCCACCGTAATAATGAGTTTTTAATAATGCAAGTTCTGAATCTTCGTATAGGGGATTAGCTTTTAAATCTAATCTCGGAGCGTCTATATGAGCCCCAACTATATTCATTCCATTTTCTATATCTTCTTCACCAATTACAAAAAGTGCTATAGATTTATTTTTATTATTAAGGAGAATTTTATCTCCAGGCTTAATATTAGTTTTAATTTTTTCATCTAATTCTATAAAACCATTTTCTTTAGCTTTTTTTATTAAATAAGTAGTAGCTAATCTTTCAGTTTTTCCATGATCTAAAAATTTTTTATACTCATCGCAATAACTAAATATTTCTTTATTTTCTTCGTCGTTAATTTGTTTCCAAATTGATTTTCTTTTTAACTCTAATTCTTTTACTTCCATAAATACCTCCTATTAAATATCATCTTCTGTTAATATCTTTATTCCATTTTTTAAAAATAACTCTGCAGTAATTCCATTTCCATCTGTTATTGTAGATGTAAACGTACCGTCGTATATCTTTTTATACCCACATGAAGGACTTCTGCTTTTCATAACAGCAGTTTTAATATTATACATTTCGGCTAATTTTAAAGACTCCTTTGCTCCTTTAATAAAATTTTCAGTAACATTATTTCCACTTTTAGTAATAATGTTATTATCAATTATTTCAGATGGCTCTCTAGGAGTAGATAATCCCCCCATTATTTCAGGACAAAAAGGTATGAGTATGTATTTATCCATTAAACTAATTATCTTTTCGTTTTTATTATTATCTCCATTATATTTAGAGTCGATTCCTAGTAAACAAGCACTAACTAAAATCTTTTCCATAAAAACCTCCTTCTAACAGTATCAATAATAAATATATTGTATCATACTTAATTATATTTAATTAACTTAATATGTATAAAATGATAATTTTAAGGTATAATATAGTCATAATAAATAAGGAGGATGCTATATGACTAATGAGCAAAGAGATTACGGCCACTATAACCCAACACCTGCAGAAGAAAAGTTAATAGAAAAACACAATAAAATAATACCAGAAGTTGAATCTAAGCTTAGAGACAAAATGATAAAAGTTCCTGAAATAATATATCGTTCTAGCGGTATAAAAGTATTAGGTAAGAGAATAAAGTCTTTAATATTTACAACAGATGTTGCTATATTAAAAAACAATAATGCTCAAGCAACTATTGCGGTTTATCCTTTTACACCCCAGCTAGCAGTTACAGACGCTATAATTGAAGTGTCATCTGTTCCTACATTTGTAGGAGTAGGCGGAGGACCTACACCACCAAATAGGGCTATAGACCTAGCTCTCCATGCAGAGTTAAAGGGAGCTTACGGAGTAGTACTAAATGCTCCAACAAAAATTGAAACAATAAAGGCAGTAGCTGACCATGTAGATATTGCTGTAATTTCAACAGTAGCTTCCTTAGATGACGACTTTATGAAAAAAATTAGGGCAGGAGCTAATATTCTAAATGTATCTGGAGGAAAGGATACACCAGAACTAGTAGCAAAAATAAGAAGAGAACTAGGACCTGAGTTTCCAATTATTGCAACAGGAGGACCTAGTGATGAAACAATAATTAGTACAATTACAGCAGGAGCAAATGCAATAACTTATACACCACCAACAACAGCAGAAATATTTGAAAAAGTTATGGCTTCCTACAGAATAAAGCTAGAAAATCAAAGCTAAAATAAGAACCCCACCCTTCCTCGATGCAAATCTATCGTGTGGGTACTCGGGAACCTTGTTAATTACTCAATAAAAATTCTCCCTTACTTCTTAGAAGTAGGGGAGAATTTTTTATAACTCTTTTCCGCAATTGTCGCAGAATTTTGCATCTTCATCATTTAAGGTCTTGCAATTTAGACACCTGACCATAATTCTTTGGGCACCATTAAATCCAGAATCCTTTTTAAATTCATCATAAAAATCTGCAGCCATTCCACCTTTAGACCTGGAAAATGGCTCCATGTCATCTCTTTCTTTTTTAGGATCTAAAATTACCCCTGAGCCAGCTAGTCCACCTTTACCGATATTTTTTAGGACTTGACCAATCAAAATCATAAAGAATCCAACAAAGGATATTCTAAATCCCCCAAATATACTTTCAAAATTATCAGGATTTAAAAAAACACCAAAAACCCTAAAGAAAGTAGAAATAAATAATATAAAACCAACAATTGTAAGAACTTGGCCTAAATAATACAAAAACTTTCTCCAAGGTTGTAAATCAGAATCATCTCTATTATTTATATCATTTTCATTTCTATTATTCCTATAATCAGACATAAATTCCTCCTTTTACTATTATACTATTATTATATATTAGTTATACCCTAAAAGTTTTTACCTTTCTAAATAAAATCCGGATTTAAGAATTATTTCAGCTTTGTTTATAATTTCCTTTGCTTCATCTCCGTTAACAACTGCAACGGTCGATGCTATATAAGAAGATAATGACATAGGCGATATCAAAGATTCTTTAACTCCTCCACCATGAACATATGTGGGTAGTATAACGTCTCCGAAATCCTTAATTTTTTCTATATTATTACCAGTAATGATTACTATTTTTGTACCAACACATTAGTGGAGATTTGAAAACCGGATTAATTTCTAAAGAAAATAGAAAATCTTTAGGACAAGAAACAATTTCATCCGTATCTTTAGATACTTTAGGATTCCATCTAGCTCTAATTCTAACAATTGGTGGTGGTTCATATTTATTAAATCAATTCATAGCTAATCATTTGGTTTCAGGAATTCCTGATTTTACTATAGCATTTATAGTAGCTTTAGTATTCTTTATGCTTATGAAAAATACACCTTTATATAATTATATAGATAAAGATATAAATATAAGAATATCAGGAACAGCTACAGATTATCTAGTATTTTTTGGCATTGCGTCTGTTAGATTAGATGTGGTAATGAGTTATGCTGGACCGATAGTTTTATCAATGTTGCTTGGTTGGATTTTAGTAGTTGCAGTAGTATATCCACTTGGTAAAGCTTATAGCAAGGATTCTTGGTTTGAACGTTCAATATTTGTCTATGGTTATTCAACTGGAGTTTTTGCGATAGGATTTGTTTTGTTTAGGATAGTAGATCCTGAGAATATTTCAGGAACAATCGAAGATACTGCAATGACTCCTATTACAAATATAGCTGAAATAGCAATTTGGTCTGCTTTTCCGGCCTTGCTCTATAGTGGACAGTGGATTATTGCTGCTGGAATTGGTTTGGCAATATTATTAGGATCAGCCATTGCTACTAAAGCGACAAGAACTTGGTTACTAGGAGTTCCAGATATAGAAAGAAACGTCCTTGCTAATAAAAGAAATAACTAAAAATAATGAATATGGGGAGCAACAAGCTTCCCTATAAATTTAAGATTGGAGTATATTATGTTAGAACGATTTATGGCATTTGTTACAGTAGCAAATAAATATTTATGGGGTCCCTATGCATTAGTGTTTCTAGGTGCGATAGGAATTTACCTTACAATAGGAACAAAGGCTGTGCATTTAAGGAAAATGGGTCGAATTTTAAAAATGACAGTTGGAAAATCTATGGGAAAAGATAAAGATGAAGATGAAACAGAAGGAACTCTAACCTCAGCTCAATCTATGTTTACATCTTTAGCATCTGTAATAGGAATGGGATCAATTGTTGGAGTCGCATCAGCTCTTATTAATGGAGGACCAGGAGCAATTTTTTGGATGTGGGTTGCAGCTTTTATAGGAATGATATAGTATATTAGATGTAGAACTTGCAAATGGCAAACCAAGAAATCCATATGTTAATTCGGGAGCAATGGCAACCGTAGCCTTACTCTATGAAAGATTTAAAGAAAAAGCTGAATCAAAGATACTTGAAAAAGCACGATTACTGATGGGAAATAATGATTTAAAGCATTCAGAAGAAATATTTCAATCTGAGATTGAAACAGCTTTTAATAACATAGCGATACTTAATATGATGGTTGGGAGAGGAATTCTACCGACTACAAAACCTAGACAAAAAGTTTTAAACATTTATACTAGAACATGTGCTCTAATGGTAGATGTAAAAGATTTGGTTAGGTTATCATCAGTTATATCAAATGATGGTTATAATATTTTGGTCAATCAAAGAAAATTCAAAGATGAACATGGAAGATATTTGAGAACATTAATGGCTACTTCTGGAATATATAATTATTCTGGAGAATTTGCTTTAAATGTTGGCTTGCCAGCTAAGTCGGGCGTGGGTGGTGGAATAATAACAGCTTCCAATAAAGGATACGGATTAGCAACTTATTGCCCAGGCTTAGATGAATCTGGAAATTCATTAGTTGGAACAAAAATTTTAGAGTACATTTCAAAAGAACTGGCTCTATCTATATATAAAATTAATTCAAAAAAGATTTATATTCAATAAGGGTATAAATCTTTTTTATATTCGATACCCTAAAAAAATATAAAAAAATAAAAAAATTTTACATTTAGGTGTTGAAAAAAATTTTTTATATGTTATTATACTAAAGTTACAGAAAACTATATAAAAAGTCTAAAAAATCTTATAAAAATTGTTGATTTTTCTTGATTTGATAATGATTTTAAGATATAATAATCTGTGCGTAAAAAAATAATGCGTAGATGCAAGAGGTTGCTCCTCTATGGATCCCGATAACAGCAAAGGGGTTAAATCCATAGGTCGAGGGAATTTTTGCGGAGTATGTTCGACTATAAGTCGGGCGGCTTAAGTTTGCTGTTTTTTTTAATCGGCTAAGGTGTAAACACCCGGTTAAGTGTATCGGCAAAACTAAGTCCTAAGTGTAATTTGCTAAGGAGGAAAAATATGTCAAACACACAAAAAATTAGAATCAGGTTAAAGGCTTATGATCATGAATTAGTAGATTCTTCTGCTCAAAAAATTGTTGATGCAGTTAAGACTACAGGTGCTGAAATTTCAGGTCCTATACCACTACCTACAGAAATTGAAGTGGTAACTATCTTAAGATCAGTTCATAAACACAAAGATTCTAGAGAACAATTTGAACAAAGAACTCACAAGAGATTAGTTGATATTCTAAATCCTAATCAAAAAACTGTGGACGCTTTGATGAAATTGAATTTGCCAGCAGGCGTTGATATTGAAATAAAGTTATAATTTTTATATAGAAAGATTATTCCTTTATATGATTGCAGTAAAATGTAATCCGCTATAATTTTGGAGGTGCGAAGTGAAATACGTAATAGGAAGAAAAGTTGGTATGACTTCTATTTTCACAGAAGATGCGAATCTAGTTCCAGTTTCTGTAATTGAAGTTGAGCCACAAGTAGTTGTTCAAAAAAAATCTACTGAACAAGATGGCTACCAAGCTATTCAAGTAGGTTTTGGAGAAGTTAAAAAACACAAAATGACTAAGGCAATGTTAGGACATTTTGACAAAGCTTCAGTTGACTATAAGAGATATTTAAGAGAAATTCCAGTTGATAGTATTGAAGACTACAACATTGGAGATGAAATCAAAGCTGATGTTTTTGAAGCTGGAGATTTTGTAGACATTTCTGGTACATCAAAGGGTAAGGGTACTCAAGGTATCATCAAGAGACATGGTTTTTCTAGAGGTAGAGAGACTCACGGTTCCAAAATGCATAGAACTGCTGGTGGTATGGGAGCAAGTGCTTATCCAGGAAAAGTTTTCAAAAACCACAGAATGTCAGGTAAGATGGGAAACAAGAGAGTAACTGTACAAAATCTTGAAGTTATCAGAGTAGATGCTGAAAACAACTTCATTTTAGTAAAAGGCGGAGTTCCAGGTCCTAAAAAAGGTTTATTGTACATTAAACAAACCGTTAAGGGATAAGGAAGGAGGATCTAAATGCCTAAAATTAATATGTTAAACATGAAAGGCGAAAGTGCTGGAGAAATTGAATTAAGCCCAGAAATTTTCGACGTAGAAATAAATGAGCATGCTGTTTATACAGTAGTTAAGAACCTTCTTGCAAATAGAAGGCAAGGTACTCAATCTGCTAAAACTCGTGGAGAGGTAAGAGGCGGAGGTAGAAAACCTTGGAGACAAAAAGGTACTGGTAGAGCAAGACAAGGTAGTACTAGATCACCACAATGGAAGGGTGGCGGAGTAGCTTTTGCTCCAAAGCCAAGGGATTATAGCTATACAACTCCTAAGAAAGTTAGAAGACTTGCACTTAAGTCAGTTTTAACTTCTAAGGTACAAGAAAAAGAATTAATTGTTGTTGATTCTTTAAGCTTTGAAGCTCCAAAGACAAAGGATATGGTAAACTTCCTATCTGCTGTAAATGCTGACAAAAAAGCTTTAGTTGTAATCAAAAACTCAGATCAAAATATTATCAGAAGTGCAAAGAACATTCCTAGTGTAATGACTACCGATGCAAGATCAATTAATGTTTATGATTTATTAAAATATAATTCATTAATTCTTACTAAGGAAGCACTTGAAGAAATTGAGGAGGTATTCGCATAATGGAAAGATATTATGAAATAATTAGGAGACCCCTTATAACAGAAGAATCTGTAGATTATATGGAAGAAAACAAATATACTTTTGAAGTTTCTAAAGATGCTAACAAATACGAAATCAAAAAAGCTATTGAACACATCTTTGGTGTAACAGTTGAAAAAGTATACACTCAAAATAGACTAGGTAAACTAAAAAGACAAGGTGTTACTTCGGGAAGAAGACCAAGTTGGAAAAAAGCTATCGTTAAATTAACAGCTGATTCTAAACCAATCGAATTCTTTGAAGGAATGTAAGGCTAGGAGGATAAATAAGACATGGCAATTAAAAATTATAAAGCAATAACTCCTGGACGTAGAGGTATGTCAGTTCTATCTTTTGAAGAAATAACTAAGACTACTCCAGAAAAGAGTCTTACTACTGCTTTAAAAAGCAAGGCTGGAAGAAACTCTCAAGGAAGAATTACAGTTCGTCATCATGGTGGCGGAGTTAAGAGAAGATATAGAATTATCGACTTTAAAAGGGATAAAGACAACGTAATAGGAAAAGTTGCAGCGATTGAATACGATCCAAACAGAACTTCAAACATTGCTTTAATTCATTATTTAGACGGAGAAAAAAGATACATTATAGCTCCTGAAGGATTAAAGGTTGGAGATGAAATTGAGTCAGGTGCAGATGCTGATATTAAAGTAGGAAATGCTCTTCCACTAAGAAACATTCCTGTTGGTACTTTTGTTCATAACATTGAACTTGTAGTAGGCAGAGGCGGACAAATGGCTAGAAGCGCTGGTGCTTCAGCTCAATTAATGGCTAAGGAAGGCAGATATGCAACTTTAAGATTACCATCAGGTGAAATGAGAATGGTTTTAATTGATTGTAGAGCTACAATTGGAGAAGTTGGAAATGCTTCTCACGAGCTTGTAACAATCGGTAAAGCTGGTAGAAACAGATACAAAGGTATTAGACCAACAGTTAGAGGTTCAGCTATGAACCCTGTAGACCATCCACACGGTGGTGGTGAAGGTAGGGCACCTATTGGTAGACCATCTCCTTCTACTCCATGGGGTAAGGTTGCAAATGGTCTTAAGACTAGAAAGAAAAACAAAAAGTCAAATAAATATATCGTAAGAAGAAGAAAGAAACAAGGAGGATATATAAGGTCAAGATCCCGAAA
>CAMEGD010000044.1 GCA_945916025.1 uncultured Clostridia bacterium
AACTTGGAAGGGAAATGCCAATTAATCTCTTTATCCTAGCTGGTAAGCCAGGAATAAGTGAACAAGCCAAAATAAATGTAGAAAAGGACTATCCTGGAGTTAAGGTAGTTGGTGAAAGGAATGGTTACTTTTCTCAAGACGATGAAGATGGAATTATTAATATGATTAATGCTACAAATCCAGATGTAATATTTGTTGGCTTAGGCTTTCCAAAACAAGAAGAGTTTATCTTTAGAAACAAGGATAAACTAAAGGGAAAAATAATAATTGGAAACGGTGGCGTAACTGATATATTAGCTGGAGTAATGAATAGGGCTCCAGAAATATTTATAAAAATGAACCTAGAGTGGTTTTATAGGTTATTAAAACAACCAAGTAGGTTCAAAAGGCAACTTGCCATACCGAAATTTATGTACAATGTAGTTATAAATAAAAATTCAGTAGAAGAGGGAGATGGTAGTAATGAATAATGAAAATTTAGTAATAAACAGTCTTAGGTTTTTATCAGCATCAGCTGTTCAAAAGGCTAATTCAGGTCATCCAGGCCTACCTTTAGGGGCAGCACCAATGGCTTATACCCTTTGGGGCAAACACCTAAATATTAATCCAAAGGATACAAAATGGCCAAATAGGGATAGGTTTATCCTATCAGCAGGTCATGGATCTGCCTTACTATATAGTTTGTTACACATGTATGGCTTTGATCTATCAATAGAAGATTTAAAAAACTTTAGACAAGTTGGTTCTAAAACTCCTGGTCATCCAGAATACAGACACACTGACGGAGTAGAAGCTACAACAGGACCATTAGGCCAAGGTATTTCCATGGCAGTAGGTATGGCTATAGCAGAAACTCACTTAGGAGCAATCTATAACAAGGAAGACTTAAAAATCTTTGACCACTATACCTTTGCTATATGTGGTGATGGAGACCTTATGGAAGGAATTGGCTATGAAGCCCTTTCACTAGCAGGAACTTTAGAACTAGGAAAATTGATTATACTTTACGATTCAAACTCAATCTCAATTGAAGGCTCTACTGATATAGCTTTTACAGAAGATGTAGTGAAGAGATTTGAAGGCTTTGGCTTCCAAGTTTTAGAAGTGGAAGATGGAAATGATATTAGTGCAATAGACAAGGCTATAGAAGAAGCAAAAAAAGAAACTAAAAGACCTTCATTAATAAAAATTACAACCCAAATTGGCTACGGAGTTCCTAACAAAGTTGGAAAATCTAGTGCCCATGGAGAACCCCTTGGCGATGACAATATATTAGCTATGAAGGACTTCTTAAAGTGGGAATCAGATGATTTTGTAGTTCCTCAAGAAGCCTACGATATTACCAAAGAACAGGTAGAAGAAAAGGTTAAAGCTTATGATTCATGGAAAGAACTAGAAGCTAAGTACAAGGAAAAATATCCACAAGACTTTGAAAAACTACAAAGAGCATTAAATGGAGAATTAGGAGAAGACCTTTTTGATGAAGATTATTTCAAATTTGAAAAGGACATGGCAACTCGTGCATCTTCTGGTATATCTTTAAATAAAATAGCTAAAAAAACTGACTATATATTAGGTGGCTCAGCAGATTTAGGCCCATCTAATAAGTCTAACTTAGACAACCAAGAGTCTTATTCAAAGGATAATAGGGCAGGAAGAAATATCCACTTTGGAGTTAGGGAACATGCTATGGCTGCAATAGGAAATGGTATAGAACTTCACGGAGGCCTAAAATCCTATGTTGCTACCTTCTTAGTATTTTCTGACTATTTAAAGGGGGCTATGAGACTTAGCTCTATAATGAAGGTGCCACTAACTTACATTCTAACTCATGATAGTATTGGAGTTGGAGAAGACGGACCTACCCACCAACCAATCGAACAAATTAGTATGATTAGGTCTACACCTGGAATAAACCTATTTAGACCAGCAGATGCAGTAGAAACTGCCTATGCTTGGAAATTAGCCGTAGAATCTAAAGAAAGACCATGTGCCCTAGCCCTAAGTAGACAAAACCTACCTAACCTAAAGGGAAGTGGTAAGGGAGCAGAAAAGGGTGCTTATGTTTTAGCAAAAGAAGAAAAAGACCTACAAGTAATCCTACTTGGATCTGGATCTGAATTACAATATGCCCTTGAAGCTAAAGAAAGACTTGAAAAAGAAAATATTGGAACTAGGGTAGTAAGTATGTTTTCTATGGAACTATTTGAAGACCAAGATGACTCTTACAAGGAAGAAGTTTTACCGAGAAGCGTTAGAGCAAGGGTTTCTATAGAAGCTGGAGCAACTCAACCTTGGTACAAATATGTTGGCCTTGATGGATATGCAATTGGACTTGATAGATTTGGTGAATCAGGACCTGGAGAAGAAGTTTACAAAACTTTAGACATAGGATCTGACAGAGTTTATAGGGAAGCAAAGAAAGTATTAGAAAATAAATAATTAATCATAAAAAAAAAGAGCTTGTTTATACAGGCTCTATTTTAAAAAAGGAGCAAATATGACACTATCTCAAGTAGAAAAAATTACATGCCCAAATTGTAATGTAGAAGGGGAAACTGAAATATTCTCAAGCATAAATACAGAATTAGATAAGGATATGAAGGAAAAAATTATTTCTGGTAAAGCTTTTATATATAAATGTCCAAACTGCCAAAAGGAGTCTTTACTAAACTACGGAGTCTTATACCATGATGTTGACAACAAACTAATGGTTCAGCTAGCAACTGATGAAAATGAACTTAAAAATGCCCAAGAAATGTTTAAGAGTGTAACAGAAAACAAAATCCAAGGTATTAGCAGCATTGCTAAGACTTTAGAAGGATACAAAAAGAGAATAGTAATTAGTCAAGAGGCCTTAGCAGAAAAGATTTTTATATTTGAAGAAGGCTATGATGACAGAATTATGGAAATTGTAAAGGTCATTTACCTAAGGATGTTTTTTGAAAACAACCCTGACCTTGAATTAGATGGGGCATATTTTGTAAATGATCAGGGCCAAAAGCTAGTTGCCTTTATTACAACTGACAAGGAGTCCTTTGCAGTTGATTTTGATGAAAACTTATATAGGAAAATGGAGAAGAAATTAAGTGGACTTGACCTAGGTGAAACTTACCTAATAGATGTAAACTACGGCCTAGAAGTATTTGATACATTAATGGAAATGGAAAAATAATTCTAAGTTGCTCTTAAGTGTTATTCTAAAATTATGGGGTAATAATCAATAAATAGAATTACTATATTTAAGAGAGGTTTATTATGGACAAGGATAAAAAATACAAGACAAATCAAGATATGCCAGAAGACAAGGTATCCAAAGAAGAAGCGAAGGATATTGGGGATATTTTAGAAAAAACAAAGGATGTTGAAGGTCAAGAGAACCAAGATAAATCAAAAAAGGATTTTGGAAAGGGATCTGAAGGAAAATTTTAAGTATAACCCTAGGTTTAGGACTAGGGTTTTAAAATAAAAAATTTGACAATCACAAAATAAAGTCCATTATTTTCAGTATAATTAAGATAATTGATTAGCCGTATTAAGATTTTGAGGGTTTTGTTAAAGAATTGTGAATTTTTCATATCTAAAGTTAAATTCTCTTGATTTATACACTTTTAGAATATATAATATCTTTTAGTGGAGGTGTATTAAATGAAAAAATTAGCATTATTATTAGCTTTAATGTTCTCTTTAGGAACTATGGTAGCTTGTGGAGATAAAACAACTCCTGAAACAACTACTACTGAAGAAACTACAGCTGAAGAAGTAACTTTAAAAGGAAGCGCTGAAGGATTTGGCGGACCAGTTGAAGTTGAAGTTGTAAAATCAGGTGACACTATTACTGCTGTTAACGTAGTAAATCATTCTGAATCAACTGATGACATTGCAGAAGTAGCTGAAGCACTAGAAACTTTACCAGCAGCTATCGTTGAAGCAAACGGTACTGACGGAGTTGAAGGAGTTTCTGGAGCAACATATACAAGTAATGCAATTATCGATGCTGTAAACGCAGCTGAATAATTAATACTTAAAAAATGAACTTGCTTAAGCAGGTTCTTTTTTTGTATAATGACATTATGAATAGATATTATGCAGTTAAAAAGGGAAGAATTCCAGGTATATATTTCACCTGGGATGAATGTAAGGCTCAAGTTACAAATTACTCTGGAGCCCAATATAAAAAGTTTTCTACAAAAGAAGAAGCCTTAGAATTTATTGGATCTGGTGAAAGTATAAATGAAGACTTACAGGAAAATAAAATAGAAAATATTCCACCAGGAACCTTAATAGCCTATGTAGATGGGAGCTTTGACTCATCAAATGGGTCTTATAGCTATGGGGCAGTATTAATTTCTAGTGATAAGATAGACACCTACTCTAAGAGATTTTCTAAAGACAAGTATTCAGAACATAGAAATGTCATTGGAGAAATTAGAGGGTCTATGTTTGCCATAGATTATGGAATAAGAAATGGGTTTGAGAAGTTATATCTTCATTATGACTATGAAGGAATAGAAAAGTGGGCTACAGGAGCTTGGAAGAGAAACAAAGAAGCTACAGAACTTTATTATGACTTTTTCCAATCAATAAAGGATCAAATTCAAGTTGTATTTATAAAGGTAAAGGCCCACAGTGGAGACAAGTATAACGAAATGGCTGACAAACTAGCCAAGGAAGCAGTTATTGATTAGGCACCTAAGGGTGTCTTTTTTTTTTACTCAAATCTCAAGGACAATTAGAAAAAATACAAATAAGGACCTTATCTTCCACGCTTTTTATTCATCGGGTGGGTACTTAAAAATCTTTTTGTTTACACAATAAAAAAGTGTTGACTCTACATCAACACTAAATACTTAAACAATTTGCTCGTATTTTATTCCATTTCTATCTAATAATTCTAAGGCATACTCATCTATTCTGTAGGCCTCTAGGTAATAGATTTCAGATATTCCAGCTTGAATTAGGGACTTTGTACAGTTTAAACAAGGGAAGTGAGTTACGTAGGCTTTAGACCCAGTTACACTAATTCCTTCCTTTGCACAGTATAAAAGTGCATTCATTTCAGCGTGAATTGTTGCTATACAGTGACCATCTCTCATTGTATGTCCAATTTCATCACAAGAGGGATTTTTCGCGATCGAGCCATTATATCCTGTTGAAATAATTCTATTGTCCTTATTTACTAGGACACAACCCACAAAAGCACGGTCACATGTAGACCTTGCAGCCACTAGTTTACAAATTTCCATAAAATATTCGTTCCAACTTAACCTATTCATCTACAAATCTCCTTAGTTTTATACTATAATAATAATTGTATTTATTATAAATATCAAATTATTTTAAGGAGGTAGAATTATGTTAAAGGAATTTAAAGAGTTTATTAACAGAGGTAATGTTATGGACCTAGCTATAGGTGTGGTTTTAGGTGCAGCATTTACTGCAATTGTTAATGCTTTAGTTGAAGGTATTATTATGCCATTTGTAGGTTTAATTACAGGTGGAGGTAATATGTCAGGACTATTTCTTGCCTTAGATGGTAATGAATATACTAGTCTTCAACAAGCTCAAGAAGCAGGAGCAGCTGTTTTACAATACGGTCTATTGATTCAGGCTATAATAGACTTTTTAATAGTTTCTTTTGTTATCTTCATTGTAGTTAAACAACTTAACAAGTTAAAAAAACAACCTGAAGTTGAAGTTACAACAAAAGAATGTCCATTCTGTAAAAGTGAAATTCCTCTAAGTGCAACTAGATGTCCACACTGTACATCAGAATTAAATTAAGAGGATAAATTTAAACAGGCTATGACCTGTTTACATAATATAAGGAGAAGGCATGAAAGGCTTAGTATTAGAAGGTGGAGGGGCAAAGGGCTCCTACCAGGTTGGGGCTTATAAGGCCCTAAAAGAACTTGGGTATGAATTTGATTATATAGTTGGAACTTCCATAGGAGCAATTAATGGGGCAATGTTTGTCCAAGGGGATGAAGATTTAGCTGAAGAGGTCTGGCAAGACATTAAGTACTCCACAGTTATTAATGTTGATAACGACAAGGTAAAGAGTTTTTTAAATGAAGATTTAACCATTAGCAACTTTATGGAAAAGGTTGGACTTATTAGGGAGGTAATTTCTGAAGGGGGTTTTGATACAACGCCTTTTAAAAACCTTCTAGACTCATACATTGATGAAGAAAAAATACTAAAGTCCGATATTAAATTTGGCCTAGTAACAGTTGACTTAACAAATAGAAAACCAATAGAAATATTTGCTGATGAAATGAAGCCTGGCCAATTAAAAAAATATATTTACGGGTCTTCTAACCTTCCGGTATTTAAACAAGAACCTATAGATGGAAGGTATCTTATAGATGGTGTATTTTATGCTAATAACCCTGTAGAAATGCTTTTAGACAAATGTGATGAAGTAGTGGATATATTACTTTACCACGACAGGCCTTTTAGGAGGGTAAAGGACTTAGAAAAGGTAACTGTAATTTGTCCAAAAATAAAGATTACTGAGGTTTTAAACTTTACCAAGGAGTCTGCTGAACTTGGAATAAAACTTGGATATTATGACACTTACAAGGTTATTAACAAGCTATTAGGACAAGATTATTATATAAAGGCTCCAGATTGTGAATTTACCTTAAAGATAATTTATAATTTGTATTTAAAAAGAAAAAAGTCATACTTAGAAGAAGTTTCCTTTAGGACTTTTTTAGAAAAGAAGATTCCAGACTTTATAAGTAAAAACAAACTAAACCAAAAGGCAGACTACAACGAACTAATGGTAGATGTTTTAGAAAAACTTGCCTTAAGACTAAACTTAGAAAAATTTAAGATATATGATTTTATAGAATTTTCACAAGAGATATTAGAAAAACTTGAAGAAAATAATCTTGTAGGTTTTTATCCAACAGAAGAGGACCTTTTAAGATCAATTACAAATATTAACAAAGAGATGGTATTATGAGAAGAAAAGATAGAGAAATGGGAGAAGACTTCGCCTTAGAAGTAATAGACAAAAGTCAATATGGGGTTTTAGGACTTGTTTGTGAAGATAAGGTTTATACTTTGCCCCTTTCAATAATTAGACAGAACAAGACCCTTTATTTCCACTCTGCCAAAGAGGGAAGAAAGGTAGATATGATTAAAGATAACAAGCTGGTTTCAGTGACCTTTGTGGCGGATATAAAAGTTCCGAAGTTATTTACAAAAGAAGAAATAATTGAAAAAATAGAAGATGGAACTTATCAACAAATCGGGTCTAAAATATTTACAACAGAATTTGCTTCTGCCCATGTTAGTGGAAGAATTTTTGAAGTTAAAGATGACAATGAAAAAATAGAGGTCCTAAAACTAATTTCAGATAAGTATACTCCAGAATTTTCTAATATAGCTATTTCCTTTATTAAGTCATCTTTGGAAAGGACAAGGATCTACAAAATAGATATGGAATCCATAACAGGAAAAAGAAAGAAGTTTGACAAAGAAGGAAAAGAATTGAAATTCCAAAGAATGGAATAGATTTTCATATAAAAACAGTCCCCTAACTGGAAATAGTCGAGGGGACTGTTTTTGTATTACAAACTAAATAATTAAACGAGTTTTATTTGGTGGAAGTTTTTCTTACCCTTTCTTAAAAGAAGTTTGTCATCTTTAAAGTCTTCTACTTTAACAGTATGATTATAGTCTTCTACAACTTTATCATCTATATAAATTCCCTTATTCTGAATAAGCCTTCTACCTTCACCATTAGATTTTACAAAGCCAATTTCTTTGATTAATTCAATAATAGAAAGTCCTTCACTAAAATCTTCTTTTTTGTAATCAGTAGATGGAATATTTTCGCTATCCTTGTTACCTGAAAACAGGGATCTTGCAGCATTAAGAGAATCCTCTGCATCTTTTTCACCATGGATCATCTTTACCACTTCATAAGCTAATATTTCCTTAGCCTTATTTATTTCAGCCCCTTCTACATTTGAAAGTTCATCTATTTCTTCCAAAGACTTAAAGGTCAATAGTTTTAAAAATGGCTTAACATCAGCATCATCTATATTTCTAAGATATT
This sequence comes from uncultured Clostridia bacterium, assembly GCA_945916025.1. Lineage (GTDB taxonomy): Bacteria > Bacillota > Clostridia > Tissierellales > Peptoniphilaceae > Neofamilia. The sequence continues at coordinate 8,075 of CAMEGD010000044.1, forward strand.
GAAACATTTCATAAGGAGGAGTTTTTTCCCTATCTAACCAAATTGCCCCCTTAGCAGTCTTACCCATTTTTACACCAGTAGCAGTAGTCAATAGTTTAAAAGTCATTGCATAGGCTGGTTTTTGTTCTTTCTTTCTAATAAGTTCCATACCGCCAATAATATTTGACCATTGGTCGGAACCACCCATTTGCATTATAGCTCCATACTTTCTATTTAATACTAAGAAGTCATAGGACTGTAAAAGTAAATAGGAAAACTCAAAAAATGTCAGGCCATCTTCCATACGGTTTTTGTAAGAGTCCATAGCAAGCATCCTGTTAACAGAAAAGTGAACTCCTACCTCTCTCATAAAGTCTAAGAAATTTAGGTCAAGTAGCCAGTTGGCATTGTTGTCTATTATAGTCTTGCCACCATCTATATCTAAAAATCTCTTCATTTGACTTTCAAAACACTTTGCATTATGGTCTATTCTTTCCTTAGTCATAAGCTGTCTCATATCAGTTCTGCCAGATGGATCACCTACCATTGTAGTTCCAGACCCAAGTAAGGCTATGGGTCTATGACCAGCCCTTTCCATATGAACCATAGTCATAATTTGAACAAAATGTCCCAAAGTTAAACTATCAGCTGTAGCATCAAAACCAATGTAGTAGGTAATCTTTTCCTTTCCTAACAGGTCTCTAATTTCATCTTCGTGACTTGTATTGTCAATGTAACCACGTTCTTCTAAAATATCAAAAACATTTCTCTCCATAAATTCCTCCTTAATATCATTTTAAATAAAAAAAACTATACGACAAAGGGACGTTCATAACGTGGTACCACCCTTTTTCGCATAGGCCTCAAAATATCCATAATAGATAAAAAAATCAGACTCAGAGCTTGTAATTCCCAAAAAATCTTTGGTACTGGAACCCTTCAAAGTCTCTTATAAAATTAGTGTAATTATACTAAAGCTTTATTTTAAAGTCAAATAATATTGAGTCTAAGGACTTGTGGTGTTATATTTAAAGTGAGGGGGTTATTATGAGATTTAAATTATTTAGTGGACTTTTTGTTTTAGGTCTGTTAGTTGGCATATCACTTGGCATACATATTGTATATCCATTGATTTTTGGGTTTATATTATTTTCCTTTGATGCTTTTTCAAAGGGTTTTTCTAAAGAAGAATGGTTCCAGATGATAAAAAAAGGTCTTGGAGTTGTAAAGAACTTAATAATTATATTTACTTTAGTAGGTTTTTTGACAGCTGGCTGGAGACTAAGTGGTACAATTCAATATTTGGTATACTATGGAGCTAATTTAATTAACCCTAATTTTTTCTATGTATTTTGTTTTTTGCTTACACTGGGAATGTCTATGTTAATAGGCTCAATTAGTGGAACCATTACTACAATGGGCGTAGTCTTAATAAGTCTAGCAAGGGCAAATGGGTCAGATCTCATTATAGCCACAGGGGCGATTTTGTCTGGGGGGATTTTTGGAGATAGGATGAGCCCTGTATCTTCAGCTGCCTACTTAGTAGGAGAACTTACTGAAACCAATGTAATAGATAATAGAAGGTTAATGCTAAAATCTATAATTGCACCTACAATTTTCAGTTTGTTAGGATTTTTAATACTTTCTATCTTGTTTCAAGGACAGGGAGTTAGTAAGGACCTTTTAGTTTCCTTAAAAGAGGTAACTAATCTTTCTATATATGCAACAATACCAGCCTTAGCTATTATAATTTTGTCCCTATTAAAAGTTAAAACAAAACCACTACTTTTAATATCTACAATATTAAGTATACTAGTGGCATATTTTGTCCAAGGATTTTCAATTAATGAAATAACAAGTTCATTGTTTTTTGGAGTAAATGTTCAAAACCTTCCCCAAGACCTATCTAGAATCATAAATAGCGGTGGACTGAAAACAATGTTTCCAACTATAGTAAGTGTAGGTTTATCTGCTATATACTTTGGGATATTTGAAAAGACAAAGTTTTTGAGTCCTATAGAGGACATAATCAACAAGCTAGAGCCAATGCTAGGAAAATACTGGACTTATATTTTAGTTTGTATATTCTTTAGTATGCTATTTTGTACCCAAGCTATTGTTGTAATGCTAATAACTGGTATATACAAGTCTAGATACTCTAGTAACAAGCTATTAATGTTAGACCTTGCAAATGGAGCTATTTTAATTCCAGCAATTATACCTTGGAATATGGCATCTAACATTGCATTTACAGTATACGAAGTGTCATTTTTAGGAGTATTTTCTAATCTTCTATCTATTATAACACCTATAACTTATTACTTTTATAGAAAAAGACTATTAAAAAAGTTAGAAAAACTTTAAAAAAATTAGAAAAAGGTGTTGACAAAGGTATATGTCCTTTGTTAATATAA
>CAMEGD010000045.1 GCA_945916025.1 uncultured Clostridia bacterium
TATAGAGAAACTATTACTCAAACTGTTCAAGTACAAGGAAAACACAAGAAACAATCTGGTGGAGCAGGTCAATACGGAGACGTATGGATGAGATTTGAGCCATCAAGTGAAGAATTTGAATTTGAGGAAGAGGTATTTGGAGGTTCAGTACCAAGAAACTACTTCCCAGCAGTTGAAAAAGGTATAGAAGAAGCCAAAGAACATGGAGTACTAGCTGGATATCCAGTAGTAAACTTCAAGGCAGTACTATATGATGGATCTTACCATGATGTAGACTCTAACGAAATGTCTTTCAAACTAGCAGCTCATTTAGCCTTCAAAGCAGGTATGGAAAAAGCTGGCCCAGCATTATTAGAACCAATAATGAAAGTTGAAATAACAATTCCTGATTCTTATTTAGGAGATGTTATGGGAGATATTAACAAACGTAGAGGTAGAATCCTTGGAATGGACCAACAAACAGACGGTTCTCAACTTCTAATAGCAGAAGCTCCACAAGGAGAGCTATTTGAATATGCAATAGACTTAAGAGCTATGACCCAAGGTAGAGGAAACTTCTCTATGGAATTTGTAAGATATGAACAAGTTCCACACGAAGTATCTCAAGCTATAATTGAAAAATCTAAAAAAGATAAAGAATAATACTTTACAGATATTAGGACTAGGGAATTTTCCTTAGTCCTTTTTGAATGAAAAAATCCCCGCTAAATGACGAGGATTTAATATAAATATTAACTTCTACCTAATTTTCTATTTATTCTCTTTAAGACAGCTGAAATGGCAAACTTTGTACCTGGCCATGGGTCATCTAGAGAAAATGTAGATGCAACTACATCCTTGTTTTTGTTTTGGCTAATAAGTTCTTCGCGGGTAAGCTGACCACTAAATAAGTAGCCTCTCATGGAAGAAATGTCCTCATAAAGGTATCTCCACCTTTTGTTAGTATCATAATCTATTATATTAGACCCAATATCTCCCCCAATAGAATCTACAAAGTATAAATAAGGAGTATCCATACCGATTTCCACATGGAGCTGGGTAAAGTTTACGAACCTTACATTTACTTCCATAAGGTAAATCAAACCATTATTTTCATCCCTCTTCATCTCAATTTCAATAAAGCCCCTAAAATTCAAGGCTTCAACTAGGGGAATAGCAAATTCAGCAGCTTCCGGAATCCACTTTTGGGCAGCTACAGTAGATGCACCAAAGTTGTTTGGCCACTGACGAACTTTGTATTCAGTAGTATAGTAGGCTAGCTTTCCATTTCTATCTACATAGGCATCAAAGTTGTAATTGTTTTCTTCTGGTCCTGGAATAATCCTTTGGATAAAGACCTTTTGATTATCTTTTTTAGTAAGCTCTAGGACTCTCTTAAGTTCCCTTTCACTTTCTACAAAAAATGCCTTTTCCCTATAAAGGTCTACAAAAGTAGGAGAGTCAGCGGGCTTTAAAATAAGAGGATATCCAATCTCATCCATAACCACATCATAAAGATTGTCTATATCTGGAGAAATAGTTTCAGGAGTCCTAATATTGTGGTCCTTAGCTATTTCATCAAGTCTGGACTTGTCCATTAAGTCAGTGAGAAGTCCTTTTCTGTCCATTGGAAATAAGTAATAATCCTTAAGTTCAAAAAAGTACTTGTCCAAAAACTCCACATAAGGATCAGCAGTCGGCATTAAGACAGGCTTTTCATCTTGGGCTCTACCATAGCGAAGCAAAAAGTCTAAATAAGCCTCTTCCTCCCTTTCATAGTGGGGAGCAATCAGGGCTTCCTTTACATATTTACTTTTTCCATAAAGGTTCTTGTCACCATGATTTACAGTAACTACGTGGATACCTTTTTTTCCTAAACTTCTAACAACAGCTAAACCTATATAATAATTAGTACCAAGTACTACAGCCTTATTATTTGCCATAAAAATCCCTCCTTTGTACTTAAAAATATTATACCAATTAAGAAAAATAAAGACAATTTTTTTGAAATCTGACTAAGGTAGGAGCAGGGGCAGTAGTCCTAAAGGACGTACCAGAAGGAAAAACTGTAATTGGAATACCTGGGGAAATAAAAAACTAGGGAGTTAGCTTAATAGCTAGCTCTTTTTTAATGAATAAGGTCAGTTTTTTTTATGGTATAATGAACCTATGAAAATACAACTAAACGGACAAGACAGGGACCTTTATGTAGAATACAAAAAGAAAAAGCATACAAACCTTGTAATTTCGCCAGAAGGCTTTATTACAGTAAGAGCACCTATAGGAACAAGTGAAGAAGAACTTAGGACTCAAATTAAACCCTTAATTCCCAAAATAGAAAAGAAACTAAGAGAAATAGAAAAAAATAAGAAAATCTATGAAGAAGGATCCTTTAATAATGATGAAACCTTTAAGCTATTTGGAGAATATAAGGCCTTTTCAGACTACAATTTGGACCCAAAGGACAAGGAAGAAGTAAAAAAGTTTTATACAAAAAATCTAAAGGAAGTCTTAGAAGAATACTTAAAAAAATACACAAAAGAGATGAGACTAAAGTACAAGACCTATAAGATTACAGAAACAAAGACTACTTGGGGAACTTGTAACTCAGAAAAAATACTTACCTTTAATCTAAGGCTAGTAATGGCACCTAAAGAATCAATAGAATATGTAGTAGTCCACGAACTAGCCCACTTAAAGCACATGAACCACGACAAGAGTTTTTGGACCCTAGTTGGAAAGGCCATGCCAGATTATAAGGAAAGACAAAAATACCTAAAGACCTTTGGTCAATTTATGGAAATATAGGAGGATAAGATGGATTTAGTAATAATTGATTGCCAAAATGATTTTATATCAGGAACTATGGCTTGTAAGAGAGGAGAAGAAGCAGTAGAAAAAATAGTAGAATTTTATAATGAAGATATGAATGTCTACTATACATCAGACTTTCATCCCATTAATCACATGTCCTTTAAGGACCAAGGAGGGATTTGGCCAGCCCATTGTGTAGAAGGAACTTTAGGGGCAGAAATTCATGACAAGCTCCACGAATCTATTTTCCCACCAACAAACGAAAACACCTATTACAAGGGCAGACACCCAAAATTTGAAGAATATTCAGGAGCAAAAGCCAGAAACGGAAATGACCAGATGCTAAAAGATCAGCTTCCAGAAAAAGTCTACCTAGGAGGAATAGCATCAGAATATTGTGTAAGACAAACAGCCCTTGACTTACAAAAATTAGGAAAAGAAGTAGTAGTTTTAAAGGATTTATTAGCCTACGTAGATGAAGAAGACCATAAGAAAAACCTAAAAGACCTTGAAGAAAAAGGAATTACAATAAAGTGACAATCCACATACTTGCAGTAGGAAAACTAAAAGAAAAATACCTAAAACAAGCCATAGAAGAATACGAAAAAAGACTAAAGGTATATACAAAAATAAAAATCACAGAAATCCCAGACTTGCAGGCACCAGAAAACCTATCAGAAAAGGACTTAGAAAAACTAAAAGAAAAAGAAGGAGAAAAAATCCTAGGGAAAATAAAAAACTCAGACTATGTAATAACCCTAGAAATCCTTGGCCGCCAACTTTCCAGCGAAAAGTTCGCAAACCTTTTAGAAAAAGAAATGATAGAGGGAATGGGCAGAGATATAGTATTTGTAATAGGAGGCTCAAACGGCCTATCAAAACAGGTAATGTTTAGATCAGATTATGCCCTTAGCTTTTCAGAAATGACCTTCCCCCACCAGCTAATGAGGGTTATACTAATGGAGCAAATTTATAGGGCCTTTAGGATTATTAATAATCATCCTTATCATAAGTGATTTGTAAAAGAGGATAATTTTGAAAAAAGATATTAAATACGAAAAGCTAACAGATAAAAATGTAAAAGAAATAGTAGAGAAATACACTTCTTATTATAATAATGTAGAAGGTGATTGTTGGACTTTTGAATAAGAGAATAAAACTAACCTAAAACCCCTCAGGCTTTTTTATGAAACCCTTTACAAGATTTTACTAGAGGCATAAAATAATCATAAGCTTACATCTTTAATTTCATCCAGAGAGGTGAAAACAAGTATGGAATAGAAGTTGGAAAACCAGCAAATTTAATAATTATGAACAACGATAACTTTTACAATGCTATAAATGTAAGAAGCGAAATCCTTTATTCTATTCACAAGGGCAGAATAATTTCTAAGACAAAACCAAAGGGAAAAAAGACTTATTTTAGAATTTTAAGGGGCAGATTTATGCTCCTTTTTTATCTTACAAAAACCCTCTCTACTGGCTTTAGTAGGGAGGGTTTAGATCTTTGTCTATCTTAAATTTTATTGATTATTATCAAGACCTCTTACTAGGGTGTACTTAGATTTATCTTCAAATACATCTAAGACGGCATCGTGAGAGTTTCCATTTGTAATTACCAAATTGCAGCCATACTTAGTGACTTTTTTGGAAGCTTCAATTTTGGTTTCCATACCACCAGTTCCAAAGGAACTTTTTCCGTCAACTGAGATTTTTTCTTTAAATTCAAATATATTATCTATATCTTCATATAGCAGAGCATCATTAAACTTATGTGGATTTTTATTATAAATACCCTCGATATCAGATAGGAGGATAACTAAATCCGCCCCCCAAAGTACTGCGGTATGGGCTGAAAGCATATCGTTATCTCCAATTTTTATTTCATCAACACTAATAGTATCATTTTCGTTGATAATTGGAACTACCCCTTCGTCTAGTAGGGTAAATAAGGTATTTCTAATATTTAGATTCCTGTTCTTTTCCTCAAAGTCATCCTTTGTGAGAAGAATTTGAGCAACGTGAATATCTTCCTTCAAAAAGATTTTTCTATATTCCCCCATTAGTTCTACTTGGCCAATGGCACAAAGGGCCTGTTTGTAGTTAATGTCTTCTTTTCTAGACCATTTTTTTATGGAGGAAGCTCCTGCTATTCTGGCTCCAGATGATACAATTATGACCTCTTTGCCCATATCTATTATGGCTTTAACTTGTTTACAAAGATTTTCCATAAAGTCTGTATTTATTTTTCCGTCATGGCCTGTTAGAGTTGAGGACTCAATTTTTATAATAATTTTTTTTGTTGAATTTATTAATTCTTTTCTACTTATATTCTCCATACAAACCCCTCTATCTTGTCTGTCCAGTTCCAATAATTATATACTTTTTAGAAATAAGTTCTTGGAGTCCAATTGGTCCTCTTGCGTGGATTTTTTGGGTAGAAATACCCATTTCTCCGCCAAAGCCAAACTCTCCTCCATCTGTAAATCTACTGGAGGCATTTACATATACAGCTGCTGCATCCACCTTCTTTTGAAAGTCAAGGGCATTGTTAATGTTGTTAGTTACAATTACCTCTGAATGACCTGTGCCGAAGGTATTAATATGGTCTATGGCCTCATCTAAAGTGTCTACAATTTTTATTCCAAGGACATAGTCTAAATATTCAAGTTCCCATTCACTATCTGGAATATCCTTAGAATCTTTTAGTATTTCCTTTGCTCTTTTGTCTACTCTAATTTCTAACTTTTCTTTAGTTTCTTCATAAAGTCTAGACAATAAGTCTTTTGCTATATTTTTGTGAACAAGTAGTTTTTCTATAGCATTACAGACGCCTACTCTTTGAAGTTTTGCATTTTTAATAATATTTATTGCCATAGCCATATCTGCAGATTCGTCTACAAACAAGTGGTTATTTCCCTCTCCAGTTTGAAGGGTAGGTACGCTAGCCTCTCTAAGGACCATTTGTATAAGACCCTTTCCACCCCTTGGAATTGCTAAATCAACTAAGTCGTTAGCTGTTAGGATTTCCTTTACAATTTCCCTGTTCCTATCCTTTACCAGGTGGACTACATCAGGGGGAATGGTAGAGCCCTTGAGACCTTCAATTATAGATTGTTCTAAGGCGATATTTGATTTTAAAGAATCAGATGATCCTCTTAAGATAACAGCATTCCCTGACTTAAGGGCCAAGCTAAATGCATCTATTGTAACATTTGGTCTAGACTCAAAAATAATTGCTATGACTCCAATAGGAACGGAAATCCTAGTTAGCCTAAGACCATTAGGAAGGGTATCTGTATAATCTGATTTTCCAATTGGGTCAGGCAAAGCTATTATAGTATGGATTGCATGGATCATCCCATCAATCCTACTTGAATCTAAATAGAGCCTATCAATTAAGCCGGGACTCATTCCAGATTCTTTTGCCTTTTCCACATCAATAGCATTGGCAGAAATTATTTTTTCCTTATTTTTCTCTAGAGATTCTGCCACTAATCTAAGGGCCTTGTTCTTTTCTAAGGTATTACAAGTGGAAAGGACTCTTTGAGCCTTTATTATTTGATTTTTATATTCTGAAAAATATCCCATTTGGACCTCCTACTGTTTCTTTTTTAAACTTGACAATAAATTAAATAATTAAATTTAATTATACTACAATTTTCGACTTATACTACTAAATATTTTATTAAGTTGCAAGTAAGAACTGGGTTTGTAAGTAAAAATTTACATAAATACTATAAAAATTGAGGAATTTTAAAAATAATTAAAATAAATATTGACATTAAGGATAAAAAATGGTACTTTAATTCAAAGCTTTGATTGGGACAGTATGACTTTGAATATCTGCAGAGAGGAAAATTCATCGGCTGAAAGATTTTCTAGAGATAAAAGTTTAGAAGACCACCCAGGAGCTCAATTTTCGAAATAATAGTAGACTATTTGCGTTTATACTTTTCGTTAAAGTATCGGTTTTAAAAACGGTGGAACTTGTATATAACTCGTCCTTTTTTGGGCGAGTTTTTTTATAGGGATGAAAATATGTTAAAAGTTGTAAAATTTGGAGGTAGCTCTTTAGCAAATTTAGGTCCAGGCTTTGATGTATTAGGCCTAGCCTTAAACCTATACAATGAAGTTGAATTTAAAAAATCCCAAAGTAAGAACTCAAGTATAAAATCTGACTACCAGGGAGATTTAGAAGACAACTTGATTTATAAGTCCTTTAAAAAGACTGTAGAAAGACTAAAGGGTGACATAGTTCCAGTTTACATAAAGGGCATAAGTAATATTTCAGTATCCAGAGGCTTAGGCTCAAGTTCAGCTTGTATTTTGGCAGGTATTGTCGGCGCCTATAGTCTTCTTAATGATAAAGGATTTGAAATACTTTAAATAATAGTAAGAAAAGGAATAAATATGATAAGAGAATTTAAAAAAGAAGATGCAATAGAAGTTTCTAAATTAATAAAGAGAAGTCTTTGGGAAGTAAATATAAAGGACTATCCCAAGGAATATATGGAAGAATTTGAAAAGATAATGACTCCAGAAGAGATTTTGAAAAGGGCAGACGAAACCCACTATTATGTCTACGAAGAAGATAATAAGATTGTTGGAATTGGAGGTATTGGGCCTTCAAAAAGAGATGAAAAGTATATGGAGATTATGACTGTCTTTATAATTCCCGAATACATGAACAAGGGAATTGGAAGAAAGATTATAAATAAGTTAGAAGAAGATGAATTCTTTTTAAATTCGGAAAAGGTAATAGTATCTTCATCTTTGACTGCAGTAGGCTTTTACAAAAAAATGGGTTATGTATTTATTAATAACAAGGAAGAACCTACTGAAGATGGCTATATGATGGAAAAGAAAGTTAATCATTAAAAAAAAGTAAGGCAAATTAAGCTGACTATTAATTATCTATACTTTATAATAGTGTCAACTAAATAAGAATCTATTATATTGGTTTACCAAGGTAGGGACTTATTTAGTTGTTTTAGTATTAATTTGGAAGTATAGTTAAATGAATAAAAATTTTAGAAACAAAAGATATTAGCTTCTCTTATCCAACTTCAAAAACACCGGTACTAGATGGATTAAATATGGAGGTACATAGGGGAGAAAAAATTGCCCTCTTAGATTCAGTAAACTTAAAAGAACCTGCAATTTCTAAATTAGAAAGAATTTTAAAAGCTTGGGTAGATGTATAGGCCCTTATCTTATAAGGGTCTTTTTTTTATGGAGACTACAAAGTTTCTAGACTTAAACTAATGTTGACTTGTTCCTAACCAATGACAATGATAAAATAAAATTAAGAAGATACTATTAATTTTAAAAGTAAGACCTAAGGTGATACTTATAGGCTTATAAAGAAATACAAAATAATTATTAAGAGGTGAATAATATGGACCAAAAATTAAAAGAATTGTTAATTCAAGAATTTAATTCCCCTAATATTAAAGATATGCCCCTAGTCGAAAACCTAAATGAAGGTCCTGGTAGCTTTGTAAATTTAGACTTTAAAACACTAAGTGGCAAAAGAATTAAGCTTTGGTAAGATGGCAACAAGTGCTATGGCCTAACAGGGGATGAAAAATACTTAATGATATGTGAGTATGAAGAAAATGGAAAAATGCAGAGATAATTGTCTTAAAAAAGTGGAGATGAATTTTCTAAACTTATATAATTAAGACAAATATGTGGATAGAAAAATAAGTTTAAAGTAAAAAGGAAATAAGGATGACTATAGAGAAAGTAAGACAATACTTTAATAAATTTAACATGGAAGATAGGGTCATAGAGTTTGATGATTCAAGTGCTACTGTTAGTTTGGCAGCGGAAAGATTAGGTGTAAATGAAGATAACATTGTAAAAAGCCTAGCCTTTGAAACTAAGGAGGGACCTATCCTAATCCTTATGTCTGGCCAATCAAAGGTGGATAATAAAAAGTATAAGGAAACCTTTAAGACTAAAGCAAAAATGATTTCTCCAGAAGACTTAGTAGAAAAAATAGGCCATGTCATGGGTGGGGTCTGTCCATTTTGTATAAAAGAAAATGTAGAAGTTTATCTAGATCAGTCCCTAAAAAAACTAGATATTATGTATCCAGCAGCAGGAACCCCTAGTTCGGCAGTTAGGCTAAATTTAGAAGAACTAGAAAAATACTCTAATCCAAGAGGTTGGGTAGACCTAAATAAAGAAAAAAAGTAGGTAACCTATGTCTAGGAAAAAACTAAGTGAGAAAGAAAAAATTAGACTGGAGAAATTTAATATTATTAGAGACCAGATGAAGGAAGACGGCTATAGGGAAAAGCTTCTTACCATTAATATGAAAAAAGCAAATATTTTAGTATTTCTTACAATACTTCCAGTAATAATTCCTGTGAATCTAATTTATTTCTATGTTAACAATGAACGTGGTTCTTTGGGGGATTTTTCTTTAAAAGGTTGGCTAATATTTTTAGTTCTTTACGTATTATTTATTATTATCCACGAACTAGTCCATGGGATAACTTGGGCCCTTGTTAGCAAGAAGGGCTTTGATGTCATAGAGTTTGGAATAATGTGGGAACACATGGCCCCTTATTGTACCTGCAAGGTTCCCTTAGAGAAAAAAGACTATCTTATAGGAGCCTTGGCACCTTTGGTAGTAGTTGGGATTTTACCTACAATTATAGGGATTCTAATAGGGTCTTATTTGTTAACTACCCTGGGAGCCTTCCTAGTTATCGGAGCCATAGGAGACATTCTAATTACAAAAAAAATTTTAGACTATAGACCAGGAGAAAACTTTCTAATTTATGACCATCCTACAGAAGCAGGGTCAATAGTCTTTGAAAAAAATTAAGAGCCACTAGGGCTCTTTTTTAAATTCTATCCTCTACTTCCATAGCCAGATTCAAGGTCCTTTGGCTAAACAAAACTAGGGTAATATCCATGTCATTTTCTTTTAAAAATTCCTTTATAGTTCCAATTGCCACTTCCAAGGCTTCCTTCTTTGGATAGCCATAAACGCCAGATGAAATTAGGGGAAAGGCTATGGATTTTAGGTTATTTTCCTTTCCTAGCTCTAGGGAGTTTAAATAGGCAGACCTTAATAAATCTTCTTCTCCATGATTTCCATCTATATATTTAGGACCTACAGTGTGAATAACATACTTTGCATCTAAGTTGTAGCCCTTAGTTATTTTTGCTTGGCCCACCTTGCAGCCAGAAAGTTTTCTACATTCTTCCAATAGACCTGGACCAGCACCTTCGTGGATAGCTCCATCAACACCATTACCTCCTAGGAGGGTTTCGTTGGCAGCATTTACAATTCCATCTACCTTCATTTTTGTTATGTCATTCTTAATTATTTTAAAAGTCATAATCCACCTCACAAAATAAGTTAATCTACTCTATTACATATAGATATCCATTATTCAAAATAATTTTCCTTGTCATTTGTTTGCCAGTTCTAGTTAAATTACATAAAAAATATTTGCAAATCTATTAGATAAAACAAAACTGATAATGCTTTTCGGACTTTACCCGAATATGGCTGATGTAGGCATCAGCCACTACAGTTAAAAAA
>CAMEGD010000046.1 GCA_945916025.1 uncultured Clostridia bacterium
AGGCCGTAAAAAACGGGGAAAAATTGATGAGGATTACAAAGTCATAGCATTTGGTGGAGATGGTGGTACTTATGATATAGGTTTCCAATCATTATCAGGAGCTATGGAAAGAGGAACTGATATGGTTTATGTTTGCTACGATAACGAAGCATATATGAACACTGGTATCCAAAGATCATCAGGAACTCCAAAATACGCAGATACAACAACTACTCCAGTAGGAAAAGTTTCCAGCGGTAAACAAGAATATAGAAAAGACCTTTCAAAGGTTATGGTAGAACACGGAATTCCTTACGTTGGACAAACTACTTTATTCAAAAACTTTAAGGACCTTCACGAAAAAGCTGACAAGGCTATCCACAAAGAAGGACCAGCATTTATGAATATTTTAGCACCATGTCCAAGGGGTTGGAGATATTCATCTCAATTCTTAATGGAAATTTGTAAGTTAGCAGTAGAAACTTGCGCATGGCCAATGTATGAAGTAGAAGACGGTATCTGGAGATTAACATACAAACCAAAAGAAAAATTACCAATTGAAGATTATTTAAGACCACAAGGAAGATTTAGACACTTATTCAGACCAGAACAAAGAGAAATCTTAGACGAAATCCAAAAAGAAATCGACAAAGACTGGGAAGATCTTTTAAGAAGATGTAACGAAATAGACTAATCGGAGGAATAAAATGAAATACGTATGTAAACCATGTGGATATATCTACGACCCAGAAGTTGGAGATGAAGTACACGGAATAAATCCAGGAACAACATTTGAAGAACTTCCAGAAAGTTGGGTTTGCCCAATGTGTGGAGCAGCAAAAAAGCACTTTATGGAAGAAGACTTATCTTACGCACAAAGATAAATTTTAAGGAACAGGTTTTAATTAGCCTGTTCCTTTTTTACTTAATATATAGAACATTTGTTTACTTTTCTTAGTTTATTTTATATAATTAAGTTGGTGATAATATGGACTTAGTAGAAAAATTAGAAATATTAACAGATGCCGCTAAATACGATGTTAGTTGTTCTTCTTCCAATTCAAATAGAAAAAATAAAGGTGGAATCGGAGAGGCATCAAAGGCTGGAATATGCCATTCTTGGTCAGAAGATGGAAGGTGTATTTCCCTTTTGAAAATCCTCCTAACTAACAAGTGTATCTACGATTGTGAATACTGTATAAATAGAAGGACTTCAGATGTTAGAAGGTCTGAATTTACCCCTGAGGAAGTTGCAGAACTTACTATGAACTTTTATAGGAGAAATTATATAGAAGGGCTATTTTTATCTAGTGGAGTAATTAAAAGCCCCGACTATACAATGGAACTATTAATAAAGGTTGCTGAGCTTTTAAGAAATACTTATAACTTTAATGGCTATATCCACATGAAGGCCATTCCTGGCGCAGATGATAGCTTAATAAGAAAACTTGGATCTTTAATAGATAGAATGAGTGTAAATATAGAACTTCCTACAGAAAAATCCCTTAAAATACTAGCACCTCAAAAATCCTATAAGTCTATCCTTATACCAATGGATAAAATAAAACTAAATATTTTAGAAAACAAGGAAGATAAGAAGAAGTTTAAAACTACCCCAGCCTTTGTTCCAGCTGGCCAAACTACCCAAATGATAGTAGGAGCTGACAGGGAGGATGATTATACTATTATAAATTCTGCCCAAGCCCTTTATGACAAATTTTCTATGAAAAGAGTCTATTACTCAAGCTTTGTTCCAATAATCCAGTCTAAATTTACCCAAGGGATAGAGAAACCACCACTTTTAAGGGAGCATAGAATTTATCAAGCAGATTTTTTGATGAGATTTTATGGTTTTAGGTCAACTGATATTTTAAGTAGAAACAACCCATTTTTTGATTTAAAAATTGACCCTAAAGCCAATTGGGCTATAGAAAATATTGATCTTTTTCCATTAGAAATAAACAAGGCAACTTATGACCAACTAATCAGGGTTCCTGGTTTTGGTCCAGGATATGCAAAGAGAATACTAGACGCAAGAAAATACTGCTACCTTTCCTACGATAGTTTAAAAACGATGAAGATTTCTACTAAAAGAGCTAAGAATTTTATAACAGTAAATGGAGTCTATCGAGGGGAAAAATACTCAACTAAAGAAGCCCTTAGGTCTTATATGGCAGAAGATGTATCTGAGTACAAAAATATCAACCAACTGAGTTTTTTAGGAGATTAGTATGATTTACTTATATAACAAGACTTTCTACGGCCTATTAACTTGTATTTTTGAAGGCTACAAGGACCTGGAAAATATCACCATAGTTGATAATGTTTCAAAAATAGGCTTTTTAGAAGAGAGTAGAGAAATTATAACTGATAGTAAAAAAGCTTCAAGGGTAAAGTCGGGAATCATTTCAGCTTTTTCCTACGAATTTTTTAAAAATATAACTGTTGTCTTTAGGTCTGATTCTGAAACAAAAGGGCAAGTTATCGCTAGAACTACAAAAGGAATGTACAGAGAAGGATTTAATTATATAAATAGTCCCCATGAGGATGCTGTAGAATTTAGGAAGTTATTAAAGTATGTCTATGGAGAAAATCATACCTACAAGGGTTTGTTAAGATTTAGAGATATTGAAGGAGGGTTTTTGTATGGGCAAATGAGACCAAAGTCTGATATATTAGACCTTTTGACCCCTCATTTTATTAGAAGGCTTCCAAATGAAAAGTTTATAATCCACGATGTGGGAAGAAACTTGTTTTCTGTTTATGAAAATGGTTATGTAGATTATCTGGAAGATGAAAGCTTTCAAGCTACAGACACAGACCAGGAAGAGTTTTTTAAAAATGCCTGGATAAAATTTTATGATACTATTGCCATTGAAGAAAGAAAAAACAAAAAGTTAATGATAAGTAATATGCCTAAGTACCACTGGGAATTTCTTCCAGAAAGAAACAAGTAAATTTAACAAAAAACTGGCTTTGAAAGCCAGTTTTACCTATTGTACATATATAAAATTATCCCTAATACTATAATTATCCCTATAAATGTTGATGCAAGGATGTTTATAACCTTTACAGCCTTGTGCCCAAGAACTTTTTTTAGGATCCAATAAAATATTATTCCAACTAAACCACCTAATGTATTAGTAATAAGGTCGTTTATATCTGTTGAACCTATTGAAAATACATATTGAATCACTTCAAAGGACAAACTAGTTAAAAAAATAAGAAATAAGTTTAAGACAAAATTCTTCTTATTATTAATTATGCTAATAAATATTCCAAATGGAATAAATATGAGTATATTATCTATGACTTCCCTGGTTCTAATAGGGTGATTTAGGGCATCATGGAAAGGCCTAGTATTTATAGCCCTGTAGCTTGGTATATTGTCTATAGAAAAGGATAATTTAAATAAGACTATCCAAACTAAAACTAACAAATATATAAAAAACAAAAATTTTGTAAGTTCTTTTTTATTCATAAAAATCTCCTGTCCTGAAGTAAAATAAAACTTCAAATTACTACTTAATCCTTAAAATTAATACTTGGAAAATTTTCAAACTCTTTTTTGAGCTTTCCAACAAGAGTAAGGTTTAGACTAATTAATCCCCTTTCCTCCTTTGATTGTTAAAGATGGAAAGTCCTTTATTCCCTTTATTATAGGTTTTGCCCTTTCTACTAATTTTTGAATTGCTTCTAGTTGTAAGGAATTTTTATGGGCTTGTTCATTTCTCCATACTTCATAAATATAAACCTTTGTTACATCTTCTTCATCTATTCCAATTGAATAAATAAGACAATCTTCGACCTCTTCTAAGTCTCTAGATGCTTGTAATAAAATATCTAAAAGCTCTTCCCTATCTTCTACAGAAGAACTAATAAATCCATTAACGCTATAGTAGTTTTTCATTCTCTCTCCCTTTATGTTTTTCTTTTTGATTAATTTTTCTTTTTATATTATTTATAAATTAATTTCTTTGTTAGATGGCTATACGTAACAAAATACAGCCACGTCAAATTATACCATAAATATCTTTATGTAAGTCTTTTAAATTTTTAAATAAAATATGACTTTTTATTTTATAAATTTTTAACTATATTGTAACCTCTAATTTCCTTTCATACTCTACAATACCATTAAGGAGATGATTACGATGAAAAGAAAGTTATTACTAATTTTAGCCTTGGTTCTAATAATCTTACCAACTACTACACATGCTAAAGAAGAAATCTCAAATGACGTTACAATTTTTGTGAATGGAAAGTTTCTAGATGAAAACCTTTCTGAAATAAAAAATGACAGGACCTTTCTGCCTATTAGGGCTATATCAGAGTCTCTAGGTTTAAAAGTGGACTATGACCATGATGCTAATAGGAAAATTACAATTAAAGCAAAAGACCTTACTATTGAAATGAACGTTAATAAGGACCTTGCTAAGGTAAATGGCAAAGAAGTAAAACTAGATACTAAGCCTTATATAAAGGAAGACAGGACTATGGTTCCAATAAGGTTCATATCAGAAAACTTAAACAAAGATGTAAATTGGAATTTAAGAAATAGAATAGTAACAGTTTTTGATAAAAGTGACTTCCCAGAAGATAGTGTAGAAAGTCTATATATAGGAAAATTAAACGGACTATTCCACCTTCCTAAGGGATATGACCAAGAAATAGAAGTTTCTGATAAGTATATAACTGAAGGAAAAATTACTGTTTTAGACAAAAGATACAATGAATATAAAGAAGAATTAGAAGCCTTTATTCCTCTTTTTGTAATTGAACAATCTAGAACATACTTAACTAAAGAAGACAAGGATGAATTTAATTTAGGATTTGAAAAGCACTATTTAATAGACTATAATCCTGAAACTGAATTATTTACCTATATGGTATTTTCTTCACCAGATTCAATCCCAGAAAATTTTAGGGGCCATTACAAAAACTTAGTAGCAAAGTATAAAGAAGCCTTTAAAAATTACTCTTCTTATTCAGTAGACAAGTCTATGGATGTATGGAATTATACAGTAGAAAACAAGAAGTTTTGGGACAACTTAGAAGCCCTTGTAGGTGGATTTGCACCATGGTATATGGTAGACAATTTTATACCTTACAAGTATGGGGGAGAGTTTAAAGATGCTAAATATAGCTCTGTAATGTCTACTTCTAAGTCAGATGGATCTATGGAAATTTGGTTAGAGGCAGCTTTTGATAAAGACTATAACCTTATAGGGTATAAGTTAGATAGGGGAAAATATGTAAAGTTTGACCTTTCTAGAAATTGGTCTAAAGAGGGTGATATTAAAGAAATTCAAACATTTGCAGATGGCTTTTTGAATTATCCAAAGGACGAAAAAGTTACTATAAAGGAAGACTCCTCAGTAGTTCCAAAATTTTTCTTTAATGCTGATACCCTAAAGGGATACAAGGATAACTTTGGCGCTATTTATGTAATAGACCCAGAGAACTCTTATATAGTATATTTTCAAAAAGGACAATAAATAATCATAAAAAACTGGCGAGGATGCCAGTTTTTTTAGTCTTCTAAAAATATATTTGAAAACCTTGGCCTATATCTAACTTGCCAGATACTAGCTTAGAATTTTCTAACCACTGCTTAAACAGGGTCCATCTTTCAGGATCAATTATACCCCAACTTTCAAGGGCTCCCTGATACTTAGGAGACATCCATTTTTGAGATTCATAAATTAATTCAACATCTACTCCTACACTATTTGAATACAAAATTTCAGCTGCTTCCTTAGGGTTTTCTATGGCGTATTCATATCCTTTTTTCGTCGCCCTAACAAAAGCTCTTACTAAATCTTTGTTTTCATCCATATAAATTTTATTTACTATCAATAGGGGAGAATAAAAATCAAATAAGGGATCTAAACTACTAAACTCTATAAAGTTAGTCTCCACACTTTGGTATAAGTTTTACCTTATAAGTCCTTTAAGGTCACAATGTTTTTGTCTTTTCTGGAAATTATTCCTGCGTGGTTGTGTTCAGTAATAGACGCTACAGCCATTACCTTAAGTTTTGAATAACCAGCTAAAGCTTCTGCAATATTTTCTTGAGAGCTAAATCCAAACTGTGCGAAACCTGAACTTACATTTCCTATAGAGTCAACTTCAGAAGGCTGAGTAATATCTATATCAATTCCCTCTTCTTCATAAAATCCAAGCTCACTAGCAACAAAAATCCCTGAGTGATTGGTATTAGGAAAGGTATCTAGATTAAAGGTTACCTTAGTTAAGTTTTTAGGCGCTTCAGCTTCATTAAGTTCCTGGTCTTGGTCCCCCTTAACAACATTATCTACTTTGCGTTTTGAGCATCCCACCAAAAAAATTCCAATTAATAGAATATACATAATCTTTTTCATAATCTTCTCCATGTAATTAATTATCTATTTATATCATATTGTATTGGTTAAATACTCCTCTGCGAAGTTCTATTATTTCTCAAGCTTTCCACCTTCTTGTAGATCCACAGACTTTTCCATTTATATAAAATGCCCTATATTATAAGGTTTTAAATAAGGGTATTATGGAAGAAATTAAAAAAGCCCTAAGAATTGTAACTTTATACTATATTCGAAGGGTTTTCTTATTTAATTAAAACTTTCCACCAGATCCACCATGACTTCGTCCGGAAGATGAAGTATGACTACTAGAGCCTCCAAATCCTCCACCTCCACTAGAACTTCTAGGTGGTGATTTAGGAATAGGTGTCCTAGTAACATTTCTGGTAATAAAAGTATCTTGTCTATTGGTAAAGTTAATGTTTCCTTCTCTATAAGAACCTGCTGATGTTTTTCTAGATAAGGTTTTGTGAGTAGCAGATAATGCTCCCGTATATACAAAACCACCCACACCTCCAACTACAGAACCTATCCCAAGATAAGACAAGATGTCTTGAAGGGAAATCTTCTTTTCAGGAAGATTATTTACATCATAAGCATCTCCATTTTGAGCCTGTATAATATACTCCTCTGACCTATCTGCAAAAATATCGAAGGCTTTATAATAATCTCCATCAGAAAGATAAGGTAACATTTCATCAACTATTAGACTCTGCCCCTTATCAGTAAAAGCATCTATTCCAAAGCCACTAGTAGAAATTCTCCAATCTCTGTATTCCATAGAAAGGACAAAAATTATACCGTCGTAATTTGGTCCAAGGCCATAACCATTATAATCAAAATAATCATCAGCATAATCCCTTGGAGTCTTACCATTTAACGAATAGTTAGTGTGAACAATGACATCAACTCCAGTGGATTCTGAAATCCTATCAAGCTTTTCCCTAAGAGCACTTACTTCCTCATCTGATAAAAGTCTCGCATCATCTTCAACCCTAGTAAGAACCCTCGGTCCAGGTTCAAAATTTTCATCAATTACTGGTTCTTCTTCCTCAAAGATAAAACCTCCATCAGAAGATGAGTCCATCTGTTCATCTGACTCTACAGGTTCATCTACAAAAACATCATCAATTCTCTCCTCTTCAGTTTCAAACTGAAAATCTCCTAAGGATACACTTGGAAAGACTACTAAAATTAATAGGATTAAAATCAATATTTTATATTTTTTCATATCCTACCCCCCAAAATACTTATTGTATACAAAGAGACCAACAAACACCAAGGCTAAAAGTATTATAAATACCTTTAAAAAAGCTGCTGTTTTAAGACCTTTGTCAATAGGCATGTCATCCCCAACAAATACCCCAGTTTGGCCATTCATAACGAAGGTGTAGAAGTCTCCCTTCCACTGGGTATTTAAAAACCAAACAGGAGCAAGGGCATACTTTACATCTACCTTACCTAGCTTGTAATCTTCTCCAACCTTCCTAACTGTAGAATAACCCATAACAGAATCCTCAAATGCCTCTATTGTGGAGTTTTTTATTCTAGAATCAGCAATACTAACAAGGTCTTCAGACTCTAAATCATACCTATCAGCTAAAAATCCTGGAAGATAGTAGGTATTAAAATCAACTGCTTCTTCCCAGTGGAAGGGCTCAATAGATTCCATTAAAATATCCTCTATCTTTGAAGATCCATCTACAGGTACATATTTAAAATCAATAGTTCCACCTCTTTTTACGTCATAAAGGGAGGTTTCCGTATACCTATAATTTCCATCAGAATAGGTCCTTACCTTGGTACCTTGAAAGGCCATATTAGATGAAGAAGTACCAGTAAAAAGCCAAAAAGGCACATAGAGTCCCTTGATTTCATTAATCTTGTTTTCATCCTTAAAAACCTTAGGCAAAAACCTTCTGCCCTTATAAAAATTCAAAAGTTTTTTAGTAGCTTGATCCTTGTCAAACTTAAAAGGAATAATAAGGTCTGGCTTAAGGTCTCCAGAGAACTGAGAAGAAACTACCACATTGTTGTTACAATATGGACAGGAAGTAGCTGCCATAGTCTCGTCTCCAATAATTTCCCCTCCACAAGACTCACAAGAATAGACTCTTAAAGGATTAGTTTCTTCTTCAGAATAAAAATTTTTTTCATGCTCAAAAACCCCACCTGTAGTCTTAGTCTTAGAAACTTGACTGTTGGTATGATCATGACCCTCATGGGTTTTGTCTTCTATATCATAATAAGAGTTACAAAAAGTACAATGAATTTTTTGAGACTTAACATCAAAAACAACTGGACTTGCACAATTTGGGCACTTAAATTCTTTTAATGACATTATTTTCTCCTTAGAAAAAGTATTTGTTTAATATTTACCCTAAAAATAATAACTTATGTAAAAAAGCTCCTAGACCTTTATCTAAGAGCAAAATTTTTAAAACTTTTTATCATCAATCATATCAACTTGAGACTTAATAGTTTCCACTGCAGCCTTTATAGTTGCCTCCTCAAAAGGATTATCTAAAGATGCAGACTCAATAAGGTCTAGGAAGGACTTAGAACCACCTAATTTACAAAAGTCTATATAAGTGTCCATAGCCTTTTTATGATCTTCAAGACTCATCCTATAAAACCCAATAGCACAAACTTGGGCTAAAGTATAATCAATATAATAAAATGGAGTCGAGAAAATGTGAAGTTGTTTAAAGAAAAATCCTCCATTTTCTAAAAACTCATTATCTCCGTAGTCTCTATGGGGAAGATAAGTCTTTTCAAGCTCCCTAAATTTCTTTCTTCTTTCTTCAGGACTAGCATCTACATTTTCATAAACAAAATGTTGGAAGTGGTCAATTAAGGCTCCATAAGGAAAAATTCCATAGTACCAACCATATGGGCAAACTTAAACTTATCAGTATCTTCCTTAAAGAAAAGGTCCATATGAGGATAAGTTAAGAACTCCATGGACATAGAATGGATTTCACAAGCATCATAAGTCGGGAATCCATAAGCTTCCAAGATTTGGAATCATCTTCTCTTTTCATCCCAGCATTAAAAGTAACTTCTTTTACTAAGCCCACTAAGAGACTGTAAAATAATTTGTATATGAAAGCCCTCCTGATTAAGATAAAATAAACTTAATCAGGAGGAATTTTTATGGGAAGGAAAAGACCAGAAACAAAACTAAATCAAATTTCCAAAATGTTAATTGAAGAGTATCAGCCTCAATCAATACAAGATATTCAAGATGCAATTAAAAGTCTCTTAGGAGATACATTAGAAAGTATGTTAAAAGCTGAATTAGATGAATTTAGACTATGAATATGGTGAAACACCTTTAAGTTTAAATACTAGAAATGGTTCGAGTAAAAAGACCGTCAATATTTTTTGAAGGAAGAATTTAAAACTCTTAACCAATAAAATATGTTGACAGTTATATTTTGATGTGCAAAAATCTAGGTATAACTTGCTTTTAGCAAATTATATAAAAACAACGATACTTTTTTAAGTTTACATAAAAAAGTATCAGCCTATCTTAATCAGGATAAGCTGATACACAAAATATTTTACACTACCAGAGTTGACAGACCACTTATCTAAATTCATCCTTTCTACCAAATCTTGTACTAAACCAATTTTACAGTCATATACAAAACACAAATCTGTATTAATGTTCATTTTTAATTGTAAAACTGAAGGATTTAATGTAAGCTTATTCTTATAATTAATGTGTTTGGTCATACATTAATTATATCAAAAAAACAGCTTTCTATTTGCGAGTTAGCTGTTTTTTTTATGGGCTATTTTGCAACATCCCCTTTTTTGCATCTATCATTTAGAATAATAAACATAAAAAAAGAAACATGTAATATTGATAGTTACACGTTTCTATAATAATGGTGCACCTTCAGGGACTCGAACCCTGGACCCACTGATTAAGAGTCAGTTGCTCTACCAACTGAGCCAAAGGTGC
>CAMEGD010000047.1 GCA_945916025.1 uncultured Clostridia bacterium
GTTGGTCTTTAAGTAAGTATTCATAGGTCTTCCTATTTATTTTAATAATAATATTTTTGTCTTTAATTTTTAGGTCCATAAGAAGGCCTTCATCCTCAATATTGGGGATAAAAGCCTGGATTAATTCCTTATATTCTTTGTTGTAACTAATATTATTAAAGTTTATCATTAAAAAAACGGATTCCTTTCTATTTCAAAGGCAATACTTGTATCTGGACCATGGCCTGGGTGGACAATAGTTTCTCCATCTAAGATAAATAACTTAGTCTTTATGGAAGTTAAAAGTACTTGTAAGTCTCCCATATAAAAGTCAGTCCTACCTATACTCATCTTAAATAAGGAGTCTCCAACAAAGACATGACCATCTATTAAAAACCCACTTCCTCCTGGAGAATGGCCAGGTATGTGAAGTACTTTTATCTCATCTTCCCCTAATTTTATAATTTCTCCATCTATAAAGGTAAAGTCAGACTCTAGGCTAATTTCCCTAGGTTGAATCATAGAAGACAAGTTTAGTTCTGCCCTGTAAAGCATTTCTACTTCATTTACATTTATACCTAATTTTAAGTTCTTATAATTATCTTTAAGTTCTTCCACTGCCCCTATATGGTCTCCATGACTGTGGGTAAGCAAAATGTACTTAGGAGTCAAGTCAAGATCTAAAATATTTTTATTAATAATCTTAAAGTCATAGCCTGGATCTATAATTGCTGCTTCCTTACTATCCTTGTCAAATATAATATAGCCATTCATCTGGCCATTTCCAAGGGGTAATTTAATGTATTCCATTTTCCCTCCTAAAGTATTTTGCTAGAATCTAAGAGTATGGTTACTGGTCCATCGTTGTGGATTTCCACCTTCATATCTGCTCCAAAGACTCCACTTTCACACTTAATATTGTCTTTTTTAGCCCTTTCTAAAAAGCCTTCATAAAGGGGTATTGCCTTTTCTGGCCTAGCCGATTCTATAAAGGAAGGTCTTCTTCCCTTTCTGCCATCTCCATAGAGGGTAAACTGGGACACTACTAAAAGCTGTCCATTTACATCTTCGAGGCCTAGATTCATTTGTTCATTTTCATCTTCAAATATCCTAAGACCTGTTACTTTTTTATAAATATAGTCTAGGTCTTTTTCTGTATCATCTACATGAACTCCAATTAAGACCATTAAGCCCTTTTCAATTTGTCCAACAATTTTTCCATCTACCCTTACAAAGGCCTGTGATACCCTTTGAACTACTGCTCTCATCTTTACTCCTAACCTGTTACCCTAAATACATCTATTAAATGTTCAATATTTTTAAATCTTTCTATTAGCTTATTTAGCTGGTCAATATCATGGATTTCTAAGATAATATTTATAGTAGAAATTTGATCTTTACTAGTCTTTGCCTCTATGGCATTAATAACTATATCTGAGTCTGCTATTTTGTTTGTAATTGCAGCTAAAAGTCCAGTTTTAGAAATAGCCCTAATACAAACTTCAGCATTGTAATTTCCACCCTTGTCTATATCCCAGTTTGCTTGTAGTATCCTATCTTCAGAATTTGAGTGTAATATATTTAAACAATCTGACCTGTGCACGGTTACCCCTCTTCCCCTGGTAACAAATCCAACTATTGCATCTCCAGGTACAGGGTTACAGCATCCAGCCATTCTAACCTTAAGATTATCAGCTCCTTGGATTATAACCCCAAGTCCATTTTTGTTTTTCTTAGGTTTTTTTACTTGCTTTTCAATTATTTCCTTGTCACTAACTACCCTAGTGTCTTGATAGTTTTGAATTAATTTTCCTGCAATATGTTTTGCAGAAGTTGTTCCGTAACCTACTGAAGCATAAAGGTCTTCCCTAGTTTTGGTATTGTATCTTTCAACAAGGTCGTCTATCCATTCATCCTTAATTACTTGTTTTGGTACTAGATTTTGGCGACGAATTTCTTGGTCTATCATCTCCTTACCAAGAAGTGCGTTTCTTTCCTTGTCTTGGACCTTAAAGTACTGTCTAATTTTATTTTTGGCCTTAGATGACTTAACTATCTTAATCCAGTCTAAACTAGGGCCAGAGTTTTTATCTGTAATAATTTCCACAATATTTCCATTGTGAAGCTTATAATCTAAAGGGACAATCTTTCCATTTACCTTTGCCCCAACACAGGAATGACCTACTTGGGTATGGACTAAATATGCAAAGTCTATTGGGGTAGATCCTTCAGCTAAGGAAAATACATCTCCTTTAGGTGTAAATACAAATACTTCATCTGTAAAGAAGTCCACCTTTAAGCCTTCCATAAATTCCTTTTCATCAGATTGTTCCTGTTGCCACTCAAGCATGGCCCTTAGCCAGTTCATGCCATCTTTTCCGTCATTAACTGCCCCTTCTCCAGACTCCTTGTACTTCCAATGGGCAGCTACCCCATATTCTGCAACTTCGTGCATTTCGTAAGTCCTAATTTGAACTTCAAAAATCTCCCCATGGTCATCTATTACTGTAGTGTGGAGGGACTGGTACATGTTAGATTTAGGCATAGCTATATAGTCTTTAAACCTTCCTGGAATTGGTTTCCAAAGGTTATGAACTACTCCTAAGGCCCCATAACAATCCTTTAAATCATCTACCATAATCCTCACAGCTGATAGGTCATATATTTCATCAAAGGTCTTGCCTTGAATATGCATTTTCTTATAAATAGAATATAAGTTTTTTGGTCTGCCCTTTATTTCAGCATCAATATTTACTTCCCTAAGGTTTTCTTTAAGTGTCTTTATAATTGAATTAATAAGTTCTTCTCGTTCAACCCTTCTCTTATTGACCCTTTCTACTAAGTCATAATAGCCATCATGGTCAATATACCTTAAGGCCAAGTCTTCTAATTCCCACTTTAGCTTGCTAATCCCTAGCCTGTTAGCAAGGGGAGCATAGATTTCTAACACTTCACTGGCCTTTTCCTGTTTCTTAGCCTCTGTCATATACTCAAGGGTTCTCATATTGTGGAGCCTATCTGCAAGCTTTACAATAATAACCCTAATGTCATTAGCCATGGCAAGAACCATCTTCCTAATGTTTTGAGCTTGTTTTTCTTCCTTTGTCTTGTAGTTTATTTTTGTAAGTTTTGTAACACCATCTACAATGTGGGCTACATCCTCTCCAAATCTTTCCTCTATTTGTTCTAGAGTATAGTCAGTATCTTCAACTACATCGTGAAGAAGTCCTGCTATTATAGTAGCTGAGTCCATGTGAAGTTCACAAAGAATTTTAGAGACATTGAAAGGATGTATTATATAGTCTTCTCCAGAGTTACGCTTTTGTCCTTGATGCATTTCAAAGGCAAGGTCAAAGGCATCTCTGATTAAGCCTTCGTTGATTTCTGGATTATATTCTTTTATATCAGCTAAAAGTTCTCTTATCATATTCTCTTTATCTACCATTTACATCCCCTCCTTTATCCTAAAATTTGATACTATAATTTGTATATTTTTGTTTCCATTCCATTCATTTATTGTCCCTTGGTAGACTATATCTGCCTTTATTTCTCCCCCTGTTACTAGTAGGTTAGGTAAAGGCTTATTTATCTTGTCTAATTCCTTAATGAATTCTTCCAAGTTAGAAAACATTATGCCATCTACAAGGTGAGAATCTTCTCTAATGGTCATCTTAAGAACATTTTTATTCTTCCCAAGTAGTTTTAGATTTCCTAAATAAACATCCTTTGCTCCAAACAAGGGCCTAGGGTTTTTGTTTCCGTAGGGTCCCATTATTTCCAAGGATTCAATTAAGTTTTCATCAATATAGCTAGTTGGAAGTCCAAGGTCTATATAAACCTTCCTTAAAAAATCTTCCTCTGTAAGTCCTGAACTTGCATTTATTTGTCTTCTAAATTCATCAATCTTATCTATATCCAAGGACAGACCAGCTGCCCCCTTGTGGCCACCAAAAGTGTTTAATAATTCCTTTTGGCCTCCTATTGCTTTAATTATATCAAACTCGTCAATAGATCTGGCAGAACCCTTGGCTCCATTTTCACCGTCTGTAAGAATTATTGTGGGCCTATTGTATCTTTCCTTGACCCTTCCTGCTATGATTCCAGCTATTGATTCGTGAACACCTTCCATATAGGAAACTATTACATTATTTTTATAATACTTATTAAAATCTATATCTTGTAAATATAAGTCCAAAGCTTCCTTTGTAAGTTTAGTCCTTTGAATGTTCAATTCTCTTAAATTATCTGCTAGGTACTTTGCCTTTTTTATGTCCTTTTCTAACAGTAGACTTAGACCTATATCTGCACTATCAAGCCTGCCTGATGCATTAAAAAGCGGGCCAATAATAAAGCCCAAATGGTAAGGGTCTAGGGTCTTATCTTCTAAATTAGACTCTTTAATTAAGGTTTTTAGACCTAGATTTGTTGTATTATTTAATAGCTTCAAACCATTTGCTACTATTATCCTGTTTTCTCCAACAAGTTCCATAACATCACAAACTGTAGCTATAGCAGCAAATTCTAAATAATCCCTAACTATTTCTCCATCTTCAAAGCCAAGTAAGGACCCTACAAGTTCAACGAACTTATAGGCTATAGCCCCGCCACATAAGCCCTTAAAGGGATATGGACAGTCTCGCCTTTTAGGGTCTACTACTGCATCTGCCTTTGGTAAAAAATCTATATTATTTTCTAAGTCTACCTTAGGCTCGTGGTGGTCTAAGACAATAAACTTAATATTGTTTTCTACTCCTAGTTCAATCGGCTCAAAAGCTGAAATCCCATTGTCACAGGTTATAATTAGGTCTACCTGGTCTTTTATAGCTTCTTCTACTAGGGAAATGTTAACCCCGTACCCGTCCTTTATCCTATGGGGAATTCTATAGTCAGTATCTTCATTTAATTTTTTTATAAAGTCATATAGAATATAGGTGGACATAATTCCATCTACATCATAGTCCCCAATAATTCTAATCTTCGAACTGCCTAGGCTGTCTATTAAGATATCGCAAGCCTTAAGCATATCCTTTATAGTC
The DNA here is from genome assembly GCA_945916025.1 of uncultured Clostridia bacterium. GTDB lineage: Bacteria > Bacillota > Clostridia > Tissierellales > Peptoniphilaceae > Neofamilia. Next base: position 5,016 of record CAMEGD010000047.1, read on the forward strand.
TCTGCTGGGTTTAGTTTTGACAAAGAAGGATTTAAAAAGTCCTCTAGTTCTTCTTCAGTTTCAATACCCCTATTAGATATAATCCTATATAATATTTTTTCTACCTGGTTTTTCCCAAGGTCAGCTAAAGAAGTCTTTGTACTTCTTATTAACCATTTTTCCAAAAATTCACCCCATAATAATTAATTATACTATTATATCATAGAATATGAATATTTAGCAATTTTAGGCCAAAAAAAGAGACCATCACCCTTGTGATAGCCTCAAATTTTTTTAGTTTCCTTCTACTTGATCAAATTCTGGTTCTTCTACTGGTACCTCAGGTATTAATGAATCTCCATAGGCACTTTTTATTCCAACCTTTTGGTACTTTCTAAGTCCAGTACCAGCTGGAATTAATTGACCTATAATTACATTTTCCTTTAGTCCAATTAGAGAATCTTCTTTTCCTTTAATTGCTGCATCTGTTAAAACCTTTGTAGTTTCTTGGAAAGATGCTGCTGATAGGAAAGATTCAGTTTCCAAAGATGCCTTAGTTATACCCATTAAGGCTGGAGTTCCCTTTGCAAGTTCTAAGCCCTTTTCTTCTGCAAGTTCATTTGCTTCTTGGAACACACCAGTCTTTACAAATGAACCTGGAAGTAGGTTAGTATCTCCTGATTCTTCTACCTTAATATTAGCAAGCATTTGTCTTACAATAATTTCAATGTGCTTATCGTTAATATCTACCCCTTGAAGCCTGTATACTCTTTGTACTTCTTTAAGGATATAGTCTTGAACTCCCTTTACTCCCTTAATACGAAGTAAGTCTTGAGGATAAACAGACCCACTTGTAAGCTCGTCTCCTGCTTCTACTCTTTGGCCATCTTTTACCTTTATAATAACTCCATAAACGATGTTATAACGTTCTTCAGTTCCATCATCAGCTGTAATTACAACTTCACGCTTTCTGTTTTCTGTTACGATTTTTACTACACCGTCTATTTCAGCAATAACTGCTAATCCCTTTGGTTTTCTAGCTTCAAATAACTCTTCAACCCTTGGTAAACCTTGGGTAATGTCAGATGCTGAAGCTACACCACCTGTGTGGAATGTTCTCATTGTAAGCTGAGTTCCAGGCTCACCGATTGATTGGGCAGCTATAATACCTACTGCCTCTCCAGCGCCTACTTCTGCTCCATTTGCTAGGTTCATACCATAGCAGTGAGAACATACTCCACCCTTAGATTTACAACCTAGAGCTGTTCTAACTTTAACTTCTTTAATTCCAGCCCTAATTATTTTTTCAGCTTTAGTACCAGTAATCATTTCATTTTCCCCAACAATTTCCTCATTGGTTTCTGGATTAACTATAGCTTCATGGGTAAATCTACCAGTGATTCTATCTTCTAAGCTTTCTATAAGTTCTTTCCCATCTGAGAATTCTTTTACTAAACTGTACTCTTTAGTTCCACAGTCTTTTTCCCTTATTATTACCTCTTGGGCAACGTCAACAAGTCTTCTAGTTAAGTAACCAGAGTTAGCTGTTCTTAGGGCTGTATCTGCAAGTCCCTTTCTAGATCCATGGGTAGACATAAAGAATTCAAGTACTGTTAGGCCTTCACGAAAATTAGACATAATTGGCACTTCTATAATCTTACCAGTAGGAGAAGCCATAAGTCCCCTCATACCTGCAAGCTGAGAAATTTGGTTCTTGGAACCTCTGGCTCCAGAGTCTGCCATAATAAAGATATTGTTGTTATAATCGAAGGAATCCATTACAACACCAGTTAATTCATCATTGGCATTACCCCAAATTTCAATTACCTTTTCATATCTTTCTTCATCAGATATAAGTCCTCTTCTAAAGGCTTTTTCATATTGTTCTACTTCAGCTTTAGCTTTGTCAAGTAGTTCATGTTTATATTCTGGTACATTGATATCTCCTAGAGAAATTGTAACTGCACCCTTTGTAGAAAACTTGAATCCTAATGCCTTAATATGGTCAACAAAGTGAACTGTTTCTATATTCCCGTGTAGTTCAAAAGTCTTTTCAATTATCTTTCCTAGTAAAGACTTATTTACTACCCTGTTAATCTCTAGTGCATAAGGTTCTTCTTCCCTATTTACAAAACCCAGGTCTTGTTCAATATATTGATTTAAAATAAACCTACCAACAGTACCATCTACTAGGATAGTTTTTCCATCTTCAATATATCTTCTAACCTTTACTTTTGCGTGTAAGCCAACTGCACCTGCCTCATAAGCATGAAGCATTTCTGAGATGTCTGAAAATACCATACCATCTCCAGCCACCTCCCCATGGCCTTCCATAGTTAGGTAGTAAACCCCAAGAACCATATCTTGAGTTGGAGTAATAATTGGCTTTCCATCCTTTAAACCTAAAACGTTGTTAGTTGACAACATTAGTAGTCTTGCTTCAGCTTGGGCCTCTGCTGATAGGGGAACGTGAACTGCCATTTGGTCCCCGTCAAAGTCCGCATTGTATGCTGTACATACTAGTGGATGAAGCTTAATAGCCTTTCCTTCCACTAATACTGGTTCAAAGGCCTGAATACCTAGTCTATGAAGAGTAGGGGCCCTGTTTAGTAAAACTGGATGGTCCTTAATAACTTCATCTAGAATATCCCAAACTTCTGGGTTTTGTCTTTCAACCATTCTCTTGGCAGACTTAATATTGTGAACATGGCCATTTTCTACAAGTTCCTTCATTACATAAGGCTTAAATAATTCTAAGGCCATAGTCTTTGGAAGACCACATTGGTGGAATTGAAGTTCTGGCCCTACAACAATTACTGAACGACCTGAATAGTCAACTCTCTTACCAAGTAAGTTTTGTCTAAAACGTCCTTGCTTACCCTTAAGCATTTCTGATAGAGACTTAAGTGGTCTGTTTCCAGCTCCTGTTACTGCCCTTCCACGTCTACCATTATCTATTAAAGCATCTACCGCTTCTTGTAACATTCTCTTTTCATTTCTTACTATAATATCAGGGGCCCCAATATCTAGTAATTTTTTTAGTCTATTGTTTCTGTTTATTACCCTTCTATAAAGGTCATTTAAATCAGATGTTGCAAATCTGCCCCCATCTAATTGAACCATAGGTCTTAAATCAGGTGGGATAACTGGAAGGACATCTAGTACCATCCATTCTGGTTTGTTATTTGAACTAATAAAGGATTCAACTATTTCTAACCTTTTAGAAACTCTTCTCCTCTTTTGTCCCTTTGCATCTTCTAATTCTTCTCTTAGTTCAACAGACTCTTTGTTTAAATCTATTTTTTCAAGTAGGTATTTTACAGCTTCAGCCCCCATCATGGCTTCGAACTTGTCTCCAAATTCTTCTTTGGCTTCCCTGTATTCCATTTCACCTAGCATTTGTTTTTCATAAAGGCCTGTGCCTTCTTCATTGATTTCAACTACAACATAAGATGCATAGTATAAAATCCTCTCTAAGTCCTTTGGACTCATGTCTAGAAGTAGACCCATCCTAGATGGAATTCCCTTAAAATACCATATATGTGATACAGGAGTAGCTAGTTCTATATGGCCCATTCTCTCTCTACGAACCTTGGCCTTAGTTACTTCAACTCCGCATTTTTGGCATACTACACCCTTGTATCTTACTCTTTTATACTTACCACAATTACATTCCCAGTCTTTTACTGGTCCAAAAATCTTTTCACAGAATAACCCTTCTTTTTCTGGCTTTAGGGTCCTATAATTAATAGTCTCTGGCTTTTTTACTTCTCCATAAGACCATTCTCTTATCTTGTCTGATGATGCCAATCCAATCTCTATAGAATTTATAACTTCTTTATTTTCCAAAAAGAGTCGCTCCCTTCATACAAAATCAATAACTCTTATTATCTAGCTTAAAAATCGTCGTCCTTTTCATCCTCTCCAGTTGTAAAACCTACAGGAATTTCTTCCCCTCCGATTCTTCTTATTCCAGAAATAATGTTATTTTCACCTGCTAAATCTTGTTCGTCATCTTCGTATTTATCACCAGTACTGTCTATTCTGCTTAAATCATCATCAATATCATCATCTAAGTTAATTTCAACATTATCTAAGTCTAGTACCTTAATATCCAATGCTAAAGATTGAAGTTCTTTTATTAGCACCTTGAAAGATTCTGGTATTCCAGGTTCAGGAACATTGTCTCCTTTGACAATAGACTCGTAAGTCTTAACCCTGCCTACAATATCATCAGATTTTATTGTTAACATTTCTTGAAGAGTATGGGATGCACCATAAGCCTCTAGAGCCCAAACTTCCATTTCTCCAAACCTTTGGCCACCAAATTGAGCCTTACCACCAAGCGGTTGTTGAGTTACTAAGGAGTATGGTCCTGTTGACCTAGCATGGATCTTTTCATCTACTAAATGGTGTAGTTTAAGCATATACATGTAACCCACACTTACAGGGTTATCGTAATTTTCACCAGTTCTACCATCTCTTAAAAGGATTTTTCCATCTTCTGAATAGCCTGCATCCTTAAGAGCCTGAGCTATATCATCTTCATTTGCTCCATCAAAAACTGGAGATGCTACATGCCAACCTAATTTTTTAGCTGCTAGACCAAGATGAACCTCTAAAACTTGACCAAGGTTCATTCTTGAAGGTACCCCTAGTGGATTTAGAACTATTTCTACAGAGCTTCCATCTGGTAAATAAGGCATGTCTTCCCTAGGTAAAATCCTTGAGATAACCCCCTTGTTACCATGACGTCCGCACATCTTGTCACCAACTCTAATCTTTCTCTTAGTTGCAACATAAACCCTAACCATTTCATTAACTCCAGGGTTTAGCTCGTCTCCATTTTCTCTAGTAAATGTCTTTACATCTATTACTATGCCAGCCTCACCATGAGGAACCCTTAGAGAAGTATCCCTAACTTCCCTAGCTTTTTCACCGAAAATAGCCCTTAATAGTCTTTCTTCTGGACTAAGTTCAGTTTCTCCCTTTGGTGTAACCTTCCCAACTAAAATGTCTCCAGACCTAACTTCAGCACCAATTCTAATGATACCTCTGTCATCTAAGTCCTTTAACATATCTTCCCCAACATTTGGAATGTCACGGGAAATTTCTTCAGAGCCAAGTTTTGTTTCTCTAGCTTCTGATTCATATTCTTCTATATGAACTGATGTCAACTTATCTTTGATAACTAGGTCTTCAGATATTAACATAGCATCTTCATAGTTGTAACCTTCCCAGTTCATGAAGGCAA
>CAMEGD010000048.1 GCA_945916025.1 uncultured Clostridia bacterium
GGGTATATGGAAAAATTATTAAGTAAGTCTTTATGTAGGTATAGATACTTTGGGTCTTTTATAACAGTTTCCACAATTTCAATTATTGTATATCAACTATTAATGGCAGTTACTACCTGGTATGTGGGGAAAAATTTTATTGAAGATATACCTAGTCTTAGAACATTTTTTATAAGTTCTCTTAATTACATTCCTGCTATAATACTAACTACATCAGCAGGGGTAATATTAATAGGAATTATACCAAAGCTATATTATCTTTCTTACTTTTATTTAGGATATACATTTTTTATTATCTATATTGGGAGAATTATAGATTTGCCAGACTTTTTAGAGTTTTTTAGTCCCTTTGGTTATCTTCCTAATTACCCTTTGGAAGATATTGAAATAAGTAAAAACATATTACTTATTATTACATCCCTAGTCTTTATTCTCATTGGTATGAAAGGATATAGGAATAGAGATTTAAAGTAAGTTAATTTAGTTTGCTAAATTATAAATTTTTTAACTGTTCTGTTAATATTTCAATTAAATTTTATGATAAAATTTATATAAATATATGAGAAGGAGGTACTCATGTGACAATTAGAAGACTTAAAGGCTCGTTATTAATTTTATTAGCCATAATACTTGCTTTTCCATGTATGACCTTTGCTAGTGAAAATAAGGATGTAGTTTATGTTATTCCCCTAAGGGAAGAGATTACAAAGGCTTCAGAAAGATATGTGAATATATCTATAGAAGAAGCTGAAAGAATGAATGCCAATAAGATAATTATTGAACTTGATACCTATGGCGGTTTAGTAGAATCGGCTGAGAAAATAAAGAATTATTTAATTAAAACAGACTTGGAAACAATTTGTTTTATTAACACCAAGGCTGAATCAGCTGGAGTTTTAATCGCCCTATCCTGTGATAAGATTGTAATGAGTCCTCATGGTACAATAGGGTCTGCTGAAACTATTCCAAATACAGAGAAGATCTTGTCAATGTGGAAGTCAATGCTTAGAAGTGCTGCTCAAAATAGTAGCAGGGATCCAGAAATTGCTGAAGCCATGGCAGATGTAGATGTAGTTGTAGATGGAGTCTCTGAAAAGGGAACCCTCTTAAACCTTACAGCTGCAGAAGCCTTAGAACTGGGATATTCTGACAAGACTACTTCTAACCTAGACGAAGTCTTAGCCTTTGCTGACTCCCAAGAGGCAGAAATAAAGGTTATTGAAGAAGACTTTTCCACACGAGTAGCAAAATTTTTATCCCAACAATGGATTTCAAGTCTCTTGTTAGTAATAGGAATTGCAGCCTTAATTATTGAGTTTTTCATTCCAGGTTTTGGCTTATTTGGAATAATAGGAGCAATTTCATTATTCTTGTTCTTTGGAGCAAATGTCCTAATTGGAAATGCAAGTTGGTTCTCATTAATGTTTTTCATATTAGGAGCTGTCCTAATTGTAGTTGAACTATTTGTTCCAGGTTTTGGACTACCAGGTATTTCTGGCCTAATCCTTACAATAATAGGTGTAGCAACTTCAATGCAAACTTTGGAACAGGCATTTACAGCAATATTACTTGCCCTTATAGTTGGAGTTTTATTAATCTACTTTATCTTTAAGTTTGGAATGAATAGTAGGACCTTCAAATCTATAACCTTGGATAAATCTATTAGGGGAAATTCTAACCTAGATATTACAAATAAATTGATTATAAATATAGGTGACAAGGGTATAAGCTTAAGTGTAATGAGACCTTACGGTTTTGTGGAAATTAATGGTGAAAAGTTTGATGCTACAGCAGAATCAAACTTTATTAAATCAAATTCTCCAGTGGAAGTTATTGATATTAAAGGAAACACTATTATAGTAAAGGAGATTAATTAAGATGTTTGGATATGAATCGATTTTAACAATTTTTGGAATATTTCTTATAGGTGTACTGATAATTTTATTCTTTACCTTTATTCCAATTGGACTTTGGGTAACAGCCTTCTTCTCAGGAGTAAGGATTAAGTTAACTACCCTTGTTGGTATGAGATTGAGAAGGGTAGTTCCTAGTAGGATAGTAAATCCTCTAATCAAGGCTACTAAGGCAGGACTTGACCTTGATATTGAAGAAATGGAAGCCCACTACCTAGCAGGAGGTAACATTAATACCTTAGTAGACGCACTAATTGCAGCTCAAAGGGCAAATATTCCACTAATTTTTGAAAGAGCAGCAGCAATAGACTTAGCTGGTAGAAACGTGTTAGAAGCTGTGCAAGTTTCTGTTAACCCAAAGGTTATAGAAACACCTAATATTTCAGCAGTTGCACAAGATGGTATAGAAGTTATTGTAAAAGCCAGAGTAACTGTAAGGGCAAATATCGACAGATTAGTCGGTGGTGCTGGCGAAGAAACTATAATAGCTAGGGTAGGTGAGGGTATTGTAACTACAGTAGGTTCATCAAGTTCCTATAAGGGCGTTTTAGAAGACCCAGACAATATTTCTAAGGTAGTATTAAATAAGGGACTAGATTCAGGTACTGCATTTGAAATCTTATCAATAGACATTGCAGACGTAGATGTAGCTAGAAATATAGGGGCTAAACTTCAAGCTGACCAAGCTGCAGCTGACAAGAAGATTGCTGAAGCTAAGGCTTCTGAAAGAAGAGCTATGGCCCTTGCTCGTGAACAAGAAATGAAGGCTCAAGTAGTAGAAATGAGAGCTAAGGTAGTAGAAAGTGAATCTCAAGTACCTCTAGCTTTATCAGAAGCTTTAAGATCTGGTAAAATGGGCGTTATGGATTACTATAATATGAAAAACATAATGGCTGATACTGATATGAGAGAGTCAATTTCTAAAATAGATGAAAAGAAGGAAAACAACGACACTACTAAAAACAATTAAGGGATGATATAGATGTTCGATTTTCTATTAATAGTATTAGGTCTTGTCACCCTCTTTTCTAAAGTTAAAGAAAAAGATAATAAAAAAAGAAAGAAAAAAAGGATTCAAGAATATAGGGAAACAAATATCGAAAAAAGAGATTTTAATAAGCCTGGAAATTTTCAAAGGCAAAGTCAAAAGAAGTATGGACTAGGAAATATCTTAGATGAGGTTCAAAAAGCCATAGAAGAAGCAGAAAATAAGTCTAAGGGCATAAAAGATCCTAATCGTGCAAAAGAAATTGTTACTAAAAAAGTTAGTAATAATAATCCTTTTAAGAAGAATAAACCTAATTATCAGGTCTTAGAAGTGGAAGATAGGACTGAATCTGCAAGGCTACAAGCTCAGACACTAGGGGCAGAAAAGTTAGATGAGTATGACAGAAGCCTATATGGAGATGATGAAGATAATCCAATGTTTGACTATAATCTCATTGAATCTGATGATATACTTGATGAGCAACTTGATGATTTTTTTGAAGACTTAATTAGCGACAATGGCAAGACACTAAATATGAGAGAGGGTATTATATTTAAAGAAATACTAGACAAACCCCTTTCAATGAGAAGATAAAAATATATAGGGGGAGATTTTCTTTCCCTATATATTTTTTAAAGTTTTGTAGTAAAATATATATATCATATTTGAAAAGAGGAAAAAACATAGAATTTAACAAGAAACTTGACATAAGAATTGAAGATGAAAGACTTATATCTCAATTATATGGAAAACTAGATGAAAACATTAGGTTTATTGAAAACTATTTTAAAACTAGAATAAGAATCCATGATGGCTATCTTGTTATTATGGGAAATACTGAAGGAAGTGTCTTGGAAACTGAAAAACTTCTTTCTAGTATACTTAGGGTTTTAGTTAGTCAAAAGACAATTTCCCTAGGGGATATTCAGTATATGGTGAATCAAAGGGCGACTAATCCAGATCTTGATTTTGCAAATGCCTTTAATGAGCCAATTATTTATTCTTCCAGAGGCAAGGTCATTAGACCAAAGACCCTTGGACAAAAAAGATATATAGATGGGATCAGGGACAACAATGTTATCTTTGGTATTGGACCAGCAGGTACAGGAAAGACATATCTTGCTGTTGCCATGGCTGTTAAGGCTTTTAAAAATAAGGAAGTTGCCAGGATAATATTAACTAGGCCAGCTGTAGAGGCTGGAGAAAGTTTAGGCTTTCTTCCTGGTGATTTACAAATGAAGGTAGACCCTTATTTGAGGCCACTTTATGATGCTATATTCGATATGTTAGGGGCAGATGTCTTCTATGATTTACTTGAAAAGAACATAATCGAAGTAGCCCCTCTTGCGTATATGAGGGGAAGGACCTTGGATAATGCATATATCATTCTTGATGAAGCTCAAAATACAACTAACGAACAGATGAAGATGTTTTTGACTAGACTTGGACATGGTTCTAAGGCAATTATCAATGGAGACATTACACAAATTGACCTAAAAAAAGGGCAAAAATCTGGTCTAAAGGAAGTTGTTAGGATACTTAAAGATATTCCTAAAATTAAATTTGTACACCTAGATAAGACTGATATAGTAAGACATAGGTTAGTTCAAAATATTATTGAAGCCTATGAAAAAGATGAGAATAAAAGCAATACTAATAAGGAGTCTTAAGGATTCCTTATTTTCTTTATATGTGTAAAAGTAGTGAATTATACTTAAATTAATGTTAAAATAGTAATATTAAGTATAAATATTAGGTGACTTTTAATGGTAAATATTATTTTTGATGACCAAGTAAATAAGGAAATTATTGTTAACAATGAAGAGATAATTACAAGGGCTATAAATATAGCTTTGGATGTAATGGAAGTAGGAGAAAAAGTAGAAGTTTCTGTATCTCTTGTAAATGACTCTACCATAAAGGACCTTAACAGGGACTATAGGGGAGTAGACAAGATAACAGATGTTTTATCTTTTCCAATGGATTTTGGTACAGATTTAGACCTTCCTATTTTAATGCTTGGGGATGTGGTTATAAACCTGGATAAGGTAAAGGACCAAGCCCTTGAATTTGGACATTCTGAGGAAAGGGAACTTTCTTATTTAACTGTTCATTCTATTTTACATTTACTTGGATACGATCATATTGAAGATGAAGATAGACTTTTAATGAGGGAAAAAGAAAAGGAAATAATGAAAGAGCTTGGTGTTTTAAAATGAAAAGAGATTATGGCAAGGGCTTTATTCTTTCTTTAGTTGACTCTTTTAATTATGCTATAAATGGCTTAATTACAGCTGTAGGTACTGAAAGAAATATAAAGATTCACTACGGGGCAGCCATATTAGCCTTGTTTAGTTCCTTGTTTTTTGATTTAACTAGGGTAGAATATATGGTCTTATTAATTACCATAACTTTAGTTATAGCAGCAGAGTTATTTAACACTGCCATAGAAAAAACAATAGACTTAATTACACCAGAATATAATGATTTAGCTAAGATAGTAAAGGATGTAGCTGCTGCTGGAGTTTTAATAGCGGCCCTTAATTCTATAGCTGTGGGATACCTATTATTCTTTGATAGGTTAAATGCAGTTAGGGATGTGGTTATTTTAAGAATTACCAATTCATCCACCCACTTAACTTTAATTGCTATTATCTTAGTCTTAGTTCTTACACTGGGACTAAAAGTTTTACTAAGGAAGTTTAGTAAGGGAACCCATCTTCATGGCGGGGCAGTAAGTGGACATTCATCCCTAGCATTTTGCGCAGCTACAATTATTTCCACAATGACAGACAATATTATTATCACAATTCTAGCTTTTATTATGGCTTTGTTAGTAGCAGAAAGTAGGATTGAAGGAAAGATTCATACCACTATTGAGGTCGTTACAGGTTCTGTTTTAGGAATCTTTGTTGGTATATTAATTTTTCAAATTTTTTAAGGAGATCAAATGGACAAAACAGGTTATGTTTCAGTAATTGGTAGACCCAATGTAGGCAAGTCTACTTTATTAAATAGGATTTTGGGAGAAAAAATTTCAATAATATCCGATAAGCCACAAACAACAAGGGACAAAATTCAACTTATTCACTCTGATGAAGATTCCCAAATTATATTTTTAGATACTCCTGGTATGCAAAACCCAAGAAATAAATTAGGTGAGCACATGTTAAATGCCTCCAAGGGGTCAGTTGAAGAAGCTGATGTAGTTTTATACCTTGTGGATACTTCTGATTTTATTGGAAGTAGGGAAAGGGATATTATAAACTTCTTAGAAGGAGTGAAGGTACCAGTAATCTTAGTTATTAATAAAATAGACACCATTAACAAGGAAAAGATTTTGGAAATCATAGACCTATTTAAGGATTTTGAAATGATAAGGGAAATTGTTCCTATTTCAGCCAGCAAAGGGGACAATGTAGACCTTCTTATAAATACTATAAAGAAATACCTTCCAGAAGGACCTAGATATTATCCTGATGATCAAATCACTGACAAGTCTGAAAGATTTATTGTGGAAGAGATTATTAGGGAAAAAGCCTTACTAAACCTAATGGATGAGGTTCCCCATGGAATTAATGTGGTCCTAGAGTCTATGAAGGAAAGTAAAGATAAAAAAACTATTAATATTCAAGCTACAATTTATTCTGAAAAAGAGTCCCACAAGGGAATAATTATAGGTAAGGGCGGCTCTATGATAAAGAAGATTAGGGTAGATGCAGTGAGAGAATTGGAAAAATTCTTACAATCTAATGTAAATTTAGAGCTTTGGATTAAGATAGAAAAAAATTGGAGAGAAAAGGATTCTAAAGTAAAATATTTTGGATACTAATAAAATAATAGAGACTAAAGGGATAGTATTAAGGTCTACTAGATATAAAGAATCTAGTAGGATAATCGACCTTTTTACTAATTCTAGGGGCAGGGTAAACATTTTTGTTTCCGGTGCCCTTAGGCCAAACAATAGTCTAATGTTAGTAACAGAAAAATACGTTGAAAGCGATTTTCAACTTGAACTAAATAAAAACAATTACTATATAAAATCTGGCCAAATCAGAAATTCTAACTTAGATTTAGGTAAAAATCCTGAAAATTTCCTAGTAGGTGAAATAATTTCTGAGGTAATTTTACTTACAATGCCGGAGAATTTAGTAGATGAGACAATATATGACTTGACCATTAAGACTTTTGAAATTCTTAGAAGTAACACAGTCACCCCTTCCTTAGTAAGGATTGGGTTTTTAATAAAGTATATATCCCTTTTAGGATTTAAGCCAAACTTATCTTCTTGTACCCACTGTGGAACAAAAAAATTTAGGGGGCTATACTTTTCTAATGAAATTGGGGGAATACTTTGTGAAAAATGTTTGGAAAGTATCCAAGACTATGGTAAACTCAATAAAAGTGACTTAGAATTTATGCTTTTTTTACTTTATAAAAAGTATGAAGACTATAAAGGTCTGGACATTAATAAGGACCAAATGATTAGGATAGAAAATATAATTTACAATTATTTTTTATACAATACAGAATTAATTGAATTGGAATCTCGAAAAAAGTATTTTAAACTTTTTGGGATTTAGAGGAGGAAAAAATGTATTTTCAGGATTTAGTTTTAAAATTAAAGGAATATTGGGGAAAACAAGGTTGTTTAATAATGGAACCTTATGATGTTGAAGTAGGTGCAGGGACAATGAGTCCAAACACATTCTTAAGGGCACTGGGGCCAGAACCTTGGAAGACAATATATGTTCAACCATCTAGAAGACCGGATGATGGTAGGTACGGAGATAATCCTAATAGACTTTATCAACATCATCAAATGCAAGTTATACTAAAACCTACTCCAGACAATATTCAAGAGCTATATTTAGATAGTCTAAAGGCTATAGGAATTGATCCAAAGGTTCATGACATTAGGTTTATTGAAGACAACTGGGAATCTCCAACATTAGGAGCCTGGGGACTAGGATGGGAAGTTTGGATAGATGCAATGGAAATAACTCAGTATACATACTTCCAACAAGTTGGTGGTATTAACTGTGAATTAGAATCTGGAGAGCTTACCTATGGTCTTGAGCGTATAGCCTTATACTTACAAGAAGTGGATAGTGTTTACGATATAATGTGGAACGAAAATACTAAGTATGGTGACCTATTCAAGGTAGCTGAATATGAACATTCTAAGTACTCCTTTGAAGAGTCTGACAAGGACTTACTTAAGAACTTATTTACCCAATATGAAAGTGAAGCTGAAAGAATAATTGAAGAAACTTCTTTAGTATTACCAGCTTATGATTATGTTTTAAAATGTTCTCACACCTTTAATCTTTTAGATGCAAGGGGAGCAATATCTGTTTCTGAAAGAACTGGTTATATCCAAAGGGTAAGAAACCTGTCCAGAAAGGTTGCCAACCTTTATGTAGAACAAAGAAAAGAAATGAATTATCCTTTATTAAATAAGGAGGACAAATAATGCAAGATTACTTACTTGAAATTGGAGTTGAAGAACTTCCAGCAAGGTATATAAAAAATGCAATTAACCAACTTGAAGGTGACTTTGTAAAGTTACTTGATGAAAATAAATTAAAATACGGTCAAATAAAAAAATACAGCAGTCCTAGAAGACTTGCTATATTAGTAGAAGACTTAGAAGATAGCCAAGAAGACTCTAGGGTAGAAGTGAAGGGTCCTAGCGCTAAGATTGCCTATGATGAAAATAATAATCCATCAAAGGCCTTAATGGGCTTTATGAAGTCCCAAGGACTAGAAGAAAAGGACATTGAAATCAGAGATGACTACATTTATGGGTCAAAGGTTGTAAAGGCTAAGTCCGCTGTGGATATTTTTAAGGAAAGTCTTCCAAATATAATTAAAGGTATAAACTTCCCTAAGAATATGAAATGGGGCGGAAAAGATCTTAGATTTGCCAGACCTGTAAGGTGGCTTGTTTCTGTTTATAAAAATGAAGTTTTACCTTTAGAATTAGAGGGAATAACTTGTTCGAATATAACTAGGGGACATAGGTTTTTAGGTTCTTCTGAAATTGAAATTAAAGAACCAAGAGCTTATGAAGAATTATTAAAAGAAAACTATGTAATTGCAAATCCTGAAGATAGAAAGAGAATTATTAAAAGGGAATCTGTAAGACTAGCTAAGGAACTTAGTGGAGAAATAAAACAAGATGAGGACCTTTTAGAAGAACTAACAAATATAGTAGAGTATCCAAGTCCAATCCTAGGAAGAATAAAGGATGAACACTTACTACTTCCTAATATAGTAATAACAACTTCAATGAAAGAACACTTGAGGTTTATTCCAATATACAAAAATGAAAGTACCTTACTTCCATACTTTGTATCAGTGGTAAATGGAACTGACCAACATAAGGATGTAGTTATTAAAGGGAATGAAAAAGTACTAGGTGCTAGACTTGAAGATGCTAAGTTCTTTTACAATGAAGATTTAGAAAAAGACTTTTTAAATCTTGGAGAAAATCTAAGTGGAATTACTTACCACGAAAAATTAGGAACTATGGACCTAAAGGTTGAGAGAATAAAAAATCTAGCAGAAAAAATCGGAGATCAACTTGATATAGCAAAAGAATCCCAAGACCAACTTAAAAGGGCGGCTAGTTTATCAAAATCTGATTTATTAACCCAAATGGTAAATGAGTTTTCAGAACTTCAAGGAATAATGGGAGAAAACTATGCTAAAAAGGCAGGGGAAGATTCTTTAGTAGCTGGAGCAATTAGGGAACAATACATGCCTAGGTTTGCAGGGGATGACCTTCCAGACTCTACTATAGGTTCTATTTTGTCGATAGCAGACAAACTTGATACAATAACTGGAATGTTTGCAATAGGTAATATTCCTACAGGTTCTCAAGATCCTTTTGGTCTTAGAAGGGCAAGTATAGGTATCATTAACATTATTAGAAATAAGGCATGGAAGATTTCCATAAGGGAAGCTATTAAAAACTCCCTATATATTTTCGTAGATAAAAATAACTTAGTTTTTGACTATGAACAAGTAAAGGACAAGATATTTACATTTATTATGTCAAGGGTGAAGGTTATCTTATTAGATGAGGGCCTTCGTTATGATTTAGTTGATGGCCTATTAAGCGGACAAGAGGATGATATTTATTCAGTATTTAAAAAGGCTGAAGATTTAAAGGATTGGTTTGATAGGCAAGACAGATCTGAAGCTATAGAAACATTTACTAGATTAAATAATATTGCAATTAAAGGGGATAGTGAAAGCTTTGATTTGAATATGTTTAATGAATATGAAAAAAACCTTTATGCATCCTACAACACTGTTAGA
>CAMEGD010000049.1 GCA_945916025.1 uncultured Clostridia bacterium
TTCCCAAGTTTCTTATTAATAGATCATTATTTCATTTGGTAGGGCATATCCTACCTTTTTTTATTTTCTGAATTATAGTATTATTTACTTAGGAGGTTTTTATGAATAAGACATATAAGCTTTATCAAATAGATTCTTTTACAAAGGAAAAATTTACTGGAAATCCTGCAGGAGTCCTTTTAGATTCTGAGGGTTTAGAGGACTTAGATATGGTAAAAATTGCCAGAGAAATGAATAATTCCGAAACTGCATTTTTTATTGATAAAGGTGGAGATGGCTATGATGTTCACCTAAGGTTTTTTACACCTAAAAACGAGGTTCCCCTTTGTGGTCACGCAACTATTGCTGCCCACTATATAAATGCTAAAAACAAGGGGTTTAAAGGCCATGTTAGACTTGTCCAAAGGACTCTAGCTGGAAATCTTCCTGTGGATATTTATGAAAATAATGGGGAATACCTAATAGAAATGACCCAGGGAGATATTGTAATTGGAGATGAACTAGACATAGACCTTCAGAGAAGAATTTTAAAGGCTCTAGGCCTTAGAGAAAATGACCTAATAAGGGAAGTTCCCATAGCTATAGTTTCTACAGGCTATGGCAAGGTCTTTGTAGGCATAAATGACCTAGACTTACTCCATTCTTTAGAGCCAAATATGAATGAACTTATAGAAATTAGCAGGGATATTTCTTGTAATGGCTACCATGTTTTTACTTTAGACCTAGATGACAAAGAAGTCTTGTCCCATGGAAGGATGTTTTCTCCAATTTCTGGCAACAATGAAGACCCAGTTACTGGAAATTCAAATGGACCTTTAGGGGCTTATCTAGTCCACCTAGGCCTAGTTGACAATACTAAGGATAACTTTACCTTCTACGCAGTCCAAGGAGAGGCCATGGGAAGGCCTGGAAAAATTAGGGTAAGTGTAGATATTAAGGACAAAAAACCTATTTTAGTGAAAATTGCAGGTTCAGCTGTGGAAGTTTTTTCTACTGACATAAGCCTATAAATTTTAAAAACCCAGAGATTTCTTTTCTCTGGGTCTTGTTTTGTAAAAATATTTTTTTAATCAAAGGCTATAACTATTCCCTTGTCGGCTGCATAGCCTGAGGATAAGCCTCTAGCCTGTACTACTTCAATTTTTCCAAAGTCGTAGGCTTTTTTTATTCCTTCTACGATTTTTTCTACTTTTTCTGGTGCCCTAACATGGGTTACTACTATTCTCCCACTTGTTGTATCTTCCACAAATGTTCCAATAGATTTAATCATCTTATTAAGGGAGTTGTTAACCCCCCTTGCTATTTCATGAAGCTCAATTTCGCCATTAATTCCCTTCATTACTGGTTTTATGGAGAGGGCATTTGCTATCATTCCTGCAGTCTTTGGCATCCTGCCATTTTTTATAAGATTAGACAAGTCTTCAAGAACAAACATGGTCTTCATATTTTCTACAAAGGTTGAAATTTTATTTATTATTTCTTCAAAATGTATATTTTCATCTAAGACTTTTATTAGTTCTAAATATACATTTGTTTCTCCAGCTGCTGCAGACTTTGAGTCTATTACGTGGACCTTTTTGTCTGGATATTTTTCTCTAAAAAGTTGGCTAGCTAAACTTGCACTATCATAGGTACCTGAAAGTTTTTTTGAAATAGTTATTATAAAAAGTTCATCACAGTCCTTGTTTTCTTCTAGGGCCTTGTTAAAGTCACCTGGAGAAGGACAGGCTGTCTTTATTGGGTTTTTAGATGCATTCATACTTGTAATAAAGTCTTCTAAGTCCAAGTCTTCGTTATCTATATAGCTTTTATCATCAATGTCGATTTTAAAGGATGCGTAGGTAATGCCGTATTTTTCTCTCATTTGCTCAGTTGTTTCGCATGACGTATCGGCTATTATTCCATACTTTCTCATCACTTTCCTCCTACTTTAGTTCAGCCTCTATAATGTCGGCTAATTCTCTAGCAACTTTTGTAATTTCTTCTTGATCTTTTCCTTCTATCATAACCCTTACTAATGGTTCTGTTCCTGAAGGTCTAATTACTACCCTTCCAGTTTTTCCAAATTCTTCTTCAATTTTATCCATTTCTTCCTTGACCTTTAGATTGTCCATGTACTTGTATTTTTTAGAATTTTCTACCTTGGCATTAATGAGTACCTGTGGGTAGTTGGTAACATAAGAGTTTAGTTCTGATGGGTCCTTGTCTAGGTTTTTTATGGCATTTACTAGGTGGATTCCTGTAGCTAGGCCGTCTCCTGTTGGGTTATATTCTAAGAAGATTATATGGCCTGATTGTTCTCCTCCAACTACATAGTCTCCCTTAACCATTTCTTCTAAAACATACCTATCTCCTACTGGGGCCTTTAAAACTTTTGCTCCTATAGAATCTAAATAAACATCTAGACCCATGTTAGTCATAACAGTTCCCACAACTGTGTCGTTTTTTAACTTGCCTTCATTTTTCATATCAAGGGCAAAGATTCCTAGCATGTGGTCTCCGTTTATTTCCTCTCCTTTTTCGTCTACTGCAATTATCCTGTCAGCATCTCCATCAAAGGAAAATCCTATATCCGCTCCCTTTTCAACAACTAGGGCCTTAATTAGGTCTGGATTTGTAGATCCACATTTTCTGTTTATGTTGGCTCCATCTGGTTCAGTATTTATGGCATAAACTGTAGCACCCATTTCTTCTAAGAGTCTTGGGGCAATTTCAGATAAGGCTCCGTTACCAGTATCTACGCCAATCTTTAGTCCCTTAAAATGTTCCCTTCCAAGGTCAATTAGATATTCTTCATATTGTCTTAAAAGGTCCCTACCATCTTTTAGGTCCCCTACTTCTTCGTGGGAAACCCTATCAATTTCATAGTTTTCTTTTATCATTTTTTCAATATTGTCTTCTTCCTCATCAGTGAGTTTGAAGCCATTTTCATCAAAAAGTTTTATGCCGTTGTATTCAAAAGGATTGTGAGAAGCACTTATTACAGCTCCTCCTGAGTACTTGTTTTTATTTACTAAGTAAGCAATAGAAGGTGTAGATACAACTCCTAAGTCTACAACATCTAGACCAGCTGCCATAAAGCCTGCTGCTAAGGCAGATTTTAGCATTTGTCCAGACTTTCTAGTATCTCTTCCTACTAGAACGCCCTTATTGTTGGTTTTCTTAAAGATTTCTCCACCGTATAGTCCTAACTTAAAAGCAAGTTCTGGAGTCAGTTCCTTGTTGGCAACCCCTCTTACTCCATCAGTTCCAAATAATCTACTCATATTTCCTCCGTTAATTTTTCCTTCGCGATTTTTAATAATATATCTTTTGTATTTAAGCTTTCGTCTTCTAAAACAAGGTCTGTTAAATAGTCTAAAAAGTCTCCTAAAGCCTTTCCTTCTTTATACCCGATTTCCAGAAGGTCCCTTCCAGTAATAACTAGGCCAGACTTGTCTACTACAGTCTTATTAGCAAGTAATTCCCTTACTCTTTCTTTCCTATTAAGTAAAAAGCTAGGATCCCTATCATCCCTTGTGCACCTTAAATCTGCTAACATTAAATCAAAAAGATCAAAGATAAGGTCTGGGCCCACCTTGTTTATAAGTCTCTTTAGGCCTTTGTCCCCAATTTGAGGTTGAGCTTGCATGTGCTTTTCTATTAAAATCTTAACCTTGCTTATGGTTTTGTTGTCATATTTTAGTCTTTTTAAAATTACTTCTGCCATTTGGCTACCAAGGCTGTCGTGACCATAAAAGTGGCCAACTTCCTTTTCATCAATACTTAAGGTCTCAACCTTTCCAATATCGTGAAACAAACTGGCAAGCCTAAGGTGAAGTTTTTTATCTACCCCGTCCAAGACACAAAGAATATGCTTAAATAAGTCCTTGTGGTGGTAGGGACTCATTTGGTCATAGCCTACAGTTGGAATTATTTCTGGAATAATTTCTCCTAATAAGCCTGTTTTAAGCATTAAGTTTAGGCCTTTAGATGGACAGGTAGAAAGTAAAACCTTATTAAATTCTTCCCTAATCCTCTCCTTGGAAACTAAGTTTATGTCCTTTGCATATTTTTTTATACCTACAAGGGTCTGAGTTTCAACTTCAAAACCAAGATTGGTAGCGAACCTTATGGCCCTTAGAATCCTAAGTTTGTCCTCAGAAAATCTCTCTTCTGGTACACCCACTGTCTTTATTAGCTTATTTTTTAGGTCCTCTTGACCACCAAAGATATCTACAAGGTTTTTCCTGTAGTCCATGGCCATGGCATTTATGGTAAAGTCCCTTCTCTTAAGGTCCTCTTCCAAATACCTAGTAAAAATAACATTTTCAGGGTGCCTTCCATCTAAATAAGACCCATCCGCCCTATAGGTGGTAGTTTCTATTAGTTCATCTCCATACAAAATTCCAAGGGTTCCATATTTTTCTCCAAGGGTTACCACCCTACAATCTGAGAAAATCTCCCTTAATCTTTGGTAGGAACAAGAGGTAGTTACATCAAAATCATTGGGAGTCCTTTCCATTAAAAGATCCCTAACTGAACCGCCTACTATATAAGCTTCTTCTTTATTTTCTTCAAGTCTTTTTAGGACAAAATCTGCCCCTTTAGAAAATATGGTCTTCATAGATGATATTATATCATAATTTAAAAACAGATAATATATTTCTACTAACTATAATGTCCTGTTAACCTGTATAATTTTTAAATTTTAAAGATATTAATTTGTGCTTTTGCAATTCTACCCTTAATTTATGATTTTAAAGATGTTTGGTTATGCAAACAATTTCCTATCTCTTTTTCTTAAATAATAATAAATTTTAATGATTTTTCTATTGTATTATTGTTTTTTTACTTATATAATAATCCTTAATATTTTTTATTGTATTTGTATAATTGCAACACAATAAGAAAAATCTTATATAAGAAGGAGATATTATGAAAAGAAAGAATTTATTATTTTTAATGTTAGCTTTTGTAATGATTTTGTCAGCTTGTTCTAATAATTCAGCTGAAAGTGAAAGTGTAGAGTCTGATGAAATTATTGTTGGATCATTAGCTCCACTTACTGGTAATGTTGCAATTTACGGAATAGCTACTACTAATGGAATAGAAGTTGCCATTAATGAAATAAATGAAAATGGTGGTATTTTAGGAAAACAAGTAAAACTAATAACAGAAGATGAAAAAGGGGATACCCAAGAGGCTATGAACGCCTACAACAAGCTTATTGAAGCTGGAGCCGAAGTTATTATTGGAGATGTTACTTCAGGTCCTTCAGTTGCTGTAGCTGAACTAGCTAATAGAGACGGTATGCTAATGATTACACCTACTGGAACTCAACTTGATATTACAGATGGAAAACCTTCAGTATTTAGGGCAGCCTTTACTGATCCATTCCAAGGACAAATCTTAGCAAAATATGTAGCTGAAAACTTAGGAGCAAGTACAGTTGGTATTTTATCTAACTCTTCAAGTGACTACTCCCAAGGTGTAAAAGATGCCTTTGTCGAAGAAGTTTCTAACCTAGGTTTAGAAGTTGTTGCTGATGAATCTTATGGATCAGCTGACAAAGACTTTAGGGTACAATTAACAACTATTGCATCTAAAATCCCAGATGTATTATTAATCCCTGACTACTATGAAACTATCGCTCTTATAGCCCCACAAGCTAGAGAAGTTGGGATAGAATCTACCTTTATAGGTCCTGATGGTTGGGACGGAATTTCTGCCCAATTAACTACTGGAATCCAAGACGAAGCCTTAGTTGCTGAAGCTTTAGAGTCTGTAGAAGGGGCTGTATTTACAAACCACTACTCACTAGATGATGAAAGTGAACACATCCAAAACTTTATAGCTAAATACAATGAAACTTACGGAGAAAATCCCGCTTCCTTCTCAGCTTTAGGATACGATGTAGTATATATGGTAAAACAAGCCATAGAAGAAGCTGGGTCTTTAGATTTCCAAGCTATGGTAGATGCCATGAAGGCAATCGACTATAAGGGAATTACTGGAAGTATAAAATTTGATGAAAATAACAATCCTGTTAAGGCAGTAAGTATGATTAAGGTAACAGGAGGAGAATACAAGTTAGACACTGTTGTTCAACCGTAAATTAAAATTTTGTGGGTCATCTCTTATTTGAGATGACCTTATTATTAATAAGGATAAATAAATGAAAGAACTAATTTTACAAATCATAAACGGACTACAAATAGGCTCTATCTATGCCCTAGTTTCCTTAGGATACACCATGGTATATGGTACGGCTAAACTAATAAACTTTGCCCATGGAGATATAATTATGGTGGGGGCCTATACAGCCCTTTTTTCTGTTCCAACAATAGTGGGAATGGGTCTTCCAATTTGGGTTTCTGTACTACCAGCAATTATTTTATGTGTTATTTTTGGAGTTGTAATTGAAAAATTAGCCTATGCACCTTTGCGAAACTCACCAAGAATTTCATCACTAATTACAGCTATCGGAGTAAGTTTACTTTTACAAAACCTAGCTATGAAATTTATCGGTGCCAACACCCTACCTTTCCCAAGGATATTTGGAACTGAAGGCTTTAATTTCTTTGGACTTACAATAAACACAAGTATAGTTGCCACAATTATTTTAACTGTAGGCTTGTCTGTCCTAGTTCAACTTTTTATGACTAAAAGTAAATTTGGAAAGGCCATTACTGCAACTAGTGAGGACTACGTAGCCTCTAAGCTAGTAGGTATTAATGTTGACTCAGTAATTACCCTAACCTTTGCTATAGGCTCTGCCCTAGCAGCTATTGGTAGTGTCTTATATGTATCAGCCTATCCTCAAGTAGGACCATTAATGGGTTCTATGCTTGGGATCAAGGCCTTTGTCGCTGCAGTACTAGGTGGAATAGGTGTAATTCCAGGAGCTGTAATTGGGGGCTTTATTTTAGGAATAGTTGAGGCTTTAACTAAGGCCTATATTTCTTCCCAACTTGCAGATGCCTTTGTATTTTTAATACTTATTGTTGTATTGCTAGTTATGCCTAATGGACTTTTAGGGAAAAACATTAAGGAGAAAGTATAATGCCAAAACAAAAAAAAATAAATTATGTACTTACCTTTGTTTTACTTGTGGTAGTTTTTGGGATTTTACAATTTCTTCTATCTAGTAGAATAATAAATAGGTACCAAAGCTCAATACTAAACTTTATGTTAATTAATATAGTCTTAGCTGCCAGTCTAAACGTAACTGTAGGACTACTTGGTCAAATTAACCTAGGTCATGCAGGCTTTATGTCAATAGGAGCCTATACAGCTGCCTTATTTACAAAGTCTATGATAATTCCAGGCCTACCAGGTTATTTTGTGGGACTTATACTAGCAGGGATACTAGCTGGTCTTGTTGGATTCTTAGTAGGAATACCAGCCCTAAGACTTAAGGGGGACTATCTTGCAATCATTACCCTGGCCTTTGGAGAAATAATTAGGGTACTTATAGAGTTTTTTGAATTTACTGGTGGAGCCCAAGGACTAAAGTCCATACCATGGGTTCAAGACTTCTCAATTATATATTTCTTAACTGTCCTATGTGTAATATTAATGTATTCACTAATGACAACTAGACACGGAAGGGCTGTTTTAGCAATTCGTGAAGATGAAATTGCAAGTGAAGCATCAGGAATAAATACAACATATTATAAGACCTTTGCCTTTGTAGTTTCAGCAGTATTTGCAGGAATAGCAGGAGGCATGTATGCCCACAATGTTGGAATAATTGTGCCAAAACAATTTGACTATAACTTTTCCATAAACATACTAGTAATGGTAGTTTTAGGTGGAATGGGGTCCTTTACAGGATCAATATTATCCGCAATAGTTCTTACAATTTTGCCAGAACTATTAAGGTCCTTTGCTGACTATAGGATGATAGTTTATTCCCTAGCCCTAATATTAATTATGTTATTTAAACCAACTGGTCTATTAGGCAGGAAAGAATTTAACTTTACAAAATTTACTAGCAAGATACTAAGAAAAGAGGTAGACCATGACTAAGGCGATTTTGTCTGCAAAAGACTTGTCCATTAACTTCGGTGGCCTTAAGGCCCTAGACTCCTTTTCCTTGGAAATTAAGCCAGGAGAACTAGTAGGCTTAATTGGACCAAATGGCGCTGGAAAAACCACAGTATTTAATGTACTAACAGGGGTTTATGAAGCTAGCTCTGGCTCCTACACCTTTAATGATCAAATGATAAAGAATATGGCAACCCACGAAATAGTAAGGCTTGGCCTAGCTAGAACTTTCCAAAACATTAGATTATTTAAGTACCTTACAGTAATAGAAAATGTAATGATAGCCCACGACTATCTCCAAAACTATGGATTTGTAAAGGGAGCCTTAAGATTCCCTACCTTTTGGAAGGAAGAAAAAGACCTTTTTAATAAATCTATGGACTTACTAAAGATTTTCGGACTAGAAAAATACTACAATACCCAAGCTGGAAACCTATCTTATGGCCAACAAAGAAAGCTAGAAATAGCAAGGGCCATGGCTACAAATCCAAAGGTAGTTTTACTAGACGAACCAGCAGCAGGTATGAACCCTAACGAAACAAATGAACTTATGGATATGATAAAGTTTATTAGGGATGAATTTGGTGTAGCTGTTTTACTAATAGAGCACGATATGAACTTAGTACTAGGAGTTTGTGAAAGACTCTTAGTTCTAAACCACGGAAAGACCATAGCTCAAGGAAAGCCTCAAGGGGTAATCAACGAACCTGAAGTAGTAGAAGCCTACTTAGGGGGAACTAATGAGGAGGACCAAAATGAGTGATTCTTTATTAAGGGTTGAAAACCTGAATGTTTTTTATGGAAATATCCACGCAATAAAGAACGTGTCCTTGGAAGTTAAAAAGGGAGAAATAGTAACCTTGATAGGTGCTAACGGAGCTGGAAAAACCACCACCCTCCAAACCATATCTGGAATAATCAGATCAAAATCAGGGTCTATATATTACAGAGATAAGGACATAACTAAGGAAAGGGCCCACAAGATAAACCACCTTGGAGTAGCCCAAGTACCAGAAGGAAGAAGGATATTTACTAATCTTTCAGTAGAAGACAATATAGAAATGGGTTCCTATGCAGTGAAACAATCTCACAAAGAAAAAGAAGCTGCCATGGAAAAAATATTTAAGATGTTTCCAAGAATGAAAGAAAGACTGGCCCAAAGGGCAGGAACCCTTTCAGGAGGAGAACAACAAATGCTGGCAATAGGAAGGGCCCTAATGAGTAAACCAGATTTATTATTACTGGATGAACCATCAATGGGCCTATCCCCTTTATTTGTAAAGGAAATATTTGAAAATATATCAAAACTAAAAGAAGAAGGAACTACTATTTTATTAGTAGAACAAAATGCTAAAATGGCCCTTTCAATAGCAGACAGGGCATATGTATTAGAAACAGGCAAGGTAATAATGGAAGGGGATGCCAAAGAACTAAGAGACGACCCTAAAGTAAAAAAAGCCTACCTGGGAGCATAAAAATTACTAACCAACCATAAATAAAGAAATGCCTTAGATTTTTTTAATCTAGGGCATTTTATTTTAAAAACTTTTAATATTAATTTTTATTTTTTTCTTTATCTAAATAAAAAAGATAAACTCCAATAACAACTAATAGGACTACATCTAAATAGTATTTTCCAAATTGAGTATTTCTTACATATTCTTCATAAAAATCAAAAAATGATACTCCTGTAAAATAATGAAATAAGAAATAAAATAATATTATACTTATTGTTGTAAATATAACTCTCTTAAAGAATTTCATATAATCTCCATTATTTTAGATGTTAAACCAATAGTTTTTATATCAATTGCTATTAGGACCATGATATACGTAGTGAAGTGTTCTCGTTATAGGCCTTTGAGTTGTAATTGGATATTTGTATTGAGGTAGTTTTTTAACTGATATATAATATTCTGGAGAGTAGCCTCCAACTATAGTTCCAGCTACTGCACCTGCAACAACTACAAATACGCTACTTAATTTTACTCCAATCATAGCCCCTACTGCACCACCATCTCTACCATCTCCTTTTATCTTTGTTATTTTTATCGTATAATTAATTCATGTTAATTTAAATGCTATTATTATAGTGTTAACAAAAGGAGATAAGGTTAAAAAGGAAGCTATAGACGAAGTTTTAAAAATTATTAAAATTAACCACGAAGATTTTTCCTTAGCCGATTTTAGGGAATAT
>CAMEGD010000050.1 GCA_945916025.1 uncultured Clostridia bacterium
ATAATTTTAAAATAATATAAAATTGAATTCATTTAATCAAGTTTATAAAAGATGAACCAATTGATGATGTTGCTATGGTATTAATGAATGTAAATTAGGAGAACCTATGACTTTAGTATTTAATTATGACAATTCTCTTGTAAACAAGGATGAAATTGAAGAAATAAGAAAACTTACAGAATGTGCCCACGAGGAAGTTTTAGAAAAAGATGGGCCGGGAAGTGAATTTTTAGGATGGGTAGACCTTCCTGAAAATTTAGACGAAGAAGAATATGCAAGAATAAAAAAAGCAGCTGAAAAGATAAAAAGCGATTCTGATGTATTAGTAGTAATTGGAATTGGTGGATCTTATCTTGGGGCAAAGGCGGCAATTTCTGCCCTTACTAATAACTTTTATAACGAAGTAGACAAGGATTTTAGAAAGACTCCAAAGATTTATTTCTTAGGACAAAATATTTCCCCATCATATATTACAGACCTAATAAATATTGTTAAGGACAAGGATATATCAATAAATGTAATTTCTAAGTCTGGAACAACTACTGAACCAGCTATAGCCTTTAGAATTTTTAAAAACCTTCTTGAAGAAAAATATGGGGACAAGGCTAAAGAAAGAATTTATGTAACTACTGATAGAAATAAGGGAGCCTTAAAGGACTTATCCAACAAAGAGGGCTATGAAACCTTTGTAATTTCAGATGATATAGGTGGCAGGTATTCAGTACTAACACCTGTAGGACTACTTCCAATTGCAGCATGTGGAATAGATACTGACAAATTAATTGAGGGAGCTAAGGCTGCTAAAATAAAGTATTCCAATAAAAACTTCTGGGAAAATGATGCCTGTATTTATGCTGCCCTTAGAAATATCCTATACAACAAGGGTAAGGATATAGAAATAATGGCAAATTATACCCCAGAATTAATATACCTTTCTGAATGGTGGAAACAACTATATGGAGAATCTGAAGGAAAGAACCATAAGGCAATATTTCCAGCAAGTGTTACCTTTACAACAGATCTTCACTCCATGGGACAATTAATTCAAGATGGAAAGAGAAATATCTTTGAAACTGTTTTAACTGTTAGAGAAAGTGAAAAAGACATTATCTTAAAGGCTCAAGATGAAGACCTAGATGGTCTAAACTACCTAGCTGGCAAGTCCTTAAGTGAAATTAATTATAAGGCCTTTGAAGGGACTTTACTTGCCCATGTTGAAGGAGATGTTCCAAACTTAAATATCGAGATTGAAAAACTAAACCCATATAATATAGGTGCCCTATTTTATTTCTTTGAAATGGCCTGTGCTATTTCTGGATATTTATTAGGAGTTAACCCATTTAATCAACCGGGTGTTGAAAAATACAAGAAAAATATGTTTAGACTACTTGGAAAGCCAGGTTTTTAGAAGATTAGATAGCAGATGTATTTGAAATTAAAAAAGAGGTGGACTAATGTTTGAAAAAGGAGATATGGTATTTTATAAGAATATAGGTGTGTGTGTAGTAGATGATATTACAAGCCTGCCTTTTGCTATGGATGTAGACCAAAAATACTATGTTATGAGAAGTCTTTACAAAAATGGAGTAAATTATGTTCCCCTAGATGGAGAATTAGAAAACATAAGAAACATTATTAGTAAAGAAGAAGCAGAAGGATTGATTAATAAAATACCAGAAATTGAAGCTCAAGCAATTTTAGACCTTCCAATTAAGGAACTTACAGATTTCTATGATGAAAAAATAAATTCTGGAGACCCTGAAAGTATCTTGGAGCTACTCTTATCAATTTCTAAGAAAAAAGACTACCTATTTGATGAAAAGAAAAAATTTGGAGCTATAGATGACAACTACCTAAAAAAGGCTACAGACATGCTTTCAGAAGAATTTGCTGCAGCCTTAGATATTGAAAAAGACCAAGTCTCTGACTATGTTGAAGACAAGGTGGGTTTTAGAATTAGCTAAATTAGACTTAACAAGTCCTTTATACTTTGGCGAAAGACCTTAGTTTAGAGGATTTTGTTGTTTTAAAGAATACATTTTGTAAAATTTGTAATAAATAATAGAACTGTTATAATTTAACTATGAAAAATATGGAGAATATTATGCTTATAGAAAAAATAAAAAACTTAGATATTGGAGAGGTCTTAGAAAATGAACCTATGAAAGGCCATACAACTTTTAGGGTTGGAGGTCCTGTTGATATCTTTATTAGACCAAAAGATGAAGAAAGCCTAATAATGCTTATGAAATTATTAAAGGAAGAAGGAGTTACTCCCTTTATTTTAGGCCAAGGTTCAAACCTTTTAGTTTCCGATTCTGGCCTTAGGGGAGTAGTGATTTGTATCCACAAGGCCCTTACTGATATTTATTTAGATGGAGAAACCCTATATACAGGAGCAGGAAATTCAGTTCCAGATGTGGCTAAATATGCCCAAAGAAATTCCCTATCTAATATGGAAGAAGTTAGTGGAATACCAGGTTCCATTGGGGGAGCGGTAGTTATGAATGCTGGAGCCTATGGTGGAGAATTTAAGGATTTTGTAAAAAATGTAAAGGTCCTTACAAGGGACTTGGAAGTAAAGTACATTGACAATCAGGACATGGACTTTAGGTACAGGGGAAGTGCTGTTTTAGACGAGGGCTATATTGTCCTAGGAGCAAATCTATCCCTAAGAAAAAGAGACCAAAAGGAAATTGATGAATTAATGGCAGATTACACCAATAGGAGGGTTACGAAGCAACCATTAAACTACCCATCTGCAGGATCTACCTTTAAAAGACCAGAAGGATACTATGCTGCTGCTCTAATTGAAAGCTCAGGCTTAAAAGGCCTAGTACACAGGGGGGCCATGGTTTCTGACAAACACTCAGGTTTTGTTATTAACCATGACAATGCTACCTACAAGGATGTAATTGAACTTATTCGACTAATACAAAAGGAAGTAAAAGATAAACACGGAATCTCATTAGAAACTGAGGTAAAAATTATCGGAGAAGACAAATGAGACTAATAGGTGATTACCACACCCATACAGTTTATTCTCACGGCAAGTCTACTGTCAGGGAAAATGTAATTGAGGCCATGAATAAGGGCTTAAAGACAATTGCAATAGCTGAACACGGTCCAGGTCATGTCTTTTATGGGGTTAGTTTTGATAACCTAATGAAAATAAAAAATGAGATTGAAGACTTAAGGGAAGAGTTTAAAGGCAAAATAGAAATATTAATGGGCCTTGAGGCTAATATTATGGACTTTAAGGGGAATTTGGATATTACCAAGGACCAGGCTAAGGAACTAGACTTTTTGGCTTGTGGCTACCACAACGGGATTATCCCAAAGGATGGCCTAGGAAAAATTTTATTTTCTCCCCTTAGGTATGCAAAAAAACTTTCTACTTCTTTAGAAAAGAAGATGATTGAGTATGCGACTGACTCTATGATAGAAGCAACTTATAAATATGATTTAAAATTTTTGACCCATCCAGGGGCTAAATTTTATGTAGATGCCAATAGACTGGCAAAGGATATGAATAAAAATACAATGCTTGAAATTAACAACAAGCATGGATATTTAGATGTAGACCAACTAAGACTTGTAAAGGATGCAGATATAAAGTTTATTATAAATTCTGATGCCCATAAGCAAGAAAATGTAGGAAATGTTTCTAAGGCCCTAGACAGGATAGTGGAAGCAGGTTTTGATATAAGTAAGGTGGTTAATCTTGAATACTAAAAAAGAACTATTGATAATTACTGGTATAAGTGGAGCTGGAAAGTCTACAGCTTTAAATGCAGTGGAAGACTTAGGTTACTACTGTATGGACAATATCCCTCCTCAACTTTTTACTACCTTTGTAGAGCTTTACTTTGAAAAGGGTGAAAGGGCAACTAAAATAGCTGCAGTTCTAGATATTAGGACTAGGGAGTTTTTAGATGGAATTTTCAATGAGCTTGAAAGAGTTGAAAAACTAGGTATTGATTACAAGCTTTTATTTTTAGATGCAACTGATGCAACTGTAATAAAAAGATACAAGGAACTTAGAAGACCTCATCCCCTTGCTCCTGATGGAAATATTTTGGAAGGTCTATTGGAAGAAAGGGAAAAGTTACAGGAATTAAAGGAAAAAAGTGACTATATATTAGACACCACAAGACTAAATACCTATAAACTTAGAAGAGAAATTATTAGAATTTTAGAAAAAGAAAACAGCTCAAAAATGCAGATTTCAATTGTCTCCTTTGGTTTTAAAAATGGAATCCTATTAGATGGAGACTTTATTTTTGATGTAAGGTTTATAGAAAATCCTTACTATGTTGAAGGACTAAGGGAAAAAACTGGCCAGGATCAAGAGGTTATAGATTTTGTTTTTAATCAAAGTTCCACAAGGGAATTTGTAGACAAAATTGAAGAGATGATTAGATTTGTGGTGCCTAAGTACACAGAAGAGGGAAAACTTCAGATTACTGTTGGCATTGGGTGTACAGGTGGAAAACACAGGTCAGTTTCTATTTCTGAAGAACTTAAAAAAAGACTTGAAAGTAAGGACTTAAGAATTATAGTAGACCATAGAGATATAAAAAGGTGAAAAATATGGAAGAAAAAAACATTGTGGTATTAGGGGGAGGGACTGGACTGTCAGTTCTTTTAGGTGGCCTTAAAAAATATGCCAAAAACATTACTGCCATCGTAACTGTTGCAGATGATGGAGGAGGTTCTGGAAAATTAAGAAAGGACCTAGGTATGCTTCCACCAGGTGATATAAGGGCTTGTTTACTTGCCCTATCAAATACCCAAGAACAAATGGAAAAACTTTTTTCTTTTAGGTTCTCTAATGGAGAGCTTAAGGGCCAAACCTTTGGAAACTTATTTTTAGCAGCAATGAATGAAATATACCAAGACTTTGGAGTTGCTGTAAAGGAATCATCTAAGATTCTAAATATTACAGGAAATGTCTTTCCAGTTACATTAGATGAAATGGACTTAGTTGCAGAACTTGAAAATGGCAAGAAATTCCTTGGAGAATCGGCTATACCTATTTTTTCGAAAAAAGAAAAATCTAAAATTAAGAAAATGAGTTTAGAAAATAGTAAGGTTAATATTTTAGGAGACTGTCTAGATGCCATAGAACAAGCTGACTTAATTGTTCTTGGCCCAGGGTCCTTGTATACATCAGTAGTACCAAACTTACTAATAAATAAGATGGTAGATGCTATTGTGGAGTCTAAGGCTAAGACTGTTTATATTTGTAACGTTATGACCCAGTCAGGAGAAACTGATGATTATGGCGTATACGACCACCTCAGGGGGATTTTGAATCATGGAAAAGATGGGATGGTGGATTACTGTATAGCAAATACCAGAAAACTTGACCAAGTATTTTTAAAATCATATAAAATTGAAGACTCAATCCAAGTTTTGCCAAGTCAAAGGGACGAAGAGGAACTTGAGAACTTAGGGGTAAAACTAATTAAGGGGGACTATATAGATACAAAGGAAGGCTATATTAGAAGTGATTCTGAGGAGCTTTCTAAGACCCTTATTAAACTATTAAATGGCGATATATAGCGAATTGCAACCTGAGAAAACGGTTGCAATAAAATTTTATTAATGTTAATATAATATATATATTTCTGTAAATAAATTGGAGTTGGAAAGATGAAAGAAACTAGTGCTGGAGGTGTAGTATTTAATTCTGACAAAATCTTGCTACTTAGAAAATTTAGTGGAGGCTGGGTACTTCCAAAGGGACACGTAAAAAAAGGCGAAACTTTTTCGGAAACTGCCTTAAGGGAAGTCCAAGAGGAAAGTGGAATAAAGGCTGAATTAGGCGAGTATATTGATTCTATAGAGTATCAATATTATAATTTCAGGAAAATGAAAAAGTCTAGTAAGGTTGTCCATTGGTTTACAATGTATTCAGATGACATGGATTTTATGCCCTTACAAAAGGAAGGGTTTAACGAAGCTAGGTATGTGGATTTAAAGAAGGCATTAAATATATTAATACACAAAAACGAAAAGATGATTATTAAAAAAGCCGTAGAAATTAAAAACAAGAGTAGGGATGAAAGTGAGCTTCTCAAATATACTAAAAAACGAAGCAGCCAGAGTACACCTTGACTCTACAAAGCTGATGCTATCTGAACTGGCAGGCTTTGTAAGGTCCTGTGGAGAAATTAAAATTACCAAAGAAGAAGTTTCTTTAGAATTTATTACAGAAAATCCAAGTATAGCTAGAAGGATATTTACCTTGATAAAAAGCTACACAAGTGAAATTGAAGCATTTAGAAAAAGTAATCAACTTAACAAAAACAACTACTATCTTATAGAAATGAAGGGTAAGTATGCAGTAGACGATTTACTCTTTGACACTGACTTTATTAAAAATGGAGACTACCACAACAAAAATTACCCAGTAGGAAAAGAAGTGGTAAATACAGAAGAAGAGCTTAGAGCCTACTTAAGGGGATGCTTTTTAGGGGGTGGGTCAATTACAAACCCTGAAAAATACTACCACTTAGAATTTGTAACAAAGTCAAAGGACTTTGCAGAAGATATAAGAAATAAGCTCTTAACAAAGGACATTTTAGGTAAAGTCTCTAAGAGAAAGTCCTCTTATAT
This sequence comes from uncultured Clostridia bacterium, assembly GCA_945916025.1. GTDB lineage: Bacteria > Bacillota > Clostridia > Tissierellales > Peptoniphilaceae > Neofamilia. The sequence goes on from CAMEGD010000050.1 coordinate 6,625, forward strand.
AGTTTATATAAAAGAAGGAGAGCAAATCTCAAACTTCATGGCACTAATAGGGGCCAACCAAGGTCTACTTAACTTTGAGAACATAAGAATTGTAAAAGAACTTAGAAATAATGTTAATAGGGTTGTAAATTGCGAGACGGCAAATATCAACAAGACTATTTCTGCATCTATGAAGCAGATAGAAGACATACAGTTTTTAATAGAGACAGAAAACTTTGAGCTTCTTCCAGGAGATGTTAGGGAAGTTGGAATGATTAGACTTGAAAATGAAGATTCCAGTCTTAGTGATATTGTTGAAATAAGTGGTAATAAATATTCCAAATCTGGAATAAATTATAGATTAAAAAAAATAAGCAAGATGGCAGAAAAAATTAGAGGTGCTAATAATGAAAGAAATGAAAGTTAAATTAATAAATGAAGACGGACTACATGGACGAGCAGCTGCTAATTTTGTTAGGGTAGCAAGTAAGTTTTCATCTGATGTAAAACTAATTTCTGAAGATGTCTCTGTAAATGGAAAGAGCATTATAGGAATTATGTCTTTGGGAGCTTTTTCAGGAGAAGAACTTATAATTAGGACTGAAGGAACTGACGAAAACGTAGCCTTAAAAACCCTTGTAGACCTAGTAAATCAAAAATTATAAAATATCTTAGAAACCTAGAAGTTTTACTTTTTGTATAAATATTATGGTTTTCTAGTATCCAACCCATTCTGTTACCATGGGTGAGACTTCTTATTAAATATAACCTGGCTTTTTATAGGCCAGGTTTTCTTAATATTCTTACAAATAATCAATTGACAAGGGTTTACACCTATGTTAAAATTAAACATTGCATAATATATAAAGATGGGTTACTATGCTCAATTTATATTTAGTACGTTATAACAAGTTGTTCAAGTGAGAGGTGAGGTTGTTTACATGGCAAATCCTGTAAATTATGGAAAAAGAGTTAGAATGAGTTATTCTAGAATCGAAGAGGTTTTAGATCCACCTAACTTGATTGAAGTTCAAACGACTTCTTTTAAATGGTTTATCAAAGAAGGTCTTAAAGAAGTACTTCAAGATATTTCCCCAATTGAAGATTATACTGGGGACTTAGTAATGGAGTTCGTTGAACACAAAATCGGCGATGATAGAAAATATACGGAAGAAGAAGCAAAAGATCACGATGCAAATTTTTCTGCTCCTTTAACTGTTAGAGTTAGACTTTACAACAAGTCTACTATGGAAATAAAAGAGCAAGAGGTTTTCATGGGTGATATGCCTATGATGACTGAAACGGGAACTTTTGTAATTAATGGAGCTGAAAGGGTAGTTGTAAACCAATTAGTTAGGTCTCCAGGAGTTTATTATAAACTTGAAAGAGACAAGACTGGAAAACCACTGTATTCTTCAACATTAATACCTAATAGAGGCGCTTGGATTGAATTTGAATCTGACTCTAAAGATGTAGTTCATACTAGAATCGATAGAAACAGAAAAATACCTATGACTATTTTAGTGAGGGCACTTGGAGTTGAAACTAGGTCAGAAATTTTAGAACTGTTCGGGGAGTCTGAACAGCTTTTAGCGACTTTAGAAAAGGACCTTACAGAAAATAGAGAAGAAGCAATAATTGAAATTTATAAAAAATTAAGGCCAGGAGAGCCACCTACTCTTGATTCTGCTGAGTCTTTATTTAACAATATGTTCTTTGAACACAAGAGATATGACCTGGCAACTGTTGGTAGATATAAGTTTAACCAAAAACTAGCTATTTCAGAGAGAATCAGGGGTTATGTTTCTGTAGATAATATAATAGATAGTGAAACTGGAGAGCTTTTAGTAGGAAAAGACGAAGAAATTTCCTTTGAAGCTGCTAAAGAAATAGAAAATGCTGGTATAAACCATGTTAGCATTTACAACAAAGACAGGGAAATAGTTAAAGTCCTTGGAAATAACTTTGTAGATTTATCAGCCTTTAATATAGAGGGAATTGATTTTAGAAAATATGGCTTAAAGGGAAAGGTTCATTATCCAACTATGAAACTTTTAGTAGAATCCTTTGAAGGGGAAGAACTAGAAGAAGAAATAGAAAAGAATGTTAAAACATTAAGTCCTAAACATATAATAATTGACGACATCCTAGCTTCAGTATCTTATGAACTTGGCTTATTTAAAGATATTGGATCAATAGATGATATTGATCACTTAGGAAATAGAAGAATTAGGTCTGTAGGAGAACTTCTACAAAACCAATATAGAATAGGTTTTTCTAGGATGGAAAGGGCTATTAGGGAGAAGATGACCATTCAAGATATGGAATCTAACACTCCACAATCACTTATAAATATTAGACCATTAACAGCAGCTGTTAAGGAGTTTTTTGGGTCTTCACAATTATCCCAATTCATGGACCAAACTAACCCACTAGCAGAACTTACTCACAAGAGAAGAATGTCAGCTTTAGGACCTGGTGGTTTATCTAGAGATAGGGCAGGCATGGAAGTTAGAGACGTAAATAACTCTCACTACGGTAGAATGTGTCCAATTGAGACCCCAGAAGGTCCAAATATCGGCCTTATCACTTCTTTAACAACTTATGCTAGAATTAATGACTTTGGTTTTATTGAAGCTCCTTATAGAAAGGTAATTAAGCCAAAAGGTCAAGTAACTTCTAATATAGACTACATCACAGCAGATGTAGAGGACAAGTATATAATCGCTCAATCAAACGAACCCCTTGATGAAAATGGATTCTTCATTAATGAAAGGGTAGTGGCCAGAGGTATTAATGGGGTAGTAGACGTTTATGATGTTAAGGACATTGACTACATGGACGTATCTCCAAGACAGATTGTATCTGTTGGTACTGCCATGATTCCTTTCTTAGAAAATGATGATGCTAACCGTGCTCTAATGGGTGCAAACATGCAACGTCAAGCAGTTCCCCTAGTAATCACAGAAGCTCCAATTATCGGTACTGGAATTGAGTACAAGGCTGCTAAGGACTCTGGTGTAGTTATTGTTAATAAATATGATGGACAAGTCTCTAAAATTTCTGCAAACTTTATTGAAGTTAAAAGAGACTCTGACAGAAGTATAGAAAGATACAAACTTAAGACATTCAGAAGGGCAAATGCAGGTTCATATGTATCAATGGTTTACCATAGAAGCACA
>CAMEGD010000051.1 GCA_945916025.1 uncultured Clostridia bacterium
AGTCGTTAGCTAAGATTGATAGAGATGTTCCAATTGAACTTAGTCAGATAGATACTAGTATAGGACCGCAAGCTGATAACTTATATAAGGTATTAAGTGATTATGAGTTAAATAGTATTATTAATAGGTTAGGGCTAAATGGAACAGAAGAAGAAAAAGAAATTATAGAAGTCAAAACATCAAAAATTTTATCAATAGAAGAAATAAAAGAATTATTAAAACCTGTTGAGAACTTTTCTTTTAAGATTTTATCGACTGATAAAACATATAATCAAGGTATCCCAATTAAAATTGCCTTTGGAATAAATGATGAAATTTATATATCTGATATCAACAAAAGATCTTTATTAGAACTTAAGGATGTATTCGAGTCATTTGAGAAGATAAAATATGGATACGAAATTAAAGATGACATGATGATTCTTAATGACCTTGGCATTAGCTTAAACAATTACAAAAATGATATTAGCATTAGTCAATATATCTTAGATCCAACTGGAACCGATTATTCAGTAGAAATAATAGCTACACAATATGGAATTAATCTAGATAAGGATTTTCCGGATAAAAAATTAATTAAAAAGCCAGTAACAGAATGGGAAGAGAATAATATAAATTCCTACCTAACTAATACTATTAATGTAATAGAAAGTGTTACTCTTTTACAATTATCAAAAATCGAAGAAGAAAAAATGTCGTATTTGTACAACAAAATAGAGCTACCACTTATCGAAGTCTTAGCCAACATGGAATATACTGGAGTTTATGTTAACAAAGATGAACTTTTAAATATTGGGAAAGAATTAGAGTTTGAACTTGATATTTTAGTAAGTGAAATATACAGATATGCAGGAGAAGAATTCAATATTAATTCTCCTAAACAATTAGGAGACATACTTTTTAATAAATTAGAATTGCCTCCTATAAAGAAAACAAAAACTGGATATTCAACTAACATTGAGGTATTAGAAAGACTTGAAGACAAACATGAAATAATATCTCATATTATAAGATATAGGACAATATCTAAACTTAAGTCGACTTATGTAGATGGTTTAATATCATATATTAATCCTTTAGATGGAAGAATCCATTCTAACTTCAAACAAAACGTAGCAGCTACTGGTAGACTTTCGAGCACAGATCCTAACTTGCAAAATATTCCAGTAAAAACTGAAGAAGGAAGAGCTCTTAGAAAGATTTTCAGAGCTAGAGATGAATATTATAAGTTAATTGACGCTGATTATTCTCAAATAGAATTAAGATTACTAGCAGATATTTCTAATGATGAAAATATGATAAACTCATTTAAAGACAAAGTGGATATTCACTCTACTACAGCATCTAAAGTATTTGATGTAGAAATAGATGAAGTAAATTCACTAATGAGAAGTAGGGCTAAGGCAGTAAACTTTGGGATAGTTTATGGAGTAAGTGATTTTGGACTATCACAAAACTTAAAAATTTCTAGAAAAGAAGCAAAAGATTATATAGACAATTATTTAAAGGAATTTTCTGGTGTGGCAACATATATGGAAAACATCGTCGAATTGGCATATAAGTCGAAATATGTGGAAACAAAATTTGGAAGAAAGAGATATCTTCCAGAACTAGATTCTAGAAATAAAAATATAAGGGATTTCGGAGAAAGAGTAGCATTAAATATGCCTATTCAAGGGACTGCAGCAGATATAATTAAAATTGCAATGATTAATGTTAGTAAAAAATTGAAAGAAAATAACTTAAAATCTAAACTTATCTTGCAAATACATGACGAATTAATAATCGAGGCTCCTATTGAAGAAGTTGACTTAGTTAAAAATATCTTAAGGACAGAAATGGAAAATGCAGTTAATTTAAGTGTTCCATTAACAGTTGATTTAGAAGTAGGTGATTCATGGTATGACACAAAATAAGTCATATATAGTAGCAGTAACAGGAAGTATTGGTACTGGTAAAAGTACAACCACAAACTATATCAAGATGAGAGGTTACGAAGTAGTAGATTTTGACGTAATATCTCACCATGTAATTGAAGAAAAACATGTCTTAGACAAAATCAAAAAATCCTTTGAAGGTAGGATTTTCGATGGAAATATTTTAAACAAAAAGAAACTTGCTAGTATTGTTTTTGAAGATAAAGAAAAACTTAATACTTTAAATGAAATAACTCATCCATATATTTATGAAAAGGCAAAATCTACAATAGATGATTTATTAGAAGAGCGAATTATTTTTTTAGACATTCCATTACTATACGAAACAAAAAATAAATTCCCTGATTTCTATAAAATAATTGATGAAGTATGGGTTATTACTTCTAATCAAAGGGTTCAAACTACAAGAATTATGATTAGAGATAGACTTACTATGGATGAAGCAAGTAAAAAAATTAAATCTCAAATGAGTATAAGAATAAAGGAAAAAATGGGGGATGTGGTGATTTATAACAACAGTGACATGTATTCCTTATATGAAGATATTAGAATAGAGTTAATTAATTTAGAAAAAAGAGTGGAAAATGGCAAAAACGACAAAGAAATTTATTAGTTTATTTGTAATTTTATTACTAGGACTAGTATTAGTGTTAAATTTAACCTTCCCAATGTTTTACAAGGAGGAAGTTGAACTTTATGCAGATATATTTTCAGTGGACAAATATCTAATTTATTCAATAATGAAAGCTGAAAGTAACTTTGATAAAGACGCAACTTCAAACAAGGGTGCAAAGGGTCTAATGCAACTGTTAGATTCAACTTCAGAAGAAATATTTGATGACCTAAATGTTTCAAGGGATTACAGAAATTTATACTTACCTGAATCCAATATTATGGCTGGAACTTATTATATATCTAGACTTTTAGATAAATATGATGGTAATTTACAAAAAGCCATTGCAGCATACAATTCTGGGATGAGTAATGTAGAAAGTTGGGAAAATGGGCATAAAAATACTTTTAAAGAAAATATTGAATTTAAGGAAACTTCAAATTATTTAAACAAGGTAGAAGTTTATCATTTTGCATATAAATTTTTATATGAAAAAATGAATTTATCCTTTGTTCTATTGCCAGATTTTTTTGTTAGTATAAAACTGGCTCTAATAAATTTTCTTAGAAGCTTTAGGAGGATGATTTAGTATTGAAAAAAACAATAGTTTTTATATTATTTCTATTTTTTATTGTTGGCTGTTCAAATAAAGAATCTGACACTTCTTTTATAGAGATAGAAAAAGAAGAATTATCTACTATTTCTCCTTCACCAGGAGGACAAATTGTAATACCAATAACTAACTACGAAGAAATTAATCCTCTTTATCCAAGTAATACTTACGTATATTACTTCACAAAACTTATATATGACAGTTTGTTTGAATATAATGAAGATGGAGGATTAGAAACCAATATTGTAGAGCATTATGTAGTATCTCCAGATAAATTATCAATGACTATAACAATTAAAGACAATATATACTTTCACGATGGTGAGAAGCTTACTACCCAGGACATACTCTCAACTTTTTATTATCTAATAAATTCAGATGATAATAGTCCTTACTTTCATAACTTCATTAACTCAGTTGGATATGGTTTCGAATTTGATAAGAGCAATTTTCTAACTATGGAAATATTTGATGATAGGAATATAGACCTTCATTTCGATAGGCCCTATGCTGACAAACTTGATATGCTGACATTTCCAATTTTAAAAGAAGGGGATGTAAACCTGTTATTGTCTAATGAATTTAAGGAAGATAACTTAATTGGTACAGGGGCGTACAAAGTTGATAAGATAGTAAAAGGAAATAACATTTCCTTAAGTATGTTCGATTTATATAATGGGAATTTGCCATACATTGAAAAATTAAATGTTAAAATTTTTAAAGATGAAGAGTTGGCATTACTTGCTTTTGAAACAGGGTTAATTAATTTAGTTAAGTCTGTAAATTATGACTGGGCCAAGTATCAAGATGATACATCAATAAAAATAGAAGAGTTTCCAACAAATGAAATGGATATGTTGATATTTAATAACTTTAGTAGTAAGTTTTCAGGGGATAAAGGAAGAATCCTTAAGCAAGCTATATCAAAAGGAATCAATAAGAAGCGTATTATTGATAGATTATTTTTAGGAAAGGCAATTGAAACATCCTTACCACTTACTAAAAATAAAATGGATTTTTATGGTTTAAAAAGTGACAACTACTATAATGCGGAAATATCTAAAGAATTATTAAAAGAGATTGGATATTCAAAATACAATGAAAGTGGATTTCTAGTTGACGAAAATCAAGAACCAATAACTATTGAAATTACTTCTAACTATGCAGATAATCATAAAAGAATAATTACAGAATTTATAATTGAAGATTTAAAGGCAATTGGAATAAATGCTTATTCTAATATGCAGGTTTCAACAAATGAAAATCTTAGTAAAGAACAAATTGATGGAATTAATAAGGAGTATGTAGAGAAGCTTACTCAGGATAGGTTTGAAATGGCTATTGTAAGCCTAAACTTAACTGAAATTTCAGATCTTTCTACTTTGTTACATTCCCTGGCAATAGATACAGGTTTGAATTATTCTAACTACTCAAACCCCAAGTTAGATTATATAATTAACAATTTAAAACTAACCGATGAATTTGAAAACAGAAGAAATATTTATTTAGAATTAATTGATATTTATACAGAAGAGATGCCTTTGATTCCCTTGTATACTAAGACAAGTGCTATTTTAATTGATAATAAAATCCAAAACAATCTGAATCCAATTAATTCAGATATCTATAGATCTTTTAGTAATGTTTTTATTTTGAAACAACTACAATAAATTTTTAATAAAAGACTATAAAATAAATCGATTTAGTGTTAATATATTGGTAGTGTAAAAATGAGAGGTGAAATATTTATGATTAATAATCTTACTTTTTCTGGTGGAGTACATATTGATGATAATAAGCAATATAGTGAAAATGCACCATTGGAAATGCAAGAGCTTCCAAAAATTGTCCATATCCCTCTACTACAAGGTTCAGGAGTAAAATGTGATCCTGTAGTAAAAAAAGGTGATGTTGTTACAAAAGGACAAGTGATAGGAAGTTCTGAAGCTACTTTTAGCAGTACTGTTCATGCTAGTGTTTCAGGTGTAGTTCTTGAAATAGCAGAAAAATTTACTACTGAAGGTAAAAAAACAGATTGTATTACAATCGAAAGGCAAGAAGATAGCAAAGATTTAGATGAATATTTAGAAAGTTCTAATAGAGGACCAGTGGATATACAAGAACTTGTAAATATTTCTAAAGAAGCAGGAATTATTGGGATGGGTGGAGCAGGATTCCCATTTAATGTTAAATTAAGCGGAGCCATTGATAATGGAATTGATTCTATTATTGCAAATGGTGCAGAGTGCGAACCATATCTAACATCTGATCATAGATTAATGTTAGAATATCCTGAAGAAGTTGCAAAAGGCGTAGCTTTAGTTGTTGATGCTTTAAATGCTAATGCAGGATACATAGCAATAGAAGATAACAAAAGGAATGCCATTGAAAAAATGGACGCTACTGTATCTAACTTTGAAAAACTTACAGTTGCTAGTTTAAAAACTAAGTATCCACAAGGTGATTCAACTAGGATTATTGATGCAGTACTTAATAGAAAAGTTCCAGTAGGATCTAGAAGTGGGGCAGTTAATGCTTTTGTTTCAAACGTTGGAACTTTTAAAGCTCTTCACGACGCTTATTATTTTGGAAAACCATTATTTGAAAGAATAGTATCAGTTACTGGACCTGGTGTTGTTACTCCAAAAAATATTATGGCTAGAATAGGAACTACTGTTAAAGACTTAATCAAACAATGTGGTGGCTTTAATGGAGACGTTACTGCTATAATTTCGGGTGGACCAATGTCTGGACATCAAATATACGATATTGATTCTCCAATAACTAAATCCATCACTGGAATTGTAGTCTTAACAAGGGATAAAGTTGACCTTAGAGGATCTACCCCTTGTATTAAATGTGGAAGATGTATTCAAGGTTGTCCATCTAAGTTAAATCCATCAAAATTATATGCCTTGATTGATAGAGAAAAATTTGAAGATGCAAAAGCTAACCATGTAGAAGAATGCATTCAATGTGGAGCATGTAGCTATATTTGTCCTGCCAAGTTAGAATTATCTGAAAAAATGAAACTTGGTATAAATGAAATTTGGACAAAAGGTAAATAGATGGAGGTTAACTGTGGAAAATAAGGATTTACAAACTAATGAAATAATCCAACCAAAAATGGATATTTTAAGTTATCCATATATCAAAGATTCAGCATCTACATCTAGTATTATGTTAGATGTAATAATTGCACTTATCCCAGCTATTGCTGGTAGCGTGTATTTTTTTGGGCTTAATGCTTTATTATTAATTGCAATATCAATTGCATCTTGTGTAGTATTTGAGTTTTTAGGACAAAAAATATATAAAAAACCAATTAGAATTTCAGACTTATCTGCTGTTGTAACTGGAATACTTATTGCTTTTAATATTCCTGCCAATGCTCCACTTTGGATGCCTGTATTTGGTGGATTTTTTGCAATGTTTATTATTAAAGAATCATTTGGAGGGATTGGTAATAACTTTATTAATCCAGCTTTAGGAGCAAGAGCTTTATTAATGGCTTCTTGGGGTACTGAGATGACTAGCTATGTGGCACCAGATGCTTTATCAGGAGCTACTCCACTTGGAATATTAAAAGAAGGTACAGGAATTCTTCCTTCTATATTTGATATGGCAATTGGAAATATAGGTGGTGTACTTGGAGAAACTTCATCAATTTTACTTCTAATAGGTGCAATATACTTACTTATTAGAAAAGTAATTGATTGGAAAGTTCCACTAGCATATATCATATCTACTGTAGTTTTACTTCCAATACTAGGAGTAGATTTTGACTTAATTCCATACCATATTTTAGGTGGTGGTTTAATACTTGGAGCTTTTTATATGGCAACTGATTATGCAACAAATCCATCAACTGAACTTGGAAGAATAATTTTTGCAATTGGATGCGGAATTATTACTGCTTTAATAAGGGTTGTAGGAAGTTTACCTGAAGGTGTATCATATGCAATTTTAATTATGAACGTAGTTACACCTATGATTGATAAATATATCCAACCTAAAGTATTTGGGGAGGTAAAAACTAAATGAAAGACTATATAAAATTAGGAATGACATTACTACTTATTTCTGCTATTGCATCTGGATTATTAGCAGGATTAAATTCAGTAACTGCACCAATAATTGCGGATGCTGCTTTACAAGCTAGTTATGGCAAATATTTTGAAATATTAGGAGACTCAGTTGAAATCAATGAAACAGCTGATGCTCTAGCAATTATGGATAAATATCCAGAAATCACTTCAGTTCTAGAATCTACTGAAGGGGGACAAGTTAACTCTTATATTTTCTCTGTAGTATCTAATGGATACGGTGGAGAAATGGAAAATGCTATTATAATTGATCCAAACGGTACAGTGCTTGGATATAGAAACTTATCTAATAATGAGACCCCAGGATTTGGAGCTCAAATTGGAGAAAATGGATTTTACCCAAGATTTGAAGGAAAATCTGTAAGTTCTGGTCAACTAGTACTTGGCACAGGTGGAGGAGAAAATGAAATAGAAGCTATTTCTGGTTCAACTATCACTTCAAATGCTGTAATGACAGGACTTAACCAGGCTGTTGCTGCATTTAATGAATTTTATGGTAATAACTAAGAAGGGGGTTATAATATGAAATTAGGAAAAGTATTTACTGATGGTATATTTAAGAATAATCCTATTCTTATTCAATTAATAGGTTTGTGTTCAGTTCTAGCTGTTACAACTAGTGTTATTAATTCTTTATCAATGGGAGCTGCAGTAACATTCGTAGCGGCTATGTCCAATACTGTTGTATCTGCTATTAGAAAAATTACTCCGAACAAAATTCGTATACCTATATTTATAGTTGTAATTGCAACTTTCGTAACAATAGTGCAAATGATATTAAATGCTTATGCTTTAGATATTTATAATGCACTAGGTATCTTTTTACCACTTATAGTAGTAAACTGTTTAATCCTTGGTAGAGCAGAAGGATTTGCCTACAAAAACAAAATCCTACCATCCCTTATAGATGGTATTGGAGCAGGTGTAGGTTATACTTTAGCTGTATTTGTAATGGGGTTAATTAGAGAATTATTTGGTAATGGTTCTTTATTTGGAATGCAAATTCTTCCAGATGTAATTCCAAGAATTGGTGTATTACTTGCACCAGCTGGAGCGTTTGTTACACTTGGATTTTTCATAGCTGTATTTAAAAGTATAGTTAATAAGAAAATGGCTTAGGAGGAATAAATGGAAACTATTATTACTATTTTAATATCTACTATACTTGTAGATAATTATATATTTGCTAAATTCTTAGGAATATGTCCATTTTTAGGTGTATCTTCTAAGACAGAAACTGCAACTGGGATGGGTATTGCCGTAACCTTTGTAGTAGTTTTAGCTTCAATAATTACTTGGACATTACAATATTACGTATTAGAAAAGTTTAATATTCAATACTTGCAAACTATTACATTTATACTTGTAATTGCTTCATTAGTACAGTTTGTAGAAATGGCTATTAAGAAACTTAGTCCATCTCTATATACTGCAATGGGTGTATTTTTACCACTTATCACAACAAACTGCATGGTACTTGGAGTTGCTGTACTTAATATTACAGAAGGATATAACTTATTTGAAACAATTATAAATGGTCTAGGAGCTTCATTAGGATTTTTCTTGGCATTAATGTTAATGGCTTGTTTAAGAGAACAACTAGAACTTGCTGATGTGCCTAAACCATTAAAAGGTGTTCCAATTGCACTAATCGCAGCAGGACTAATGGCTATAGCTTTTAGCGGTTTTGCAGGATTAGTATAGGGAGGAATAATATGGAAATATTTTTAATACCAATAGTCGCCTTAGGATTAATTGGAGGCTTATTTGGAGTTATCTTACAATTTGCTTCCACAGTATTTTATGTTGAGGAAGATGAAAGGGTGACAGCAGTTGATGAAGCTTTACCAGGTGCTAACTGTGGCGCATGTGGATACCCAGGATGCAATGGACTTGCTAATGCTATTGTGGCTGGTGAAGCTCCAGTTAATTCTTGCCCAGTAGGCGGACAACCAACAGCAGACGCTGTTGCAACAATTATGGGTGTGGACTCTGCCAATGTTCAAAGAAAAACAGCAGTAGTTCTTTGTCAAGGAGATTGTGACAAGGCAAAAGATAAATTTGAATTTCAAGGTATTACAGATTGTAGAACAATGAATATGTATTACGAAGGAAACAAAGAATGTTCTTATGGATGTCTTGGTGGTGGTACATGTTTTGACGTTTGTGAATTCGGTGCTATTGAAATGGTTAATGGCATTGCAGTAATTGACAAGGATAAGTGTACAGCTTGTAATAGGTGCGTAGAAGTATGCCCTAAACATGTAATAGATATGGTTCCTTATGAAGCACAAACAATTGTAAAGTGTAATTCAAATGATGGCGGTAAAAAAGTTAAAAATGCATGTTCAATTGGATGTATTGGATGTAGACTTTGTGTTAAATCTTGTCCAGAGCAAACAATTGGCTTTGAAGATAAGCTAGCAAAAATAG
>CAMEGD010000052.1 GCA_945916025.1 uncultured Clostridia bacterium
CAAAGGGTTGGACACAAACTATGTTGTTAGCCCCTGTGTGGATTAACTCTACCATCTCTCCTGTTAGGAGCCAGCCTTCTCCATATTGGTTTCCAAGTCCAACAAATTCTTCTGCAAACTCCATGATTTCATAAATATCTGCAAGATTTGTAAACCTAGTTCCCTCCAAGGCTTTCTTTACTGGATTTCTTAAAAATTCAATATACTTAATTAGAATTTCAGCCCCAGCAGAACCTATGAAACCTTTAGATAGTACCTTGTGCTTTATAGTTGCATTTTTCATAGAGTAGAACATAAAGTCCATAATATCATTAATTACAACTTCTGCCCCTTCTTTTTCTAAAAGGTCTTGGATGTTGTTGTTAGCTGATGGAAGGTATTTTACTAGGATTTCTCCTACAATTCCCACCTTTGGTTTTATTTCTTTAGATATTTCAAGGTCAGAAAATTCCTTTACCATCTTATTAATGTTATCAACATAATCCTTTTTGTTAAAGTTTCTTACTGACTCTTGGCCAATTTTTATCCATCTTTCTACTAGTAAGTCAGTAGACCCCTTAATTATTTCATAAGGTCTAGTAGCATTGGAAAGTCTCATTATTAGGTCCCCATATATTAGAGAAATAAAGGATGTCTTTATTAAGGATATTTTATTTATTCCATCAAAAAATCCATCGTGAACTTCTATTCCTTGGAAGGATAGACCTATTACTGGAATATGTTCAAATCCCGCTTCTCTCATGGCCTTTCTAATAAAACCTACATAGTTAGATGCCCTACAAGCACCACCTGTTTGGGCCATTAACAAGGCTACCTTGTCTGTGTCGTACTTTCCAGATTTTACTGCATCTACAAATTGTCCTACAACAAACATAGATGGATAACAGGCATCGTTATTTACATATTTTAGGCCTTCGTTTATGACCTTTGAGTTTGTGGATTCTAGAATTTCTACATTCAGACCTTCTTTTCTTAGGCCCTCCTGTAGGATAGCGAAGTGGATTGGAGCCATTTGAGGTACTAGAATTGTGTAGCCTGATGCCTTCATTTCCTTTGTATACATTACTGGCTTTTCATCAACTGGATTTATCTTGTCCCTGTTGTCGTTTCTTCTATTTGAAGCTTCAAGTAGGGACCTTAGTCTTATTTTTACTGCTCCCAAGTTGGAAACTTCATCTATTTTTATAACTGTATAAATCTTGTTATAGCCATGAAGAATTTCATTTACTTGATCTGTAGTTACTGCATCGATACCACAACCAAAGGAGTTTAGTTGGATCATTTCTAAGTCGTCATGCCTTCCAACAAATTCCGCTGCCCTATATAGTCTTGAGTGGTAGGTCCATTGGTCTAAGACCCTTATTCTTCCAGACAAGTCTTCTTCTATAGGTAGAGAGTCTTCTGAAATTACTGGTAAGTCCATGGAAGTTATAAGCTCTGAAATTCCATGGTTTATTTCTGGGTCTACATGGTAAGGTCTACCTGCTAGGACAATTCCCTTTTTCTTGTGTTTTTCTAGATAGTCCAGGGCCTTTTTTCCTTCTTCTTTTATATCTTCTTGGTACCTATCTTGTTCTTCATAGGCTGCCCTAACTGCTAGCTTTACTTCTCCCTTTGGAATGTTAGGGAAAATTTCTGCCATTCTACTTTCTAGTTTTTTTCTATTGTCAAAAGACAAGAATGGATTTTCAAACCTAACTTCATTGTCTTTTAAATTATCTACATTGTTTTTTAATACTTCTGAATATCCAGAAACTACTGGACAGTTTAAAGTATTATTTGACTTGTCATATTCTTGTTCTTCATAAAATACTGAAGGATAGAATATAAACTTTTGGCCCATGTTTATTAGCTCTTCTATATGTCCATGGGTAATCTTAGCTGGATAACATGCTGTTTCAGAGGTTATTGATTCTATTCCCTTTTCATAAATTGCCCTTGTTGATACTGGGGACAAGACTACCCTATAGCCTAATTTTGTAAAAAATGTATGCCAAAATGGATAGTTTTCGTACATATTTAGGACCCTAAGTAGGCCTACTTCCCCTCTAGGAGCATCTTCAATAGGAAGGGAAGTATAATCAAATACTCTTTTTAGCTTATATTCATAAAGGTTTGGCACCTTGTTTTCTTCACTTCTAACTACTCCTGCCCCTCTTTCACACCTATTTCCAGTAATAAACCTTTGGCCATTTGAGAAGGTGTTTACTGATAGAGAACAGTAGTTAGTACATTGGTGACAAGTTGCGTTTTTTACCTTATATGAAAAGTTTCCAAGGTCTTCATAGCTTAAGATAGAAGACTTTTCTATAGCCTTGTCCTTTGATATTAAAGCCATACCAAAGGCCCCCATTAGGCCTGCTATCCTTGGTCTTTTTACTGTTTTTCCAGTAATTTTTTCAAAGGCCCTTAGGATTGCATCTCCGTAGAAGGTTCCCCCTTGGACAACTATGTTTTCTCCAAGGTCTTTAGGGTCTCTGATTTTTATTACCTTTTGAATTGCATTTTTTATTATTGAGTAGGATAGTCCTGCTGCTATATCTCCAACTTCAGCCCCTTCTTTTTGGGCTTGTTTTACCATGGAGTTCATAAATACAGTACACCTAGATCCTAAGTCTACTGGATTTTTAGCTAGTAAGGCCTTTTCTGAAAATTCAGAAACACTTAGGCCAATACTCTTAGAAAAAGTCTCTAAGAAAGACCCACACCCAGATGAGCATGCTTCATTTAATAAAATTGATGAAATAACTTCATCTTCTATTTTCATAGCCTTCATGTCCTGGCCCCCAATGTCAATAATAAAGTCTACATTTGGGTTATAAAACATGGCAGCCTTAAGATGGGCTATAGTTTCAACTTCACCAATATCTATATTTAAGGCAGCCTTTATAAAGTCCTCTCCATAACCTGTAATACCACTGGATTTTATATAGGCTCCATCTTCCATTTGAGTATAAATTTCTTTAATATTTTCAACTACTACATCAAGGGGTTTTCCCTTGTTATTGCCATAAAAAGAATACCTAATGTCTAAGTTTTCATCTAGAAGGACCATCTTTGAAGTGGTTGACCCTGCATCTATACCTAAATATAGGGGACCCTTGTATCCCTCTAAGGTCTTTTCCTTTAAGTTAGAAGTGGCATGGGACTTTCTAAATTCTTCTAGTTCTTCTTCACTTGAAAATAAAGGTTCTAAATAGTTACTAGTCTCTTCTTCTTCAGCCTTGTTGTTTTTTATTCTCTCTTGTAGGTCTATAAAGGAAATTGGCTTTGTCTCCTTAGATAAAAGGGCAGCCCCAATAGCTACAAATAGCTGAGGGTTTTCAGGAACAATTACATCTTGGTCCTTGATTTCTAAGGTTTCAATAAACCTCTTTCTAAGTTCTGGAAGAAAGTGTAAAGGTCCTCCTAAAAAGGCCACCTTTCCCCTTATTGGTCTACCACAAGCAAGGTTTGAAATTGTTTGGTTTACTACTGATTGGAATACACTTACTGCTAAATCTTCCTTGGAAGCCCCTTGATTTATTAGAGCTTGAATATCAGTTTTTGCAAATACTCCGCACCTAGAAGCTATAGAGTATTTTTTCTTATATTCCTTTGCATAATCATTAAGACCACTGGCATCTGTCTCTAACAAGGTTGCCATTTGGTCTATAAATGCTCCAGTCCCACCAGCACAAATACTATTCATCCTCTGCTCGATAGAACCTTTCATATATGTTATTTTTGAATCTTCTCCACCTAGTTCAATAGCCACTTCTGTTTTATTAATAAATTCCGAAATTGCCTTAGTAGATGCAACTACCTCTTGGACGAAGTCTGCCTCTAATATTTTGTGGACTAACAAACCACCAGAGCCAGTAACAGATATTGTTGTAGAATCGTATTTAAATCTTCTATAACACCTGTCAATAATTTCAGCAACTGTCTTTTTTACATCCGAAAAGTGTCTTGTATATTCAGAATACAAGATCTTGTTGCTGTCATCTAAGACAACTATTTTACAAGTAGTTGAACCTATATCTAGACCTGTATGAAGTCTCATTTAATCACCTATTAATATTTTCCTTCATATATATATGTTAATCAGTTTTACTGTCTTATTATAACACATACTATTTAAAAATTTTACTTTACTTCACAAATTTTATATATTATTAAATGTAAATTTTTTGTGAAGTCTTTTGTGAAAAAAAGAACCCCACCCTAATTTAAGGATGGGAAAATTTCTTATGCATTTAATAAACTATAATAGTCATTTAGTCTTTTTTCTATTAATTTATCTGCCATTTCATAGCCGATTTCCTTGCAAAGTCTAAATTCTTCTTCAGTTGGAGATCCTTTAGATTCTACAGTAGCTTCTACTAAGTCATAGCCTGAATTATCAGCGAAGGCCTTAAGAGTCTTTAAGGCTCCTCCTGCCCAGCTATATGAACCAAATACTCCTAGAGTATGGTTTTTCATCTTTTGGTTTTCTAAGGTTGTTACTAGAGTTTGCATTGGTGGGAATAGGGCATTGTTGTAGGTACATGAGCCTAAGATAACACCTTCGTATCTCCAAATGTCAGCTAGTAAATATGAAAGGTGAGTCTTGGAAACATCAAATATCTTAACATTTTTTATTCCCTTTTCTGCTAAGGCTCTAGCTACTGTTTCAGCCATTTTTTCTGTATTTCCATACATTGAACCATAAACTATTACTACCCCTTCTTCTGTCTCTTGGTTAGCAAGTTGGTTGTATAGTTTTACAATTCTCCCTGGATTAGTTCTCCAAACTGGTCCATGGACTGGACAAATCATCTTTATGTCAAGGGGAACTAATTTTTTAAGGGCTCCTTTTACTTGTGCAGAAAACTTACCAATTATATTTGTATAGTATCTTACTGTATCGTCTAAATAAAATTCCCAGTTAATTTCATCATCAAATATTGCTCCTGATAATGATCCAAATGCACCAAAGGCATCTTGTGAAAATAGGGTTCCAGTTGATTCTTCATAGGAAACCATGGATTCTGGCCAGTGAACCATTGGAGTCAAGTAAAATGTTAACTCTGTATCCCCAAGGTCTAACTTGTCCCCATCTCCTACTTCTATGAAGTTGTCTTCATAAGAGAAGTTTTGAGTTCCTTCTAGTGCGTAGTAGTTTTCAATAAATTCTTTAGTCTTTTTGTTTCCAACTAGTTTTACATTTGGATAAAGTTCTAAAACTGTAGAAATAGATCCGGAATGGTCAGGTTCCATATGGTGAATAACTAGGTAATCTAGATCTCTGCCATTTAGTGTTGATTCTAACTTTTCTACGAAACTACTAGACTTGTTTATTTTTACTGTATCAAGTAGAGCAGTTTTTTCTCCTGTGTATAGGTATGAGTTGTAACTTACACCATTTTCAAGTGGCCACATATTTTCAAACAGCCGGGTTTCTCTGTCATTAACCCCTATATATTGCCAGTTGTCACTAATCTTAACTGATAAATATCCCATTATTTCCTCCTAGTTTATAAATAATATCTCTTTGTATTTATTCATACTTTTATTCTATCTAATTTTTATATAAATTTAAATACCAAATTTACATATCGTCATAACCATCTAGAAAACTTATTTTTTCGCCATATTTTTTATACCCAATTATGGCTCCAAGTTCTACATTTTCTGAAGATCTAAATATAGAATCTCTAACATTAGTAAAGGATCCCTCTAAAGACTTAATAAGGTCTTTTATCTCTGATCTCTTTCCATCTTTTTTCTCAGCTATTCTACATGAACAATTTAAGGGTTGAAGGCCTGCATTTTCTGTAAATCGTATAATGTCATTTTCTTCTATTAAATACAGGGGTCTAATTAATTCCATATCTTCAAAGTTTTGGGCCTTAAGTTTCGGCATCATAGTCTTGTAATTTCCTGAACATAGGACATTTAACATAATTGTCTCTATTACATCATCAAAGTGATGGCCTAGGGCTAACTTGTTACAGCCTAGTTCCTTAGCCTTTGAATATAGGTTTCCCCTTCTCATTCTGGCACACATATAGCAAGGCTTGTCTGTATCTAAAAAATCTGCTACTTCAAAGACATCACTTTTGTAAATCTTTGCTGGTATTTGTAAATAATCTAGTAAGTCTTCCAAATGTTTTCTAACTGAGTCGTTGTATCCTGGGTCCATGGCTATAAACTCTAAGTCAAAGTCAAAGTTTGAGTGCTTGTGAAGTTCTTGGAAGAGCTTTGCTAGTAACAAGCTGTCCTTTCCTCCTGAAATTGCAACTGCAATTTTGTCCTTAGGCTTAATCATTTGGTATTCTTTTATGGCCCTAATAAACCTAACCCAAATTTTTTTCCTATAGGATTTTACAATAGATCTTTCGATAATATCTAGGGGCTTTTTTGTTTTTGTTTCATCTAATGTAAAAACTGAATCAGACAAGGAACCCTTCTTTACTCCATCAACTATTATTTCTTCCATATTCCTCCAAATCATCTAAATCCCCATAAAAATAATTGAGATCTATATATTTACTTGCTCCTGGACCTCCATATCCTTCAAGTTCTGCCATGTCATCATATTGCCAGAAGGTCCATTTTTCTTCATTAGGCATATAGGCAAAATCAGTACCTATTTCCCTATACCAAAAATCCACATCCTCAAAGTTGTCCTTTAGGTAGTGGTTATATACATACTTGTTAGTATAAATTATAGGGGTTTTCTTGTAATGGTCCCTAAAAATATCTACCATCTTCCTTAGTTCTGGAATTACAGTATTCGGGCTCATTGGGTTTTTCGTGTACTGTCCATAGTATTCCAAATCTATTACAGGGGGCAGGTCTCCAGCTTCAAGATTTACATTTCTAATAAAATATTTGGCCTGGTCCTCTCCAGAGGTCTCAAACCTGTAAAAATGATAGGCTCCAGTCTTTAAACCTGCTTCCTTTGAATTTTTAAAATTATCAACATATTTAGGATCCAAGTACTCTATTCCCTCAGTAGCCTTAATAAAGGAAAACCTTATGGACTGATCATAAAGTGCCTTAAAATCAATATCCCCTTGGTACCTGGAAACATCAACTCCTCTAACAAAGCTTATATTATCAACATTAAGTTCTTCTACAACATGGCCTTTTTCTTTAGAAAAAAATACTAGTAAAGTACCTACCACTACTAAAAACAAAATAGCACTAATTATTTTTTTCTTCTGAGGTTTTTTTTTTCTGGTCCTTCTTCTCTTTTTCTTCATTAGTCCTTAAAGAATTCCTTTACTTGTCCTAGGTCCTCTCCCCAAATATCTGCGATTTCCTTTATATTTTCTAGGTGGTTAGGTTCAGCTTGGGATGTTATTCCAACTATTTTCATGCCAAGGCCCTTTCCAGTTTCCATAGAATAAAGGGCATCTTCCACTAGGACACAATCTTCACCCTTTACCTTAAAGTAATTGCAAATATCTAAAAAGTACTGTGGATTGTCCTTGTGGAAGTTTACTTCATCACTAACTACCTCTAAATCAAAGTAGTCCTTAATATGAAATCTCTCTAAAACAAGGTCCACTAAGGCCCTTTGGGTTGCAGTTGCAAGGACCACCTTGTCTCCTCTATCCTTTATTAAGTCAAATATATTTTTTGCTTCCTTGTCTATGGAAAAGACCTTTTTGTAGTTATAGGCCATTAGGGCCTTTAGCTCACCTTCTATTTCTTTAATAGACATGTCTAGGTTGAACCTTTCTTTAACATAGAAAATAGCATCTAATAAGGTCATACTTAATATTTCCCTTTGAAGTCCATCATAGGCTACTAGACCTTTAGTTTCTAAAAAGTTAAACATAAGGTTGTTCCAGTAGTCCATTGAGTTAATAAAGGTTCCATCCATATCAAAAATATATACTCTCATAAATCTCCAATCTTATTTTAAAATATTGTCAATAAAGGTCATAATTAGGTTTGGAAGCACTTGGAAAGAGTAGTTTTTGTGAACTCTTTCTGTGTACTTGTGGCCATCTTGACCATAAACACCTAAGTTAATAACCGGCATAGAAATACTTTCCATTTTATCTATAGGGTGGCTATACTTTAGTCCCCAGCCTGGTAGGTTGTCCTTATATGAATTTATCCCTTCCCTGTCCTTTGGTAGATACAAAAAGCTAGAGTCGGAAATGTAAGGGTAGAAGTATTTTAGTTTGATTTCTTCTTCTAATAAACCCTTAGTATCAGAAATAGTCTTTTCCAGTGCCTTAACTAAGTTTACTTCCCTTTCTTCTTCCCCTGAAATCTCTACATTTTGGTAGTAGGTAGACCCATAATAGACAATAACTGTAGGTTCATTTACTGTATTAAATTTCCTATACAGGTTATCAATAAGCTTTAAACTATAGTCAGCTATGGAAAGATTTGGGTCTTCTTCATTTAGTCTTTCCTTGTATTCTTCGTAGTAGGTCCTAAATTCTTCTTGGTAGGTCTCTTCAAAGAAGTCAACTAGTTCCTTAAAGGTAAAGACCCTAGGTTTCCAGTTGTTGTCCTTATAATCATATCCACCAAACTCAGCCCACCTTTTACTTTGTTCCTCTATATAGGAAATAGCATCCTCTAAGGATTTTTCTGCTATTTCTTTACTTAAATCCATAACATCCTTTGGTGACTTAGTATGGGTTGCAAAATTATAGTATAGGTTAGATGCTAAAGGGGTTTGGACGTCATACTTGTCCTTAAGATCCCTCATTTGTAGTGAAACTGGAGGCATAGTAGCTTCTCCCTTTCCAATATCAGCATATTCCATATTTAGGTTTAGTTTTTCGTCTATCTTTCTAGCTACTAAAGATGGGTCTACACCCTTAAAGGCCTGGCCAACATGGGTTTCAATTCCACTAACATAAAAGGCTGGAAGTAATTTTCCTACTGTTCCAAGATAAATATACCTAGATGGGTCATCCTTGTATAAGGGAGTAGTAAAGTCAGAGTTTATTCCCACTTGGTAATCTAAATCGTATTTTTCCTTAAGGTCCTTTAGAACATCTAGGGCAGATATAATTCCCATGGAAGAGTCTTCTTCATCACATTCAGCAATTGCTACAATGTTGCCATTTAACTTGTCTAAGTTTTCTGAATAGTACTTTATTAAAGCCATGTGGTTTGCAACACCTGATTTCATATCTAGGGCTCCCCTGCCAAAGAGATAGTCTCCAGACTCTAGGTCCCTTCTAATATTATCAGGTAGGTTTTCTTTTTTTAGAATTTCTAAAAGGTCATCTGGACTAAAGGCCGAGTCCTTAAAGTACTTAAAGTCCTCAATACCTACAGTATCAATATGGCCTAACAAAACTACTGTCTTATTAGACTGACCATTTCCCTTTAAAAGACAAATAGTATTGTGCCTTGAAACCTTGTCATTTACAGTTTTTTGTAATATTAAGTGGTCCTCGTTTTTCTTAAAATAATCAAGGTTCTTATAAAAGTCATAAATATATTCAGCTGCCTTGGACTCATGTCCCTTTTTTACTATACTTTCTACAGCCACTAAGTCCCTAGTTAAACTTTCAATTTCTTCAAAAAATCTAAATTCCATATAAGACTCCATTGTATCTAATCTTAACAGAAAATCTCGCTATTATCAATTCCTTAGCCCTTCTTTCCATAGAAAAAGAGGGTCTAGCCCCCTTAAATCTAATCTCTAATTC
>CAMEGD010000053.1 GCA_945916025.1 uncultured Clostridia bacterium
CTTGACCTTATATAAAAGGTTAATTTCAAATTCACTTTAATAGTGAAATAGGTATAAGATACCTTAAAATCTACAAAAGTAAAATCTACAAAAGGTAATAAAGAATTATATATGAATTTAGATAAGAAGTTAGAAGAAGTAAAGTACAACAAAGATATGGGACTTAAATACTCTAAAGATAATTCTATTTTTAGAGTATTTTCACCTCCCAACGAAAATTTAAAACTTAGAATTTATGACAATTCCTATACTATAGTTGGAAGAGACTATTATATGGAAAAGGATGAGTATGGAGTATTTGAAATTACTTTAAACCAAGATTTAGAAGGAAAGTTTTATACCTATATTACTGATGGTGGTTTAGAAGTAACTGATCCATATTCCTTTTCTTCATCAGTAAATTCTAATAGGACAGCTATTATTGACTTAAAAAAAACTGATCCTCAAGGCTTTAGGAGCCATATAATCCCTAATACAAAAGTACAAGAAGCAATTATATATGAATTACATCTTAAAGATTTTACCTTTAGCAAAACCTCAGGGGTTAAATATAGAGGAAAGTTTTTAGGATTAGCAGAAGAGAATACAAGTTACAACGGAATTTCAACAGGCTTAGATCATTTAGTAGAATTAGGAGTTACTCATGTTCATCTACTGCCTATATATGATTTTTTAACTGTAAATGAATATGAAGATTATTTCAAAATTCCTGAAAATTATAACTGGGGCTATGACCCTGAACTATATAATGTTCCAGAAGGTTCTTATTCTACAATTCCAACAAGGCCAAGTAATAGGATATATGAACTTAAGCAGTTGATAATGGCCCTACACGAAAAAGGCATAAAGGTAATAATGGATGTTGTGTATAATCACTTGTTTAGGGGAGTAAACTCTAATTTTGAGACCCTATATCCAGGATATTACCTTAGATATAAACAAAATGGACTTCCTTCAGATGGAGCTGGAGTAGGTACAGAGATGGACTCTCAAAGTTATATGTATAGAAAGTTTATCCTTGATTCTATTAAGTTTTGGATGACAGAATATAAGATCGATGGATTTAGATTTGATTTAATGGGCCTAATAGACATTGATACAATGGAGGAAGTAGTTAAAATCTCTAAGGAAATTAATAAAGACTCAATAATATACGGAGAACCTTGGGCTGGTGGAATTACTACCTTGCCATGTGATAAAATGACTATAAAAGGCAGTCAGTGTGGAAAAAACTTTGCAACCTTTAATGACATATTTAGAGATTGTATAAAGGGAGATAACAATGGAAGAATCCCTGGCTTTGCTATGGGAGATTTTAACAAAAAAATTTGTGTAGAAAACGGAATTGTAGGTTCCATAAAATTTGATTCAATACACTCTAGTTTTACAACAGAACCTACAGAGACCATTAACTATGTAAACTCCCATGATGATTTGATACTAGCAGATAAAATAGACTTGGTTCTTGAAAATAGTTCAAAAGAAGACAAAGAAGATGTAAATAAACTAGCTTTATCAATTTTATTGTTGTCATTTGGAATACCTTTTATTCACGAAGGAAACGAGTTTTTAAGATCAAAAAGGGGCATAAGAAATACCTACAATGCTCCTATTACAATTAACCAAGTTGATTGGTCCTTAAAGGAAAAAAACTTTAAAGTATTTGAATATATAAGAGACCTAATAGGAATCAGAAAACAAATAAAATCCTTTTCTTTATATAATCAAAGGCAGATTATAGATAATTTAGTTTTTCTAGATTTTTCTACAAAACCCTTAATAGGCTATATACTAAAGGATTGTGATGAGGCATACTACCTTAGTATTTTTAACTCAGGTTTAAGGGAAGAAAGGATTAAAAAATCAGAAATTATTAGTTCTTTTAATAAAAAGTTTAAGAAATTTATTGATGACATTCAGATTACCAGAATCTTTAATAAATTTGGACATGAAATGGAAAATACTTTTATTTATGGAGATAGTTTTGGAGTAGAAAAGATTTCTACTCAAGTATATAAATTAGAAATAAGAAAGTGATTAATAAATGAGATTAGATGTTTCTCTAAAGCAGACGCAAAAACTTGCAATGACAACTGAATTACGCCAATCTATAGAGATTCTTCAATATAACTACTTTGAGCTTATAGAATTTTTAATGGAAGAATCAGAACTAAATCCCACAATAGAAGTAGATTTTTCAAATATAGAAATGGACTTTTATTCTAAGGCATATAGTGGGCCGAGTGAAAGATCAGATAATGAGGATGAGAACAATTTTGAAAAGTATATTATCAAAGAGGAGAATTTATACGATTATGTATATGAACAACTAATCTTATCTAATTTTAATAAGACCCAAAGAATTATAGGGGAACTATTACTAGGCTTAATGGATGAAAATGGCTATATAAAGGCTAATTTTTACGATTTTTCAAACAAGTATAATTTTTCTTTTGAAGAAGTAATGAAAGTGCTAAAAGTCATGCAAGAATTTTCTCCTACGGGAATTTGTAGTACTTCTTTAGAAGAATGTCTGCTTAAACAAGCTAAGGAAAGAAACTTTTCAATTATAACCCAGGAAATCATAAAAAATGATTTAGTAGATTTAGCAGAAAATAGGGTGTCTTTCTTAGCAGAGAAATACAAGGTAGATCCAAAAGAAATTCAAGGATCCTTTGATAAAATAAAAAGCCTAGATCCAAAGCCTGGAAAGTTTTTAAGTTTAAGTAATAATCCAACGAAGTTCATTATTCCAGATGTAATTTTAGAAATAGAAAATGAGCAACTTAAAGTTTCACTAAACGAGGATGCCTTTATTAAGGTTAGTGAAAATAATTTTTATAAGGACTTGGCAAATGAAAATATTGATTCTCAAACAAAGGAATATTTAAAAACCAAATTTAAAAGTACAAACTGGATAATAAACTCTATTAATCAAAGAAGAGAAACTATTTTAAAAGTTTCTAGAGAAATATGTAATTTTCAAAGGGACTATCTTCTTAACAAGGGCTATATTAAGCCTATGACTATGGTTGAAATAGCAGACAAAATAGAAGTTCATGAATCCACAATATCAAGGACTGTAAATGGAAAATATATTCAAACCCCATCTAAGGTTATTGAACTTAAGGACTTCTTTAAGGGAGGACTTACTAAAAATGATCAAGAAGTTTCAACTGATGAGATAAAAATATATATTAAAACAGAAATAGAAGGGGAGAACAAGAAAAAACCAATATCAGACCAGGATATAACTGATAAACTAAATGAGTTAGGATATGAGATATCTAGAAGAACTGTAGCTAAGTATAGGGATCAAATGGGAATATTAAACTCCAGTAAAAGAAAAAGATTCTGATATTAAAACAAAATATTTTGGGTATAAATGATATGGTAAAGTTAGATAAATAAAACAATAATATAATCCAGTACTTTTACAAGATTAAAGTGTCTGGGAGACTGTTGTTTTCTTAATATAAAAAAGACAAATAGGAGGAATATTATGTCTATAAAAACAGGAATAAACGGATTTGGAAGAATTGGTAGAGATGTAGTAAGAGGATATTTTGAGGAAGAACATGAAGGCTTAGATATCATAGCTATAAATGCAACAGGTGACTATGAAACTTTTGCTCATCTATTCAAATATGATACAGCTTATGGAAAATTCGAAGGTACAGTTGAACCTTACGAAGAAGGTCTTGTAATTAATGGTAAGAAAATTAAATTTACAAATCAAAGAGACCCTGAGTTAATTCCTTGGAAAGAACTTGGTGTAGAGCTTGTAATTGATTCTACTGGTGCTTTCAAAGATGTGGAAGGACTTGGAAAACACTTAAAAGCTGGTGCTAAAAAAGTTGTTTTAACTGCTCCTGGTAAGGGCTTAGACAACACAATAGTACTTGGAGTAAATGAAGAAACTTATGATCCAGAAACACAAAACATAATTTCTAACGCTTCTTGTACAACAAACTGTCTTGCACCTATAACTAAAGTTGTTTTAGAAAACTTTGGTATTGAAAGAGGTCTTATGACAACAATTCATGCTTATACTAATGATCAAAACATTATGGACAATAAGCATAAAGACCTTAGAAGGGCAAGAGCTGCTGCTCAAAACATTATCCCAACAACTACTGGTGCTGCAAAGGCAGTTGCTGAAGTATTACCAGCAGTAAAAGGAAAGATGACTGGATATGCTGTAAGAGTACCAGTTATAACTGGATCTTTAGTAGACGTTACTTTTGAAATTTCAAAGGATGCTACAGTTGAAGATATTAATGCAGCTATGAAAAAAGCTTCTGAAAATGAACTAAAAGGCATATTAAAATATACAGATGAGCCATTAGTATCTACTGATATAGTTGCAGATAATCATTCTTCTATATTTGATTCTAACTTAACATTAGTACAAGATAGAATGGTTAAAATAGTTGCATGGTATGACAACGAATGGGGTTATTCACAAAGAGTAATCGGTCTTGCAAAATATGTTGCTGAAAGAATGTAGTTTTTACACACTGTAGGATCTCTAGATTCTACAGTGATTTTTAAATTGGAGGAAAATATGAATAAGAAAACTTTAAAAGACTTTAATTATGAAGGTAAAAAGGTTTTAGTAAGGGTTGACTTTAATGTTCCTATGAAAGATGGAGTTATTAAAGATGACAAAAGAATAGTAGAATCCCTTCCAACTATAAAGTATCTAATAGAAAATAAGGCAAAAGTAATTTTACTTTCCCATTTAGGAAGACCAAAGGGCACACCAAACAAAGAATTTTCTTTAGAACCAGTTGGGAAGAAACTTTCTGAATTATTAGGTCAAGAAGTGTTATTTATCCCTGATGATAATGTGGTTTCAGATTCTGTAATGGACAAAATAAACAATTTAGCAGAAGGTCAAGTTGCCCTATTAGAAAATACAAGATATGTAGGTGGAGAAGAAAAGAACGACCCAGAATTTTCCGAAAAGCTATCTCAACTTGGAGACCTTTATGTAAATGATGCTTTTGGTACATCCCATAGGGCCCATGCTTCTAACGTAGGAATTTCATCTAATCTACCATCAGCTGTTGGGAAACTAGTTGAAAAAGAAATAGATATTATGGGTAAGGCAATAGAAGATCCAGAAAGACCATTTATAGCAATATTAGGTGGAGCTAAAGTTTCTGACAAAATAGGTGTAATTGAAAATCTTTTGGACCTAGTTGACAAAATTGTTATTGTTGGTGCCATGGCTAATACTTTCTTAAAGGCTCAAGGAAAAGAGCTTGGAAAATCTTTAGTAGAAGATGACAAACTTGAACTAGCAGAAGAACTTATTAATAAGGCTAAAGACAAGAAGGTAGACCTAATACTACCCTCCGATGTAGTAATTACTGATGAAATAAATGAAGACGCTAAAGGACTTCTAGTATCTATAGATGAAATCCCTAATGATAAAATGGCAGTTGATATTGGAGATAGAACAATAGAAGATATTAAAACGGCCTTAGAAGGAGCTAAAACTGTAGTATGGAATGGTCCTGCTGGAATTTTTGAAATAGAAGAATTTTCTAAAGGAACCTTCAAAATCGCAGAAATATTAGCTGACAGTAGTGCCACTACAATAATTGGTGGGGGAGATTCAGCAGCTGCTATAGAAAAGGCTGGTCTAAGTGATAAAATTACCCACGTTTCAACTGGTGGAGGAGCAAGCTTAGAGCTACTAGAAGGAAAAGAATTACCTGGAATTGCTTCAATAGAGGATAAATAATGAGAAAAAAAATAATAGCTGGTAACTGGAAGATGAATAATGATCTTCCAGAAACAGAAAAATTTATAAATGCCTTTAAAGAGAAAAATTTTGACAACAAGGTAGATGTAGTTGTATGTCCACCTTTCACATCTCTTTATATGGCTAGTAAGCTTTTAGAGGGAACTAATATTAAAATAGGTGCCCAAAATATGCACTTTGAAGACAAGGGAGCTTTTACTGGAGAAGTATCAGCCCAAATGCTAAAATCTATTGGTATTGACTATGTAATTCTAGGTCATTCCGAAAGAAGAGAGTATTTCTTTGAAGATGATGAAATAATAAATAAAAAAGTTCTTAAAGCTTTAGAAAAAGATTTAAAACCAATACTTTGTGTTGGAGAAACTTTAGAGGAAACAGAAGCTAATAACCACTTTAATATTGTAAAAAATCAGTTAGTTAAGGACTTAGAAAATGTATCTATAAAAAACCCTGAGGATTTAATCATAGCTTATGAACCAATTTGGGCCATAGGTACTGGTAAAAGTGCAAGTGCTGAAGATGCAGAAGAAATGTGTATATATATTAGAGAAACCTTAAGTCAAATATTTACAAAAGACCTAGCTGATAAAATAAGAATCCAATATGGAGGTTCAGTAAAACCTGAAACTATTAAAGAATTAATGGAAAAGGAAAACATTGATGGAGCCTTAGTTGGAGGAGCTAGTTTAAAGGTAGAAGACTTTTTTAATATTTCTAATTATGAGGTAATGAATGAATAGAAAAAATAATATGTTAATCATATTAGATGGTCTAGGATTAAGTAATAAAACAGAAGGAAATGCCTTTTATATGGCAGATACTCCAGTTTTAGACAACTTATTTAAGGTTTATCCCCACACTGAACTGATAGCAAGTGGAGAAGGAGTTGGCCTTCCAAGCGGACAAATGGGAAATTCGGAAGTAGGCCATTTGAATATTGGGGCAGGGAGAATTATTTACCAAAACCTTTTAAAGATTAATAATTCAGTAAGAGATGGAAGTATAAAACAAAATGTAGTCTTACAAGATTCAATATTAAATGCAAAGGAAAATAAGAAGGCTTTACACTTAATAGGTCTTTTATCAGATGGAGGAGTTCATTCCCATGAAAGCCATCTTTATGCTTTATTGGAAATGGCCAAAGAAAATGAACTTAAAGAAGTATATATTCATGTAATTTTGGATGGCAGAGACGTATCACCAAATGCTGGTATAGAGTCCATAAGAAAGTTAGAAGAGAAAATAAGTATTTTAGGAATTGGACAAATAGCTACTATATCTGGTAGATATTATGCTATGGACAGAGATAAAAACTGGGAAAGAACTATTAAGGCTTATGATGCAATAGTTACTGGTTTGGGAACTGAAATTAATGATGTAGACTTTTATGTAAAAGATTCATACATGAAAAATGTTACTGATGAATTCATTGAACCAAGACTCGTAGAAGATTATAAAGGTATTAATGATGGAGATTCTGTAGTATTTTATAATTTTAGACCTGATAGGGCTAGACAACTTAGCTGGGCTTTAGTAGATAAAGATTTTTCTGGATTTGTTAGATCTAAAATTGTAAGTGTAAACTTTGTTACAATGACCGAATATGACAAAACTCTAAGTGGAGTAAATATAGCATTTGGAGAAGAAATTCCAATTAATACAATGGGAGAGTATCTAAGTTCATTAGGTCTTACTCAACTTAGAATAGCTGAAACTGAAAAATTTGCCCATGTAACTTACTTTTTCAATGGAGGCATACAAAAGGAATTCCCAGGCGAAGATAGGATATTGATACAATCTCCTAAGGTTGCCACATTTGATTTGCAGCCAGAAATGAGTGCCTATGAAGTTACAGACAATGTAATTGAAGCAATCGATTCAGAAAAATATGATTTCATTGTTTTAAACTTTGCAAATTGTGACATGGTTGGCCATACTGGAATAATTGGAGCAGCTATAAAGGCTGTTGAAGAAGTAGATAAGAATCTTGGAAGAGTTTTAAGTAAATTAAAAGAAAAGAATGGAAGGGCACTAATAACAGCAGATCATGGAAACTGTGAGGTTATGTTAGATGAAAATGGCAACCCTGTAACTGCCCATTCAACTAATCCAGTTCCTTTAATTCTTTTTAATTATGAAGAAAATGTTGGTTTAAATTCAGGCGGTAGACTATGTGACCTATCTCCAACAATGTTAGATATAATGAATATAGCAAAACCTGAAGAAATGACAGGTAAGAGTTTATTAAAGAAGGGAGAAAATATATGAGCAGAATTATAGACATCTATGCTAGAGAAGTATTAGATTCAAGGGGTAACCCAACAGTAGAGGTAGAAGTATACACAGAACTAGGTGCCTTTGGTAGGGCAATTGTTCCATCTGGAGCTTCTACAGGAGCTCACGAGGCTGTAGAACTAAGAGACAATGACAAGGGTAGATTTTTAGGAAAAGGTGTAGAAACAGCTGTAAATAATGTAAATGAAATCATTGCTCCAGAGCTAGTTGACTTTGATGTGACAGAACAAGTTCTAATTGATAAGCATATGATTGAATTAGATGGAACTCCTAACAAAGGAAAATTAGGTGCCAATGCAATTTTAGGAGTATCTATGGCAGTAGCTAGGGCAGCTGCTGATGAGTTAGGTATGCCTTTATATAATTATTTAGGGGGCCTTAATGGAAAGACTTTACCAGTTCCAATGATGAACATTTTAAATGGTGGAGAACATGCAGATAATAATGTAGACATACAAGAATTTATGGTTATGCCTGTAGGAGCAAAGTCTTTTAAAGAAGGTTTAAGAACTTGTGCAGAAATATTCCACAATCTAAAATCAGTATTAAAAGGAAAAGGACTAAATACTTCTGTTGGAGATGAAGGTGGTTTTGCTCCTAACTTATCTTCTAATGAAGAAGCTTTAAAAACAATAGTAGAAGCTATAGAAAAATCAGGATACAAGCCTGGAGAAGAAGTAAGAATAGCCCTAGATGTAGCTGCTACTGAACTTTATGATACTGAGGCTAAAATATATAATATTAAGAGCGAAAACAGAAAGTTAACCTCAGAAGAAATGGTAGCATGGTATGAAGAGCTAGTAGGAAAATACCCAATTATCTCTATTGAAGATGGTCTTTCAGAAGACGACTGGGAAGGTTGGAAATTAATGACTGACAAGTTGTCTGACAAGATTCAAATAGTAGGGGATGACCTATTTGTTACTAATGTTGAAAGACTAACTAAAGGAATAGAAAAAGAAATTGCAAACTCTATCCTTATTAAGCTTAACCAAATCGGAACTATTACTGAAACATTAGATGCAATTGACTTAGCTAAAACTCACGGCTATACAGCAGTAATATCTCATAGATCAGGAGAAACTGAAGATACAACTATTGCTGATTTAGCAGTAGCTACAAATGCAGGTCAAATAAAGACCGGTGCTCCATCTAGAACAGATAGGGTAGCTAAGTACAATCAACTATTAAGAATAGAAGATGAACTTGGAGAAGCTTCTCAATTTAAAGGTTTAAATACTTTTTATAATTTAAAATTTTAAAGAAATTTAAAAAAATACACGAAATTTTTCGTGTGTTTTTTTAATAAAATGAAATAAAAACATCAAATAATAAAGGTAATTAAACTATATTATATTAATTTAATGAAAGAGAAAATATATTTTAATTGAGAAATATATAAATGAAAATAAACGTTACCATACCCTCAAATTACAGGCTTACAGCTTATTGCAAAACCCAGTAATAATGTTATAATATGATTAAATTTAAAAGGAGGAAATGTACATGGTATTTAAAATGAACATGATACAAACAATTGGTTTAGC
>CAMEGD010000054.1 GCA_945916025.1 uncultured Clostridia bacterium
TTAGTAGAAGTTAAGTCTTTTACTTTTGAAAATTTTTGAGTTTCTAAATTTTTATCTGTCATTATATCACCCATCTCTCTTATTATTTCAATAAATTCTTTGTTATATGGTACACTGAATTTAGTGCTTCGTCAAGTTTTTCTACGTTTTTTCCGCCGGCAGTTGCCATATCTGGCCTACCACCGCCACCGCCACCTGTAATTTGGGCTACTTCTTTAATAATCTTTCCTGCGTGTACTCCTCTAGGAAGAAGTGACTTTGAAGCAGAAACTACAAGATTTACTTTTCCTTCATTAGCAGTTCCCAAAACTATAAGGGCTTCCTTAGCCTTGTCTTTTAGTTCATCTGCAAGGTCTCTTAAGGAATTAAGATTTTGATTGTCAATTCTCTTAGTAATTATCTTTATTCCATCTAAATCTTCATAATTTTCTAAAATAGAATCTAAGTTTTCTCTAAGATTTGACCTCTTAAGATTTTCTACTTCCTTTTCCAATTCCTTGTTTCTATCCACAAGTCCCTTGGCCTTTTCTAGGACATTTTCCTTGTTTGCCTTTAGGGAAACTATAATATCAAGTTCTTTTTTCTCAGTATCCTTTAAAATTCTATAAACATTTAAACCTGTTGTAGCTTCAATTCTTCTTACACCAGATGCGATTCCAGATTCAGATAAAATTTTGAACATACCAATATCAGATGTTTTGTTTACATGGGTTCCACCACAAAGTTCCTTGGAAATATTAGGGAAGTTTACTATTCTTACCATTTCCTTGTACTTGTCTTCAAACAAACCAATAGCTCCTTCTTCATAAGCTTCAGATATTGTCTTTTCATAAATTTCACTTTTGGTTTCAGTATAAATATACTTGTTTACCAACTCTTCAATCTCTAATAATTTATCCTTTGGAATTTGCTCATAGTGGGAGAAGTCAAATCTAAATGTTTTATCATTTACTTCACTTCCTCCTTGGGCTACATGGTCTCCTAAAACAACTTTTAAGGCCTTGTGTAGTAAGTGAGTTGCACTATGATTTCTCTTTATTGCATTTCTTCTATTTACATCTATTTGTAAATCAACTACATCATTAAGGTTAATTGAACCCTTGTCTACCTTTCCTAAGTGGATAATAACTCCTTCTGGAGTTTTCTTAGTATCTTCAACAATAAATACAAAAGAGTCACTTGTTATTGAGCCAGTATCTCCAACTTGACCCCCACCTTCGCCATAGAAAGGTGTTTTATCTACAATAATCCCCCCTTGATCTCCTACTTGAAGGCTTTCAAGTTCATTTCCATCCCTTAATATTTTTAATACTTTTCCTTGGGAAAATTCTTCTGTATAACCTAAAAATTCAGTTTTATCTAATCCTAAGTCAACATCCTTGTCATTAGATGACCATCCAATGTTTTCATTAGAGTGTGATGCACTTCTTGCCCTATTTCTTTGGGCTTCCATTTCTTCTTTAAATCCTTCTTGGTCTACTTGAATATCTTTTTCTTTTAGAATTTCCATTGTTAAATCAAGTGGAAAACCATAGGTGTCATATAATCTAAAGGCATCCTTACCTGATAAAATCTTTTCTTTACTATCATCTAAGTTGTCTACATAGTCATTTAAAATCTCGATTCCTTTGTCTATTGTTTCTGAAAATTTTTCTTCTTCAGTGTTTATAACAGACTTAATTCTATCTTCATTTTTCTTTAGGTCTGTATAGTCTACTGACCAAGAGTCAATTACAACTTGAACAATCTCTGTTAAGAAAGACCTGTCAACTCCAAGAAGTTTTCCATGTCTAGCAGCTCTTCTAATAATCCTTCTCATAACGTAGCCTCTGCCTTCGTTACTTGGAATGATCATATCAGATGCCATAAATGTCATAGCCCTTGTATGGTCTGTAATTACCCTAACAGACATATCCTTCTTAGGGTCTGTTCCATACTTGTAGCCAGCTACTTCTTCAATTTTATTTATAATATCTTTTATAGCAGCAATTTCAAAAATATTGTCTGCCCCTTCAAGGATAGTTGTTAACCTTTCAAGTCCCATTCCTGTATCGATATTTGGGTGAGATAGTGGATGGTAAACTCCTTGTTCATCCTTGTCAAATTGAGTAAAGACTAGATTCCATACCTCTAAAAACCTATCACAGTCGCAACCTGGTTTACAATCAGGATCTCCACATCCAAACTCTGGTCCCCTGTCCACATGTATTTCAGAACAAGGACCAGATGGTCCAACTTCTAATTCCCAGAAGTTATCTTCTTTTCCAAGTCTTACTATTCTTTCTTTAGGAACCCCTACTTCCTTTTCCCAGATTTCAAAGGCTTCATCATCTTCAAGATAAACTGATACCCACAAGTCTTTTGGATCTAGTTCCATTCTTTCAGTTAAAAATTCCCAAGCCCATGATATAGCTTCTCTTTTAAAATAATCTCCAAAGGAAAAGTTTCCTAGCATTTCAAAAAAAGTAGCATGTCTAGCAGTTATGCCAACATTTTCTAAGTCCCCTGTTCTCATACACTTTTGGCAAGTTGACATCCTGTTTTTTGGAGGAACTAACTCACCAGTAAAATATTTTTTTAAAGGAGCCATGCCTGCCCCTATAAGTAAAAGGGAATTATCATTAATAGGTACTAGGGAGTAGCTATCATGGATTAAGTGGTCCTTTTCTTTAAAAAAGTTTAAAAATTCTTTTCTAACTTCATGCAAACCAAGTTTTCTCATATTTTGTACTGTCCATCCTTTTCGTTCTTTATTCGGTATAATTTATATTTTTCTCTAAAAAAGTCAATTAAGATCATTCCTATTGCTGCAAGGGGAACTGAAATTACCATTCCCCAAACCCCAAATACTCCCCCACCAATAACTATAGCTAGAAAAATAAATAGAGGATTTAGTCCCATACTATTTCCAATAATCTTAGGGGCCATAATGTTGTTTTCTGCCCATTGGATTAACACATAAAAAAGGGCAACTATTAAAGCTTTTATTGGTGATTCTATTAGGGCAAATAAAAATGCAGGAACAAATCCCAATAAAGGTCCAATGTATGGAATTATATCAGCAATCATAGTTATGATACCAATTATAATTGCAAAGTCTATTCTTAATATTAGAAGTAATATAGCTGTTAGAATACCAACAAAAACTGCTAGTATCAGCCTTCCCCTAATAAACTCTGTCAAAACTGTGTCTATTCTATTTCCTAAATAAGAAATATCCTTGTTTATAGTTTCAGGTATCATTACCTTGATTTTGCTAGTATACATATCTTTGTCCACTAGAAAGTAGAAGGTCATAATCAAAACTAAAGCAAGAGTAAAACCTATGGAAATAATATTTTGTAAAAAATGACTTATAAAGACTGTAATCTCAGATGCAGAATTAGTCACCCATTCCATTAATCTGCCTATTATTGTGTTGTAGGAGTTGTCTATTGCTTCTAACAAGGCTACATAGACTGGATTGTTTTCAGCTATAGGTAGGTTATCAAAAAAGTTAGAAAAAGTTTGTGCAATATTTTCAGCATAAACTGGTAATTCTAAGGCAAGATTTTTAACTTCCATAGCAGTTTTTGGTACAACAACAATTATCAAAAGAGTAATGATAATTAGAATACTTAAATAGACTATTAAGACTCCAACTATTCTGCTATATCCCTTCTTTTCCATCTTATCTACAAGGGGATTAAAAATAAAAGCTAAGATTAGGCCAATGATTCCAGCCCCTAATACCCTGCCTAAAATTTCATACCTTCTCATTAGGATAATAACTAAAAAAGTAATGATAATTCCTAGTAGAACCCTTTTTAATAATTTTACATCTATTATTATCCTTTTGGATCTTTCAATGTGTCTGTTACCAATGTTTATTAAGTAATATCCTGATAAAATACCAAAGATAAGAATTCCTATCCACGTTAAAATTTGAAGGGGATATTGTATATTTTCAATTCTAATTAAATGTTCCATAAAACCTCCTATCCCTTTATTATAAATTAAATAATATTTAAAGTCTATCACATATAAAGGCAATTACTTACATATTACTAAAAAATAATTGTAGCAAATATAAGTAAATAAACCCATATTTGTCATAATATCATTATAACATGTATAAGATATTTAGTCATAAATCTAGGATTACTTATAAAACTTTTAACATATTATTATTATTTCTTATATCTTATTTTAAAATTTAGTATTAAAAGGTACAAAAAGTAAAAAGCAATAAAAAAAGGAGCCTTTAGGCTCCCAAAATTTTTTACTTGTCTAATAATGTATCAATCTTAGCCTTATCAAATCCAACGATTTCTTCGTTATCAATAACTAGTACTGGTACTCCAGTATGGCCTTTTTCCATTAATTCTTCTCTAGCTTCTCTAGATGTAGAAATATTTTTTTCTTCAAATTCTACGCCTTTATCTTTTAAATAATCCTTTGCTAGTGTGCAATATGGACATGTTGAGCTTGTATATACTATTACGTTTTTCATTTTAATCTCCTCCTGATTCATTCTAATTAATAAATACCCTTAAGGGATTTTGTTAAACAGAAAATCCCCTTTAAACTTTATTGAGAAATCAGGAATGAGCTACATGGTCTAAACCCTGTAAAATCAAAGCTTCTACATGAATATCATCAATACTATATAATACAGATCTTCCGACTTTTCTACACTTAATTAATTTTAGGTTTTTCAAATTCTTTAGTTGATGAGAGGTAGCTGATTGTTCCATAGATATCTCTTTACAAATACTAGTTACATTTTTTTCCCCTTTTAATAATGTACCTAGTATCTTTAGTCTGGTGGGATCAGACAGGCATTTGAAAATTTCACAAAGCTTAGATAAGTCCTTCTCTTTAAACATATTAATTCTCCCTATTAATAATTTTATTTGTTAAACTTAAGTAGTCATCCAGTGTTAAGTTTTCTGCCCTAGAATTTTCACTAATATTTAGGTCTTCTAGGACCTTTCTAATATAATCTTTTTCTAAATTCAACCCTGTTGAGAGGGAATTTAAAATTGTCTTTCGTCTCTTTCCAAAGGCTGCCCTTAGAATTTTTTCTATGTCTTCTACTTTCTCTTGCCTTTTTTCTTTCTTCACCTGTAACCTAATAACAGATGAACCAACCTTTGGTTTAGGCATAAAGACTGTATTGGGAACATTCATAAGAATTTTTGAGTCCCCAAAATATTTCAAAAATACACTTATACTTCCGTATTCCTTGTTTCCATTTGTAGCTACTATCCTATCTGCCACTTCCCTTTGCATCATTACTATTATTTCAGAAATATTAGCATTAGACTTGAGAAGATAAATTAAAATTGGAGAAGTTATATAATAAGGTAAGTTTGCTACTACCTTAAAGGGATGACCATTAAAGTATTCCCTGGTTACTTTTTCAATATCCGTTTTCAATATATCTTGAAAAATTACCTTGGTATTTTGAAATTCTCCTATGGTTTCTTCTAGTAAGGGACTTAGCTTTTGATCAATTTCTATTGCCAATACCTTATTTGCTTCCTTAGCCATTTCCCTAGTTAGTGTCCCAATTCCAGGTCCAATCTCCACTACATTTTCTCCTTGAATTTGACCCTGTCTAACAATTTTTTCTACTATATTTTGGTCTATAAGAAAGTTTTGACCTAGAGACTTTGTAAAGTTAAAGCCGTGTCTATCTAATAATGCTTTCATTTCCTTTGGAGATGTTATATTCATTTATTTATTTCCTCCAATACTCTTTCTAGGTCCTTCCTATCTATTTGAAAATTATTTAGCTGGTCCAGGAAAAATTTTGAGTTTCCATAACCTATTCCAAGACGATTTGCTAGCTCTTGTCTAAGATTACTAGAATTAGGTCTTCCATTAAGACCATACTTTATCATGTCAGACTTAGTAAATTCTTCCTTAAAGTCTACAAAAGTTGGCTTTGCCTCCTCAATTGCCTTTTTCACATCTTGAGGGCTTGCATTTTCTATTCCAACATCGTCCTTTTTTATAGATTTCCCCCTAGGTACAAAGGCATGCTTTGCACCAGGGATATAGTCTGATAGGTCTTTTCTAATTTTCTTTCCCACATAGTCTGGGTCAGTAAGGATAATTATCCCTCGGTCTAGAGAAATTTTTTTAAGTTTTTCCTTTAATTTATGTCCATAGGAATAACCATTTGTCCTAATAACATCAGCTTTTACTGCCTGTTTTACAACTTGTTCATCATCCCTACCTTCGACTACTATTACTTCTTTAATTTTCATTTATTCTATAAAACCTAAATACATTTTCATCTGTTATCTTTTCAAGTTCTTCCAAAGTCATCTCCCTTAAACTTGCTATCTCTTTGGCAGTTTCCCTTACATATTTTGGTTCATTTCGTTTTCCTCTATAAGGAACTGGAGACATGTAAGGGCAATCCGTTTCTAACATTAGCCTATCTATGGGAACTTCCCCTGCAACCATTTTAGGAGTTTTGGCATTCTTAAAGGTAGTAACTCCTCCTAAAGTTATATAAAAACCAAGTTTCATATATTCTCGCATTAGCTCTACGCTGCCAGAATAGCAGTGAAGGACACAGGAAAAGTCTTTGTTGTCTTCTTTAAATTCTTTTAATATATCAAAGGTCCTTTGGTCTGCTTCCCTAGAGTGAATTACTACTGGCAATTTTAGGTCTATTGCCAATTGAAGCTGCTTTAAGAAGGCTTCCTCTTGTATTTCTTTAGATGGACTATCTTCGTAATGGTTGTCTAATCCTATTTCGCCAATGGCGACTATTTTATCATTTTTAGCAAGGTCTCTAATTTCTTCTAAGGCACTTTCAGAATACTCATCTGCATCTAAAGGATGTATTCCTACAATTCCATAGACATTGTGGTATTTTTTAGTAAATTCTACTGTCTGTCTACTAGTTTCTAAGTTAGAACCACAGTTGAAAAAGTAATCTACTCCATCTTTTTTTAAGTTTTCTAGTATTTGGTGTCTATCTTCATTATATTGTCTGTCTTCTAGATGGCCATGTGCATCTATCATTAGTTAACCTTCCCCCCATCTTTTATTTGATCTTCAGATACATTTAGTAAGGTTAAGAATCCATCTTCATCTTCTGCAGCAAGTAACATTCCCTCTGAATCTATTCCCCTGAAATTGTGTGGTTTTAGGTTGTAAAGAACTAAAAGTCTCCTACCTTCCATTTCTTCTTTTGAATATCTACTCTTAAGGTTTGTTACAAGGGTAATGTCTCTATCTCCCATGGATACCTCTAAAACATAAAGTCTATCTGCATTTGGATGGTCTTTACATTCTTTAATTGTTCCTACTCTAATATCTAGTTTTTCAAAGTCATCAAGGGTAATTTCCGGCTTTTTATCATCTAACTTTTCTTCAACTTGTCCTTGAGTATTTCTCTTTTCAATATCCCTTGATTTAATTAGTTCATCATTTCTTCTAACCATTTCTTCCATTTCAACTTTTACATCTAGTCTTGGGAAGATTATTTCTTTTTTGTTTACCCTTGTTCCCTCTTTTATAAGGCCCCAAGTTTTTGCATCTTCGATTTTTGGAAGATCACCAAGCCCAATTTGTTCCCTAATTTTTAAGCTAGTTTCAGTTAATAATGGATAAAGAAGATTTGAAATTATCCTTAAAGATTCTGCAAGGTTATATAGTATTGTATTTATCCTGTCCTTGTTTTCGTCTTTTGCTACTATCCAAGGTTCAGTTTCATCTACATACTTATTAGATCTTCTTATTAACTTCCAGATGTTTTCTAAAGTTTCAGAAAAATCATATACTTCCATTCTATCTTCAACTACTTCTAGGGTAGAAAGAGCGATTTTCATTAGGTCTTTGTCTAAGTCATTATAGTCCCCTGGTTTGTTGATAATTCCATTTGAATATTTTTCTATCATAGAAACAGTTCTAGATAGCAAGTTTCCTAAGTCATTTGCAAGGTCTGAGTTTAACCTATTTAAGAATTTTTCCCTAGTAAATGAACCATCTTGGCCAAAAGTAAATTCCCTTAATAGGAAATACTTTAAGGAGTCTACTCCATAAGCTTCAACTATTGGTTCTGGATAGTAGACATTTCCCTTTGATTTAGACATTTTTTCATTGTCAAATAAAATCCAGCCATGTCCAAATACTTGTTTTGGTAGGTCTAAATCTAATGCCATTAATAAAGCTGGCCAAATTATTGTATGGAATCTTACTATTTCTTTACCAACAAAATGAGTAGTGTTATGCCAGTACTTTTCAAATTTTTCTGGGTCACTTCCATAACCTATTCCTGTTAAATAACAAGATAGGGCATCTATCCATACATAAACTACATGGTTTTCATCAAATGGAACCTTTACTCCCCAATCAAAACTACTTCTAGTTACACTTAAGTCTTCAAGACCATCTTTTAAGAAGTTATTTACCATTTCATGTTCCCTAGACTTAGGCATTATAAAGGTAGGGTTTGACTTATATAGGTCTAAAAGTTTTTCCCTATAATTTGATAGTCTAAAGAAATAACTTTCTTCCTTTTGAAGGTTTACTGGTCTTCCACAGTCAGGACAATTGTGGTTTTCGTCTAATTGAGTTTCTGTCCAGAAAGATTCACATGGAGTACAATAAAACCCTTCATATTCTCCCTTATAAATATCTCCCTTGTCATAAAGATACTTAAATATTTCTTGTACATTTTTTTCATGTTCTTCATTAGTAGACCTAACAAAGGCATCATAATTAATACCTAAAGTATTCCAAAGTTTTTTTGTAGCATCTACTACCTTGTCTATATAGTCCTTTGGATAGTCATATCCCATTTCCTTAGATTTTTCTTCTAGTTTTTGTCCATGTTCATCAGTTCCTGTTGTAAAAAACACATTATAGCCTTGGTATTGTTTAAACTTCTTATAAGTATCTACTGCTATAGTACAGTAGGTGTGACCAATGTGTAAGTTATCATTTGGATAATAAATCGGCGTAGTTACATAAATATTTTTATCTGTCATAAAGACCTCCCTTGTTATATGTCCTAATAATTTTCATAAAAAAAACCCCGTCTAAAAGAGACGAAGTAATCCGCGGTTCCACTCTAATTATCTATAAATATAGATCAGCTCTTTCCCTTAACGTGGGGCTTGTCGGCATTTGCGAAAATGGACCCATCTTCCATAAATTATCCTACTAGTTTCCACCAACCACTAGCTCTCTATTAGCAACAATTTATTTACTCTTTCCATATAATCTTTAGAAAATTATATAATATATATAGATATTTGTAAAGCCTAAAGAAGGACTAGTTACTTGTTGCTATTGTAAGGACAACTACCTTGTTAGCCTGGTTTTCCTTTAAAACTTTAGCACACTCTTCTACAGTAGAACCTGTGGTAATCATATCATCTACTAAGAGTATAGTTTTATCTTTAAGGAGTTCTTTATCTAATAC
>CAMEGD010000055.1 GCA_945916025.1 uncultured Clostridia bacterium
AGCCCTAATGGTATCTACTGCATCAAGGGTAGGAACTGGAAACAGAGTAGGGGTATCTAGTGCCCTATGTTTAGGAGGCTATGGAGCAATATTTTGGATGTGGTTAGTTGCTATTGTAGGTGGATCTTCTGCCTTTATAGAATCTACCCTAGCTCAAATTTATAAGAAGAGAGATGAAAATGGGGACAGTTTTGGTGGACCTGCATACTATATTGAAGCTGGTCTAAAATCAAGATTCCTTGGTATAATCTTTGCTATATCCTTAATCGTATGTTACGCAATTGGTTTTAATATGTTAGCATCTTATAACATACAATCCTCTTTTGCAGGTTATGGTTTTTATAATCCTGAAGTAACTCCAAAAATTATAGGTGGTCTATTGGCCTTATTTACAGGCTTAATAATTTTTGGCGGAGGAAAGAGAATTTTAAAAGCTACTGAAAAATTAGTTCCATTAATGGGAGTTATTTATGTAATCGTAGCTATTATTATGATAGTACTTAACATTTCATCTTTACCAGGAATTTTCGTAAGGATTTTCCAAGATGCATTTGATTTTGAAGCTATATTTGGTGGACTAGCAGGTTCAGCTATGATTCTAGGAATGAAGAGAGGACTATATTCTAACGAAGCAGGTATAGGATCTGCACCTAATGCTGCAGCAGCTGCAGATGTTTCTCATCCAGTTAAACAAGGTTTAGTTCAAATGTTCTCAGTATTTTTAGATACAATTATCATTTGTTCTGCTACAGCTTTTATGGGCTTAAGCTCTGGTATTGAACCAATTCCAGCCCTTGATGGAGCTCCATATATTCAAGAAGCTTTAGCAACTGTATTTGGACAATTTGGTTTTTATTTTATATCCTTTGCCCTTGTACTATTTGGATTTACAACTTTAATAGGAAACCTATTCTATGTAGATTCTAATATTGCTTACATTATGAAAAAGACACCATCAAAGACATTTATGAATGTATATAGAGTACTTTGTATATTCTTAATATTCTACGGTGCAACTCAAAAACAAGGATTTGTATGGGATACATCAGACTTATTTATGGGAATAATGGCCTTTATTAACTTGCCAGTTATAGTAATGCTAGGTGGACTTGCTACAAAGGCCCTTAATGACTATGTGGAACAAAGAAGACAAGGAAACAACCCTGTATTTAAGGCTAAAGACATAGGAATGGACGAAAGTAAATTAGATTATTGGAAATAGAATCCACGAAAAAAAAGGGCCTAGCTTTGGGCCCTTTTATAGTATCAAAAATTATTTAAGTTTTACAGCAGTACCAGAAATAGTAATCATAAGCATTCCACTGGAAGCTCCAAGAACTTCATAGTCCATCTTAGCACCTATAATTGCATCAGCTCCAAGATTTGCTGCCCTAACTTCCATTTCAGAAATGGCCTCGTTTCTTCCCATAACTAGCTCTTCTTCATAGCCTTTACTTCTGCCGCCAAACATGTCCCTAAAACCGGCTCCTATATCCTTTAGCATATTTACACCGGTAATAACTTCTCCAAATACTATTCCTAAATATTCAGAGACTTCTCTATTTTCTACAAATGGTGTGGTTGTTATAATCATAAACCCGTCTCCTTTTAGATTATATTACCCCTTAAGAGTAAAAAAAGTAAAGAAAAGGTTAAAATTTACTCTTCTTCTCTAAAAAATATTTTGCCATCTTCTACTTTGTCAATAATTGCTTGGCTATAAAGGTTGTAGTTTTCTGCTCTTAGGTTTTTTCCACCTTCTTGGAAGCCCTTTTCAATAGCTATGGTAATTCCAGCAATTTCAGCCCCTGCTTGGTTACATAAATCAATTAGCCCATAAGCCGCATTTCCTTGGGCTAAGAAGTCATCTACAATTAGAACCTTGTCATCTTTAGTTAAGAACTTTTTGGCCACTGCTATTGGATATTCTGTTTGATAAGTATAGGATTTTACCATAGTTGTGTACTTGTCCTTGTCTAGGTTTAAGGATTTACTCTTTTTTGCAAAGACAAAAGGAACATCAAAAACATAGGCAAAAATTGAAGCTATAGAAATTCCAGATGCTTCTATTGTAAGTATTTTGTTAATTTGGCAATCTTTAAAGTGCTCTTTGGCATCCTTTGCCATTTCTAATAACAATTTTGTGTCTACTTGGTGGTTTAGGAAAGTGTCCACCTTTATTATATGGTTTTCTACTGTATGGCCGTCTTTAATAATTCTTTCTTCTAATAATTTCAATTAAGTTACTCCCTTTCGTAAATTTATGTTATCATCATTATAGTAAAATGAAAAATTATTATCAACTAAAATAATCTTTTAGAAACCTATCCTTTATTGAAAAAAAGTAGTATTCAGGTTAAAATATATTAATGCTTAAGGGGGATTTTATGAAACTATATAACAGTCTTACAAGACAAAAAGAAGAATTCGTACCTATTGAAGAAAAAGTAGTAAAAATGTATAACTGCGGACCTACTGTATACAATTATATCCATGTAGGAAATGCTAGACCGCTTGTGGTTTTTGATACATTGAGAAGATACTTTATTTATAAGGGTTATGAAGTTAAGTTTGTTGTAAACTTTACTGATATTGACGACAAGATTATTAACCGTGCAAATGAAGAAGGGGTAGATACTACTCAAATATCCAACAAGTATATTGAGGCCTTTTTGGAAGATGCGAAGGCACTAAACCTTTATGATTACGAAACCATAAACCCAAGGGCTACACAATATATACAACAAATAATAGACTTTG
The DNA here is from genome assembly GCA_945916025.1 of uncultured Clostridia bacterium. GTDB lineage: Bacteria > Bacillota > Clostridia > Tissierellales > Peptoniphilaceae > Neofamilia. The sequence goes on from CAMEGD010000055.1 coordinate 2,761, forward strand.
TTCAAGGCCTAGTAGACAAAAATGCAGCCTATGAAGTTAATGGAGATGTTTACTTTAATATTGATGCTGCTAAAAACTATGGAAAATTATCCAAGAAGAACCTAGAAGACCTTATTTCTGGAGCTAGGGTAAACATTAATGAACAAAAACATTCACCAGCTGACTTTGCTTTATGGAAGGCAAAAAAAGAGGGAGAACCTTCATGGGATTCACCATGGGGACCAGGTAGACCAGGATGGCATATTGAATGTTCAGTAATGGCTAAGACCCTACTTGGAGAAACTATAGATATTCACTCAGGTGGGGTAGACTTACAATTTCCACATCATGAAAATGAAATTGCTCAATCTGAAACCTTACATGACAAGGCCTTTGCTAACTACTGGCTTCACAATGGCTTTATTACAGTAGATGAAGAAAAAATGTCTAAGTCTTTAGGAAACTTCTTTACCTTAAAAGATGTAGCTAAAAACTATGACTTGGAAGTCCTAAGATTCTTCATCCTATCATCCCATTATAGACAACCGCTAAACTTCTCTGACTATGTAATGGGACAAGTTAAAGCTGGATTAGACAGGATTTATAATGCAAAATATAAACTAGAGGATTTAGAAAAAAAAGTAGTTGATAAAGAAGTTAGTCTGTCTGAAGAAGAAATAGAAAAACAAATGGGCTTAAGGGTTAGAGAATTTGAAACAGCTATGGATGATGACCTTAACACTGCTGATGCAATAACTGCAATTTACAACTTTGTTAAGGACATAAACACTTATATAGACGATGAATCTAGCCTATATATTGTTAAGAAAGCTAAGGAAACCCTAGAGACACTTACAAATGTATTAGGTATCTTGAAAAGGGAAATGGAAACTATTGATGATGAAAAAATCCTTAGCCTAATAGAAGAAAGGGAAGCAGCAAGAAAAAATAAAGACTACCAAAGGGCAGATGAAATTAGAGATGAACTTCTAAAACAAAACATCCAACTAGAAGATACAAGAGAGGGTGTTAAATATAGAAGAATATAATATTTTCAGAAAGCAAAATAAGACCTTAACTGTTGAAGATATTAAGATGATGAGCCCCCTAGCCCTTGCCTATATTGGAGATGCAGTTTTTGAGATGTTAATAAGGACTAAGATCCTTCATCCCCATAAAAATGCCCACAAACTCCATTTAGAATCTTCAAAACTTGTAAATGCAAAGGCCCAATCAAAGTTTTTAAAAAACCTTGAAGAAGCCTTAAGTGAAGAAGAAATTAGGGTAATAAAAAGGGCCAGAAACTCAAAGTTAAACACTATGCCTAAAAACCAAAGTGTTCATGACTACAAGGATTCAACAGGATTAGAGGCTTTGTTTGGCTACCATTATCTGTTAGGAAATGAAGATAGAATTATTGAAATTTATGAATTGGGGTCCAAAAATGAAAGTTGAACTACTAAATTATACTAAAGACGCTGAGATGACCATAGCACAAGCTGGAAAACTTTGTTATTCTCCAGTTGGGGTAGATGAAATAAAGGAGACTTTAGACCAAGAAACTATTGGAAAGTACGTAAAGATGCTTTCTGATTTAGGACATTATAGTCCTATTGAGCACGTTTCCTTTACCTTTGCAGTAGAGGGAGTGTCTAGAACACTTACTCACCAACTAGTTAGACACAGACTTGCATCTTATTCACAACAGTCCCAAAGATATGTAAAACTAGAGGACTTTCAGTACATTATCCCTCCAGCAATAGAGGAAAATGAACAAGCTAAGAAAATCTTTGTAGAGGCTATGGAGGCTGACAAAGAAGTTTACCTAAAACTTGTAGATTGCCTTTATGAAAAAAACTACAGGGAAATGCTAGATTTAGGTTACAGTGAAAAAAAGGCAAAAAGTCAGGCAGAAAAAATCTCCATAGAAGATGCCAGATACGTATTTCCAAATGCCTGTGAAACTAAAATAGTAATAACTATGAACGCAAGAAGCCTTATTCACTTTTTTACAGTAAGGTGTTGTAACAGGGCCCAATGGGAAATTAGAGAAATGGCCACAGAAATGTTAAAATTAGTAAAAAATATTTACCCAGCTTTATTTTCAAATGTTGGACCAGGTTGTGTATCAGGTCCATGTCCAGAGGGAAAAATGACCTGTGGAAAAATGACTGAAGTAAGAGAAAAGTTTAGAGGATTATAATGAAAGAAAGTTATATATACGGCAGAAATCCAGTTTATGAAGTCCTAAAATCAGGAGACGTAGATAAAATCTATATCCAAAAGGGCTCAAACGAAGGATCCATGAGAAAAATATTACAAGAAGCCAAAGACAAAAAAATCGTAGTTTCAAGAACTGACGAGAAAAAGCTAGAGTCTATGGCAGGTACAAAAAATCACCAAGGAATAGTAGCCCTTGCTACGGACTTTCAATATTCTAAAATAGAGGAAATTTTGGACTTAGCAAAAGAAAGGGAAGAAGATCCCTTTGTTATAGTTTTGGACTCAATAGAAGATACCCAAAACCTAGGTGCAATTATTAGGACAGCAGAAATTGCTGGAGCCCATGGAGTTATTATTCCAAAGAGAAGGTCAGCTATGATAAACAAAACAGTCTACAAGACATCAGCTGGTGCAGTAGAACACATGAAAGTAGCCCAAGTTACTAATATTGCCAGGACTATAGAAGAACTTCAAAAAAACGGTCTTTGGATTTATGGGGCTGACATGGATGGACAAGGAATGTATTACGATACAGACTTAACAGGTCCAATAGGCCTAGTAATTGGAGGAGAGGACAAGGGAATAAGTCCACTAATTGGTAAAAAGTGCGATGTACTAGTAAAAATACCAATGTATGGAAAAATTCCTTCATTGAATGCATCAGCATCAGCGGCTATACTAATCTATGATATTATTAGACAGAGAAATAAGAAAATATAAGGAACTTCTTTTTATAGATGGCTACAATATAATAAACTCTTGGGATTATTTAAAAGACACTACATCTACTGAATTAGAAGAATCTAGAAGGCTCCTTACAGAAATATTAGTGGAGTACAAGGCTTATACAAGGGAAGGCCTGATCCTGGTTTTTGATTCTTATAATGTAAAAAGTGATAGGCAGGTTATTGTAGATAACAAACTAATAACTGTCTATACTAAAGAACTAGAAACTGCTGACCACTTTATAGAAAGGTCAGTAGAAAAATATGGAACAAAAAAGAAAATTCGAGTGGCCACCTCTGACAAACTAGAACAAGATATAATTCTAGGGAAGGGAGCCACTAGGATCTCTGCAAAGGAACTAGAATACGAAATTATTTCCTTTAAAGAAACTATAAATAGAATTAGAAAATTTGAAAAAACCAAAAACAAACGCCACCTTAGTGGACTTAATGATGCTAATGTAGAGGCTTTAGAAAAGTACAAAGAATATATAAAAGACTAAAACCCAACTAACTTGAAAGTTAATTTCAAACTAGTTGGGTTTTTATTGTAAAAAAATAAGCCACTTTCAGAGCTTATTTAAAATACTTACATAGTTTCTTTACTAGCTTTCCAGTTGGCTGCTTCATTCATCTTTTCTAAGTATGCCATAGTATTAGGTCCGCATGCTGTTAATAAGACTAACAAAGATAAAGTTAGCAGTGCTACAAATTTCTTCTTCATAATATCCTCTATTGACATAATATAATAATTTTATCACAAATCAACTTAAAGCTATGACAGAAAAGTAACAAAATTTACATAAAAAATATTAAAAGAAAAAAGACTAGTTTCATTTTCTAGTCTTTAATAAAATTTTATGAAATTGATATTACTTGGTAGCCCTTTTCTTCTACTGCATTTTTAAGTATTTCGTCAGTAGTTGTGTTTAGGACATTTACCTTAGCTGATTTTTCTTCTAAGCTAACTGTTACAGTGTCAACTTCTGGAAGAGATGCTAGGGCTTTTTCCACTGTAGCTTTACAATGACCACAAGACATACCTTCTATCTTTATAATTTTCTCCACGTCATACCTCCATTTAGATTACTGGTTCTATTTCAATAATACCCATTATACATGAGTTATTTTACATTTATATGAAATTATTGAAAAAAATATAAAAATTTGGTTTTTTATTATATAATGTTATATATGGAGGATAATTATAGGAGGAATTTTCAATGAACAAAAAAATACTTATTTTGCTACTTGCCCTTTTAATAGTAGTAACAGGTAATACGATTTCCTACGCAAGGGAAAACTTATTTGTCACTTTAGAAGAGCCTGCTAGCAAAGATTTTGTAAGGGGGGAGGAAGTAACCTATAAACTAAATATTAGGTTTGAAGGTCCCCTAGAAGACTACCAAACAATGCACCTAACTTACAGATTTTCAGAAGGTCTCGACTATGTCAGTTCCAATTTTGTAGGTGTAGAACAAGTAAAAGACAGGGTTGATATTACAAGTAATCCTAATGAAGAGGGAAGATATGGATTTTTGACAGTTAAGGTAACTGACACAGCAGCATTAAAAGGGAAAAGTGAATTTTCAGTAATCATTAAGGCAAAAATCAATGACAAATTGGAAGAAGGATCTACTATACTAAATAGGGTAATTGTAGCCTACCAATTAAAAAATCAAATTCAAGATTCTGAATCAAAATATTACGAGATATCTCAAAAATCAAAGTCTAAAATATATAACTCAGCTCCAGTAGAACAAGTCCTTCTTACTAAAACTGGTGATATTTATGCAGACTTTGTTTCAGAAATTGAGGGAAAGACAAGCCCAGGTAACACTCTCCAAGCGAGGTATCTTGACCAAGTTGAAAGTGTAAGTGTAGACGAAAAAGGAAACTTTAGATTTAGGGTGCCAGATGGTCTAACTTCTAATATTACTATTTCATCTTTAGATGGAAATGGAAATGTATACAAGACAAAAATCCTTAAGTATGTAGATGAAACTACTATGAACCAGGCAGGTCTAGACAGTGTTATTAAAGCCTTAAAGGAATTTGGATATGAAGACAGGGTCAATAGACTAGTTGAAGAATATAAATTACAAGTTGCCCAAATGGAACTTTTAATGGGAATTGAAGGTGGCACTATCCAAGAAATGTACAACTTCTTTGAAAGATTGTACTTAGATACTAGGTCAAAATACTCTATGACATCATTACATGCACCTTTTATGAATGGTTATCCAGAAGGAACCTTCCTTCCTAAAAATTCAATTACTAGAGCAGAAGCAGCAACAATCCTTTCTAGAATTATTGCAAATGGGGAAGTAACTGATAGGACTTCTAGTTTTTCAGATGTGGAATCTGGAAAATGGTATACAAAATATATAGCCCACTTAAGTGAACAAGGAATTATGAAGGGCTATGAAAATGGTTTGTTTAAGCCACAATACAAGATTACTAGGGCAGAGTTTGCAACTATAGTTTCTAGAATAAACAACCTTTCTAGGGCAGAACTTATCACTTACCCTGATTTAAAAGAAAATTACTGGGCAAGTGGAGATATTATTAAGGTTGCAACAGCAGGAATTATGGAGGGATATCCAGATGGAACCTTCGGCCCAACTTTAAATGTAACAAGGGCTGAAGCTGCTACTATAATAAACAGGATGCTTAATAGGGTTGCCGATGAAAAATATATTAGAGAACACAACATTACAGGTTTTTCTGATATTAAAAATCATTGGGCTTATTTGCAAATTGTAGAAGCAACTTATGAACATGAATTTTTACGAAGTGGCAACCAAGAAATATACAAGTAAATAATGTATTCAAATTGATTATTAATTGTCTCCAAGGGTAAAATTTTACTAGTGGAGGCAATTTTTATGACTATAAATATTCTTACAAAAAATGACTATATTACAAAAAACTGGTCAGGAGGAGAGACGACACAGCTTCTTATTTATCCTGAGACAGCATCCTTAGAAAATAGGGATTTTATATTTAGAATTTCATCAGCAACTTGTCCAAATGAAGAAAGTCAATTTTCAGACTTTAGCGGTTACCAAAGGTACATTACACCTTTAAATAAGGACTTTAGACTAAGGCATAATGGAAAGGACCTTACCCTAAAACCATTTGAAATACTTTATTTTGATGGGGCAGATGATACAGCTTCTCTATCTGAAGCTAGGGACTTTAATTTAATAATAAAAAAAGGTTACACGGCAACTTATAGAACGGAATCAATTTCAAATAAAACTGTGTTTAATTTTGATAGGTCAGGAATTAAATTTATTTTTATTCCAGAAGGAAATATTAAATTCAGTTTAAATGGGCAATCTACTAACTTAGAGGTTTTTAACTCAATATTTATCAAGGATACAGCAGAAAAAATCTACCTAGAAAGCATTGATAAAAAATTCTCTTGGGTTATAATAATAGAGGTGGAGGTAGATTAGATGAGAGATTATAAAGTTTTTGATATAATTGGACCAGTGATGATTGGGCCTTCCAGCTCCCATACTGCTGGTGCATGTAGAATAGCAAGAACTGCAAAAAATATATCAAAACCTGACTTTAATGAGATTGAATTTCAGCTTCATGGATCCTTTGCAGAAACCTATAAGGGACATGGAACTGACAAGGCCTTATTAGCTGGAGCTTTAGGTTTTGATACAGATGATGAAAGACTTAGGG
>CAMEGD010000056.1 GCA_945916025.1 uncultured Clostridia bacterium
AGCTACGTAGCCATCAACAGCATCACTTAAGGCTGCTGTAGCAAAAACAATCATAGGTAGTGGGCTGGTACTAGGTAATACATACATCAAAACCATAAAAACTGGTACCATAAAAAACCTAAATAATGTTATTTTATTTGCTAAATTCATAAAAGTCACCTATCATATCATGTTCCATTACATCTACTATATTAACCTTAACTAGGTCTCCAGTCTCTAAGTCTGCATCCCCCTTGTTAATATAAACTACACCGTCTATTTCAGGAGAGTCCATATAAGACCTTCCTATAATAAAGTCATCTCCGACTTCTTCTACTAATACATCCAAAATTTTTCCAAGATGTCTTTCCATATTCATTGAAGATATTTCTTCTTGAACAGTCATAATTCTCTCAAGACGTCTGTCCTTTTCTTCTTCATCTATATGGCCTTCCATAGAATAGGCTAAAGTGTCTTCTTCCTTAGAGTATTTAAAGACTCCTACCCTATCTAATTTTACTTTCTTTAGAAATTCAATTAGTTCTTCAAACTCTTCTTCACTTTCCCCAGGAAAACCTACTATAAAGGTAGATCTAATAATTATTCCAGGGATTTCTTCCCTTAATTTTTTTATTAATTTTAAAATATCTTCTTTATTAGTGGACCTATTCATATTTTTAAGAACTTGATCATTTACATGCTGAAGAGGTATATCCACATAAGGTAAAAGTTTCTTGTTATTTTTAAAAGACCTAATTAATTCATCTGTAAAATTATCTGGATATAGGTATAAAACTCTTATCCACTTTAATTCTTTAATTTCTTCTAACTTATCTAAAAGCTTTGATAGAGAAAATTCCTTATAGTTGTCAATTCCATAGTCTGTAGTATTTTGAGCTATTAAGACCACTTCTTTAGTGCCTCTTTTAGCTAAATTTTCTACTTCTTTATAGATGTTTTCAATTTTTCTACTTCTGTTTCTCCCCCTTAATTTTGGTATAATACAGTAACTGCAAAAATTATTGCAACCTTCAGATATCTTCACATATTCAGTTGGGTCTACAGAGTCCTTAAATATTCCCTCTTCGATTTCTGCGTCAATATTTCCAGTTTCATTAACTCTACTTCCATCATTTATTTTAGAAATATATTCTTCTATATTTTTTATTTGACCTGTTCCTAAAATTCCATCAATTTCAGGTATTTGTTCTAAAAGTTCCTCAGAATATCTTTGAGCAAGACAACCACTTACTAAAATTTTTCTGTCACTATTTTCTTTATACGCTACCATGTCGAAAATCTCATTTATAGATTCTTCCTTAGCAGCCTCTATAAAGCCACAAGTGTTTATAACTATAATATCTGACTCATCAGGTGAATATACTGAATTATAGTCTTTCTTTTCTAAAATAGTCCTCATGACATTAGTATCTACGTCATTTTTTGAACAACCTAAGGTTGTAAAATATACATTTTTCTTAGTCAAAATCTTCTCCTAACAGTTGCAAATATTCTTCCTCGCTTATATTAATATCCCTTGGCTTTGAACCTCTGCTTGGGCCTACATAACCTAGTTCTTCTAATTGGTCCACAATCCTAGCTGCTCTTGAATATCCTATGGCTAATTTTCTCTGCAAATATGAAATTGAAGCCTGTTCATCATAAACCACTAGTTTAAGAGCCTCCATCATTAAAGGATCTGCATCTAACTTTTTGTTTGAATCTACGTTATTTATTTCTTCAATGATTTCATCACTAACATCAACTTGGTAGTTCTTAGAATTAAAAAATTCAATTACCCTATCCACTTCTCCCTGAGAAACAAAACATCCCTGGATTCTCGTTGGCTTAGAATAAAAAGATGGATAAAATAACATGTCACCCTTACCAAGTAATTTTTCAGCACCCGAAGAATCTAAGATAGTCCTAGAATCTACTTGGGATGAAACAGCAAAGGAAATCCTAGATGGAATGTTAGCCTTAATAGTACCAGTGATTACATCTACAGAAGGCCTTTGTGTAGCTAAAATAAGATGCATGCCTGCAGCTCTAGCCATTTGGGCAAGTCTGGCAATGTAATCTTCAACTTCGTTAGATGCAACCATCATAAGGTCTGCTAACTCGTCTATTATTATTACTATCTTGGTCATTTTTTCACCAGTTCCAGCCATTTTCTTATTATAGTTTGTAATGTCCTTTACATAATTTTCAGCAAAGGTCTTATATCTTCTTTCCATCTCTTCAACAGCCCAAGCTAAAGTTGATGCTGCCTTCTTAGGATTTGTTACCACTGGTATTAATAAATGTGGTATTGCATTATAAACCCCAAGTTCTACAATTTTTGGATCTATTAAAATCATCCTTAAGTCATCTGGACTAGTTTTATAAAGTAAGGAAATAATTATAGAATTTATACAAACTGACTTTCCTGAACCTGTAGCTCCAGCAACTAGCAAGTGAGGCATTTCATCTATGGCAGAAATAATAATATCTCCTTCAGTATCTTTACCCAATACTAATGGTAAATCTGACTTATTTTCCTTGAAAGTTTTAGAATTAATGACCTCTTCCAAAGATACCATAGATTTTTCCTTGTTTGGAACTTCAATTCCCACTGCTGTTTTTCCAGGTATTGGTGCTTCTATTCTTATATCAGAAGATGCCAAACTAAAGGATAAGTTATCTGCAAGGGATACTATCCTGCTTAGTTTTACATTTTGAGCTGGCACAAGTTCATAACAAGTTACTGTAGGTCCAGAATTTACTTGGGAAACCCTAGCATCAATTCCAAAGTTTGCCATTGTTTCTTCAATTATCTTACTGTTTTCATAGATTTCATCTTTATCAATTTTGTTCCTTTCCCTTCTTTTGTTTAAAAGGGAAATCGGAGGAAACTCATATTTTGGTTTAGGTTGATTTTCTTCAACTTCCTTTTGGATTGAAATTTTATCAACTGATGTCACCTTAGAAATCTTTTCCTTTTCCTCTAATTCTTTTTTGTTGATTTCATCTTTTTCTATATAGTAGCTCTTAAATTCTTCATCTGAGGACTGGTTGCTAGAGTCATTTATCCTAAGAGGGACTTTGCCAGCATCTTCAAAAGCATCAAAACTATCGATTAGTTTATTGCCATTGATTCTTATCCTTGGACTAGGCTCTAAATTCATCTTCTCTTGTTCTATGTTTCTATTTGACATTTTTATTTGTCTTTCCTTAAGATTCTTAGCCTTGTTTTTTGTAAAATTAAATAATCCTGAGATTTTTAATCCTAAAAACTCAAAACCTTTGGAAATGTTCTTTCCAATTTCTTCATAATCTAAATTAAAAAATACAAAAACAGATATTAAAAATAGTATCACTAACAATAAGTAGAGGCCTAATTCACCAATAATAGGAATAAGGGCATAATTAATTAGTGCTCCTAAAATCCCCCCATTTATTCCTAAGGACCTAGGATTATTTGAAAAAGAAAACCTATTTTCAATTATTCCTGGGCTTGTAGAAATTGAATCAAAAAAAGATACAGACACAAGTAAAAACAATATGGCAGATCCTACTAAAAACAAGTCTGACGTTTCGATTGAATTTAGGTAAGAATTTATCCCAATAAAGATTAATAAAATAGGTAAAATAATATGGCCATTACCTAAAAGAAAATAAAAAGCATCATTTACAAGAAGCCCCAGTCTTCCCATATTGCTAGATAAAAAGCACAAAATAAGAAAAATAGACACTATAAATAAGCCTAACCTAGTAGGGTTATTTATCTCAAAGGATATATTTGATTTTCTCTTTCTAGTTTTTCTAGTCTTTCCATTTGCCATTTACTTTATACCACTTGACCCAAAACCACCAGAACTTCTATCAGTTTCAGATATATCTTCTACTTCAATAATTTCTACTTGTTCGTATCTTGTTACTACAAGTTGGGCTATCCTATCTCCATTATTTATTACAAAATCTTCTTGTCCAAGATTTATAAGTATAATGCCTATTTCTCCCCTATAGTCTGAGTCTATGGTTCCTATGCCATTTACTAAAGAGATTCCCTTTTTAAGGGCAAGGCCACTTCTGGCCCTAACTTGAATTTCATAACCTTTTTCAATTTCACAGTATAGGCCAGTTGGAACTAAAACCCTTTGCATTGGCTTAAGTATTAATTCTTTATCTAAAAATGCCCTAACGTCCATTCCTGCTGAGCCACTAGTTTCATAACTAGGCAGGGGGTTTTTGCTTTTATTAATAAATTTTACTTTCATTTGTCACCTTTCCGAACTGTTGTTCTGTATATATTATAAACCATATTTATTAAATAATAAAGTCCTTTATTATTATATACGATAATGTAAAATCTTTTAAGTACAATATAGAAAAAAGCCAAGGACATTAGAGTGCTCCCTGGCTTAAAATTAATATTATAAGTTTCTTAAAAAAGTCCTGACTTCACCTATCATATATAAAGACCCTGCATACAATATTACTCCCTTTTCTTTATCAGTAACATCAAGGGCAATATCATAGGATTCCTTCACATTTGATGCAGAAACGGCCATCTTATTCTTTTCTAAAATAAGATTAGCTAAATCTTCTGCCTTTAAGGCCCTTGGGGAATCTGGGGTCAGGGTAACTATCTTATCTGAAAGAGGAAGTAGTAAGTCTAAAACCCCCATGTAGTCCTTATCAGAAAGAATCCCTAAAACCAAAGTGATTTCATAATCTGAAAGATAAGTTTTTATGGAATTAGAAAAGACTTCAGCCCCACCTAAATTATGAGCTCCATCGATAATTATTAGAGGATTTTTCTTCATGACTTCAAACCTTCCAGCCCACTTTGCTTTCTTAAGTCCTTCTCTTATTCCTTCCTCAGAAACTTCTAATAAATTCTCTTCCTTTAGAACTTCTATTGCAGTTAGAGCAGTAGTTGCGTTATTAATTTGGTGGTCTCCTAGTATAGTCATTTCTAAGTTAGTATAAGTATGTCCTAAAATCTCAAGGGAAAATACTTGACCCTCTAAAGAATTAGAAACAATCCTTCTATTTGAAAAATCCACATCATAAATTCGAGCAGCTAGTTCTTTGGCTCTTTGTCTAATTACTAAATCAGCTTCCTGGTCCTGAGGGTATAAAACAAGTGGTCTATTTTCTTTAATAATACCTGCCTTTTCAGAAGCAATTTCACCAAGGGTATTACCTAAGTACTCCACATGGTCCTCGGATATAGAAGTTATTATAGTTACAAGAGGATTTTTTACAACATTAGTAGCATCAAGTCGACCCCCAAGTCCAACTTCTAAAACCACTACTTCCACTTCTTCTAATTGAAAAATCACAAAACCAACAGCTGTAGTAACCTCAAATTCACTTGGGCAGTCGTAACCTTCTTCCATCATTTTTTCGATTTCTGATCTAACTAGTGTAGTTGCCTTAGCTATAATGTCATCACTGGCATTCTCATTGTTTATCCTAAACCTTTCATTAAAAACTTCTAGATAGGGAGAGGTATATAGGCCAATCTTGTAACCCTCTTCAACTAAGATTGAAGAAAAAATTGAACAAGTAGATCCTTTCCCATTTGTACCTGCAACATGGATAATTTTCATTGAGTCTTGAGGATTGCCAAGTCTATTTAGTAGTCTAGAGATATTTTCTAGCCCTAGTTTTTTCCCAAATTTATAAGTTGATGAAATAAAATCAACACTTTCTTTATAATTCATAATGTCACTCCAAAAATTTTATTAAATCAATTATATCAAAGCTTTGGAAAAGATTATACAAAAAATAATACAAGTAAGAGTTTTCTCTTTCTTACACTATTTATAGTACTAAAATGACCCCAAGGTCAATTTTCATTATACAAGCTTTTCCCTAGGTTAAATATAACAAATACAGCTACCCCAGATAATAGGACTGAGAATTTTAGAGTTGTAAGGAAATTTACATTAGGTAGAACAGATATTATTATTTCTGTTAGGTTATTTCCAGAGATTCCAATTAAAAAACCAAAAATAGCTGGTACTATATAATTATAATTATTGGGCAATGAAAACTTCCATATTTTTATTCTTCTAAATCTTTTATTTTTTAATACATAAAAGTAATGAAGGGATATTAAAATTAAAAATACAAAATCTGAAATTACATACTTTAGTAGTGTAATCCAAAACATACCATTTCCAGATATGTTTTTATATACATTAAGTTCCATATAAAAGTTACTCCCCATAACTAAGGAAGAAACTAGGGTTGTGAATATCATAAATATACTTGTAGTTACTACTCTACTTAAAAATATCTTGTATACAGGTATTGGCAAAAACCTTACTCTTATATCAAATCCAGACTCCCTGTCCTTTGATCTAAGATATATATAATAATAAAGTATATAAAAAGCTATAAGTACATGGCCAAAAAAACTTACAAAAAATCCTAAATAAAATAAGGAAAACACCCCTAAATAAAATACCCAAGTTAAAGAAAAATCCTTTAATACTAGTCCTTTCACTTTTTTTCACCTTCTTTCTTAATTAAATAAATGTATGATAGTAAAGGCCAAATAATTAAGATGATACTTTCTACAATAAAGTCATCCATACTTTCAGGATTACCATATGTAATTTTAAAAATTACATATAGGGCAAAGATAATTGCTCCCGCAGAATAAATGGCCTTTTTTAAAGAACCATCAATAAAACCTGGACTTCCAAATAGAATGATACTTAACATCCCATTAATACCCAGTAGATTTATAACTAGCTTAAGTAACATAGGCAATCTTTCAAAGGATTTTCCAAGTAGAAATGTTAATGAAATGTTTATTGCTAAAATTAAAGTAATATATATTATAATGGATAAAAAGTATTCCTTAATGTAATCAACTTTAGAGATAGGCATTAGCATAAATCTTTTATGTTCTTCATTAATGGGTTTTTCATCAGTATATACAATCTGACTCCTAATTACTAACAAGTAGAAGTAGAAAAATAGAGTATTACCTTTAACAAAAACACCTAATATACTCATTATTATTATCATTATTATCCAAAATATAGCAACCTTGTTCCCTAAAATATTCCTATATAAAAGAGCTTTCATTACACTTCTCCTCATTATTTTTTAAATATAGGTAGGACCCTATAAATCCTACAATTGAAATTACACCTGTTATGGTAAAATCAACCTTTGGATATATGATTGAAATTAGGCCATATAAGGCAAAACATGCTGCAAAGGTCATATACATGCCTTCATATATTGTCTTATCCATAAATCCTGAACTGGTAAATTTCCATACTGCAAATAGCCCAATAATCCCAAGTAAAAAGATACTGTATTTTACAACATAAATAAATAATATAGTTGAATCATTGAATATTAAAATTGTTATTATTTTTGTTAAAACTATATAAGTCGAATATATTATGGTGAATAGGTAGTATTCCTTTATATAGTCTAATTTTGTTAGAGGCATTAACTTAAATCTCTTTTGCTCTGAATTTATTTCTCCGTAGATGTCATATTTCATCCTCTTGTTAGAAAATAAAAGAAAGGCAAAATATAAATAGGAAAAAATGCTATCTAAAAGACTCTCAGCTATAATTAATATTAAGGCTCCTAAAAATAAATCCTTGTTTCTTAAAATATCCCTATAAAGTATTGCTTTCATAGTATCCTGACCTCATTAATTTTACAATTATTTCATCTAGGGTTACAAACTCTCTTTTAAATTCTTTAGGTAAATTTTCAGTAGTAACTAATAGTTCCTGATAGTATTTTTGGTCTTCTTGACTAATTATTATTTCTTTCGGAATTTTATCTAAATCTTCCTTTCCTACTCTAATAATAGCGAACCTTTCTAGTAACTTATCCTTTTCCTCATTGAGTTTAATTTCACCCTTATCTATATAAACTACATAATCACAAATCTTTTCTAAATCACTTAGAATATGGGAGGAAATTAATACAGTCCTTTCTTCTTCCCTAGTATAGTCATAAATATAATCTATAATTTCTTCCCTAGCGAAAGGATCTAAGTTTGCTGTAGGTTCATCTAAGATAAGTAAGTCTGGCTTATGGCCAAGGGCTATTGCTAAGGCTAGCTTCTTTTTCATACCAGTTGAAAATTCTTTAATAGCCTTAAAGGACTTAGCCTCAAACCTATCTAATAAATTGAAAAAGTATTCCTTATCCCAATTTTTGTAGGCATATCCCATTAACTTATTTACATTTTCTATATTAAAGGATTCATATATGCCTAGTTCCTCTAGAACTACTCCTATATTATTTTTTGTATCTACAAATTCTTTAGAAGTATTGTCTACACCTAAAACTTCTATCTTACCTTCATCTGCCTTATAAATATTCATAATAGTATTTATTAAGGTAGTTTTTCCTGCCCCGTTTTTCCCAATTAGTCCTACAATAGTTCCCTTTTTTATTTCTAAATTTATATCCTTAAGCTGAAAATCCTTTTGTCCAACTACATAACTTGTTAAAGTCATACTCATATCTTTAATGCTAATAGCCTTATCCATTTATTTATCCTCCAAAATAAATTTAAATATTTCTATCATCTCTTCATTTTTTAGTCCTGCAAAATTTCCATAATCCCTAGCCTCACTTAGAGAAGACTCTAATTTTTTTAAGTATTCTTCTCTAATTATATTTAGGTCTGTCCCCTTTACAAAGGACCCCTTAGAAGCAACTGTATAGATAAACCCATCTCGTTCTAGTTCATCATAGGCTCTTTTTGTTGTTATAACACTAATCTTTAAATCCTTGGCTAAGGATCTAATGGAAGGAAGGGGTCTATCTTTTTCAAGGGTACCTACAAGGATTCCTTCCTTAATTTGGTTATAAATTTGTTCATAAATTGGAAGTTCTGAGGCATTACTAATAATTATTTCCATATTCAACTCCCTTTTGTCCGTTCATACTGTTCATATTATTTATATACAGTATAAACAATTATAAAGGCCTTGTCAAATTTTTTTCAACAAAAAAACGCAGGACAAAATATCCTGCGTCTACTTGAAGATTTTACGCTAAAAGGTTCTTAACGATTTTATTAACCATATTTCCGTCAGCTTTACCTTGAACTAGTGGCATAGTATCTTTCATGATATTACCCATATCTTTCATAGATGTATATCCACCTTTTTCAAGAACTTCCTTAACTATTACTGTTAATTCCTCTTCTGTA
>CAMEGD010000057.1 GCA_945916025.1 uncultured Clostridia bacterium
GAAACTAGCAGGATCGGGGCATGCGGTTTAGCCCCTTTGGTAAGTGTTAATAAAGATGTACACGGAAGATTAAAAAAAGATGATATCAAAGGTATCATTGATGAATATAGAAACAGAGGTTAATTAATGATTACATTTAATGAATTAAAAGAACTTCAAGAAGTATCTTATGGTAAAGTAGCCCTAAGGCTATTAGATATTGTTCACGATGATTTTATAAATGAAAGTATTAAGCACAATGAGCATCATATTATGATATGTGGAGGAACAGGTTGCCATTCTTGTGAGTCAGAAGCTTTATCAATAGAATTAAATAGATTGATTAAAGAAAAAGGACTAGAAAATAATACAACTACTGTATTTACTGGATGTTTCGGACTATGTGAATCTGGGCCGAATATTGTGATTTATCCAGAGGGAGCTTTTTACAGCCATTTAGAAATTAAAGATATGGAGACCATTGTAGATAAACATATAGTAAATGGAATAATATGTAGAGATCTTTTGTTTAAAGAGTCTTTAGTAGATGACAGAGTAAAGCCAGTAGGAGAGGTATCTTTTTATAAACATCAAACTAGAGTAGCTTTAAGAAATTGTGGTCTTATAGACCCAGGTAACATTAATGAATATATAGCTATGGGTGGATATATCCAACTTGGAAAAATGGTAAGTGGAGAATATTCACAAATGGATGTTATAAATATAATTAAGGATTCTAAACTAAGAGGTAGAGGTGGTGCAGGTTTTTTAACTGGATTGAAATGGGAAACAGCTTATAAATATGACTCAGACCAAAAATACGTTATTTGTAATGCTGATGAAGGTGATCCAGGTGCATTTATGGACAGGTCAATCCTTGAAGGAGATCCACACTCTGTGTTAGAAGCTATGGCTACTTGTGGATACGCAATTGGAGCAAACAAGGGATATATTTATGTTAGAGCAGAATACCCTATAGCAGTAGAAAGACTTATAGTTGCTATAGAACAAGCAAAAAAACTCGGAGTATTAGGTAATAATATTCTAGGCTCTGACTTCTCTTTCGATATAGAAATAAGACTTGGGGCTGGAGCTTTTGTCTGCGGAGAAGGTACAGCTTTAATGGAGTCGATGGAAGGTAAAAGAGGAATGCCTAGACTAAAAGTTGAAAGAACTGCTCATAAAGGTCTATGGGGCAAACCTACTATAATAAATAATGTTGAAACCCTTGCTAACGTAAGTATAATTATGCAAAAAGGTGCAGAATGGTTTAAATCTATTGGAACAGAACAATCTCCAGGAACGAAAGTATTTGCTCTTGGTGGAAAAATAAATAATACAGGTTTGATAGAAATTCCAATGGGAGTAGATTTAAATACAATAATTTATGAAATAGGTGGAGGAATTCCAGAAGGTAAAGAATTTAAAGCTGTTCAAACTGGTGGTCCTTCTGGGGGGTGTATACCAAAAGAACACTTGAATGCAACTGTAGACTTTGAAGCTTTGTCAGAGTTAGGTTCAATAATGGGGTCTGGCGGATTAGTAGTAATGGATGAGACTGATTGTATGGTTGATATTGCAAAATTCTTCTTAGAATTTACGGTTGATGAATCTTGTGGTAAATGTACACCTTGCAGAATAGGAAATAAAAGAGTCTTAGAGATTCTTGAGAGAATAATTAATGGCCATGGAGAAATAGATGATATAGAAAAGTTAGAAAGTTTAAGTAAAGTCATAACTGATACTTCTCTATGTGGTCTTGGGCAAACTTCATGTAATCCAGTTATTTCAACCCTAAAATATTTTAAAGATGAATATAAAGCTCATATTTTCGACAAGAAATGTCCGGCTGGATCATGTGAGGCTCTAATGAATTATATAATAGAAGATAATTGTATAGGTTGTACAAAATGTAAAAGACATTGTCCTGTGAATTGCATTTCAGGCTCTGTTAAAAGCAAACATACAATTAATTCAGATGAATGTATTAAGTGTGGTGCTTGTGCAGATATTTGTCCTGTAAAAGCAATCAAATTGCTATAGGAGGAACTAATGATTAGTTTAAAAATAAATAAAAAAGATGTTGAAATACAAGAAGGATCTACAGTTTTAGAAGCATGCAAGAAAGCAGGTTTTGATATTCCCACCTTATGTCACCTTGACCTTCATGACTTAGGATTTATTAATCAAGATGCTAACTGTAGAGTATGTATGGTGGAAGATGTAAAAAAAGGTAATATGATTCCAGCTTGCGGTACTTTAGTAAAATCAGGGATGGAAATTAAAACCGACACTATGAGAGTGGTTCATTCAAGAAGAACTAATATCGAACTACTACTTTCAGACCACCCAAAAGATTGTTTAACCTGTAGTAAAAATGGCGATTGTGAACTACAAAAATTAGCTGCAGATAACCATGTAAGAGAAATTAGATTTAAAGGTGAAGAAAACTACACTCCAATAGATGACTCAAGTCGATCTATCATCAGGGACCCAAATAAATGTATTCTTTGTAAAAGATGTGAAACAATGTGTACTGAAGTTCAAACAGTTGGTACATTAACTGATATAGGTAGAGGATTTAGCACTGTTGTAGGTACTCAATATGAAAAACCAATCTATGAAACAAATTGTACTTTCTGTGGCCAATGTTTAGCTGTATGTCCTACTGGAGCCTTAGTTGAAACTAGTTGTGTAGATAAGGTATACAATGCATTAATAGATCCTACTAAAGTTGTAATAGCTCAAACTGCTCCTGCAGTAAGAGTTGCCTTAGGAGAAGAATTTGGCTATGAACCAGGTACAATTGTAACAGGTAAGATGGTTACTGCCCTAAAAGAAATGGGTTTTGATTATGTATTTGATACAAATTTTGCTGCAGATTTAACTACAATGGAAGAAGCAAATGAATTAGTAGAAAGATTTAATAATGGAAATCTTCCAATTCTTACCTCTTGCTGTCCAAGTTGGGTTAAATTCATAGAACATAACTATGCAGATATGTTACACATTCCATCTACTTGCAAATCTCCTCACGAAATGTTTGGAGCAATTGCTAAAACATACTTTGCAGAAAAAATGAATATAGACCCAGAAAATATTGTTGTAGTTTCTGTAATGCCATGTGTAGCTAAAAAATATGAATCAGCAAGACCTGAATTAGGACTTGACAATAATATCTCAGATGTAGATAGGGTTATTACTACAAAAGAACTAGCTTTTATGATAAAAGATTTTTCACTTGACTTCAATGAACTAGAAGATTCTGAATTTGACAATCCTATGGGTGAATCTTCAGGTGCAGCGGCTATTTATGGAGCATCAGGTGGAGTATCTGAATCCGCCTTGAGAACTGCTTATAAAATGATTACTGGTCAAGACCTAGATAATGTTGAATTTAAAGATTTAAAGGGTATACAGGGTATTAAAGAAGCTGAAGTTAATATAAATGGAGATGTTCTTAAAATTGCTGTAGCAAGTGGATTAGGAAATGCTAGGAAAATACTTTCTGATCTAAGACATAAGAGAAAAGACTATGATATTATTGAAATTATGGCTTGTCCTGGTGGTTGTATTGACGGGGGAGGTCAACCTAGAATTCATGGTGACTTATCTATTATTGAATCTAGAATGAAAGCTATTCATAATGTTGATAGAAATAAAGAAGTAAGAAGAGCACATGATAACAAACATATTCAACAATTATATGATGAATACTTAGATTATCCTGGTTCGGAAAAAGCTCACAAATTATTACACACACATTTAGTCTTCAGAGAAAAATTTAAGTAAGGAGACTTTTTATGACAACTGCACATAATACTGCAAAAAAAGGAGACATTGCGAAGACTATTTTGTTACCTGGTGACCCACTAAGGGCAAAGTTTATAGCAGACACCTATTTAGAAGATGTAAAACAATTTAACGCTGTAAGAAATATGTTTGGTTACACAGGAACATATAAGGGAAAAGAAATTTCAGTTATGGGAACTGGTATGGGTATGCCGTCTATGGGAATATACTCATATGAACTAATTCATTTTTATGATGTTGAAAACCTAATAAGAGTAGGATCATGTGGTTCTTATCAAGAGGATGTTAAAATCCATGATATTATCCTAGGTCAAGGTGCCTGCACAAACTCAAACTTTGCATCTCAATATAACCTTCCAGGAACATATTCTGCTATTGCATCTTTTAATTTATTAGAAAAAGCTAAAAAAATTGCTGATAAGAAGGGTTATGAAGTTAAAGTAGGAAATATTCTTTCTTCAGACATTTTTTATAATGATCAGCCAGAAGTATGGCAAAAGTGGGCTGATATTGGAGTTTTAGGTGTAGAGATGGAAGCTTATGCTTTATATGCTAATGCAGCTAAAGCAGGAGTAAATGCTTTAACTATATTAACTGTTTCAGATTCATTAGTTAGTAAAGAAGAAATATCACCAGAAGATAGACAAACCTCCTTTACAAAAATGATGGAAATAGCTTTGGAATTAGCTTAAAACTTAAAATATAAATATTAAATTTGGAAAGAGGTAAGTTTAAACTTATCTCTTTTTTATGGTATTATATTAATATAATATTTGAAGGAGATAAAATGAGTAGAATTTTAGAAAACTTAAATCAAACACAGCTAAAAGCTGTTACTAATACAGATGGGCCCTTGCTTATTCTTGCTGGTGCAGGTAGCGGGAAAACAAAAGTTGTAACTTCAAAAATTGCATATTTAATAGAAGAACTTAAGGTAAATCCTCAAGAGATTTTGGCCTTTACTTTTACAAATAAAGCAGCTAATGAGATGAAAGAAAGAGTAATGTCATTAATTGATTTTAATGTAGATAGAATGTGGATTGGAACCTTCCATTCTATTTGTGTAAAAATTCTAAGAAGAGACCTTAATATTGGAAAATATACAAAAAGCTTTTCTATTTTTGATACAAGCGATCAAAAAACACTAATCAAAGAATGTCTTAAAGAATTAGATTTAGATCCAAAAATTTTCTCTCCAAATTATATACAAGGTCGTATAAGTGGAATTAAAAATGAAGGCGTAAGTATAGAAGAATTCAAAAAATTTGCTATTTCTCCCATAGATAAAAAAGTTTTAAGTATTTATGAATTATATCAAGAGAAACTAGAAAATAATAATGCCTTTGACTTTGACGATTTAATAATAAAAACTATTGAGCTTTTAGAAAATGATACTTTGATAAGAAGATATTATCAAGAAAGATTTAGATATGTATTTGTAGATGAATACCAAGATACGAATAATACTCAATATAAATTAATAAAGCTCTTATCATCAAAACACAACAATGTAACAGCAGTTGGAGATGCAGATCAATCCATTTATAAGTGGAGGGGAGCTAATATTAATAATATCTTAAATTTTGAAAAAGATTTTAAAAACTCCAGCAGAATTATTCTCTCACAGAATTACAGGTCTACTAAAAATATCCTTGAATCTGCCAATACAGTTATAACAAACAATATTGAAAGAATAAAAAAAGATCTTTGGACAGACAATACAAGTGGAAATAAACCTAAATTATACACAAGCCAAGGAAATATTGAAGAAGCAATATTTGTTGTAGAGCAAAATAAAGACTTACTAAACAAAGAAGTCTCTCCTAAAGAAATAGCTATTTTATATAGGTCAAATTCTTTAAGTAGAAGTTTTGAAGAACAGCTTATAAAAAACAATATAACTTACAAGGTAATTGGCGGAATTAAGTTTTATGACAGGGCAGAAATAAAAGATTTACTGGCATATTTAAGACTAATTGTTAATCAGAATGACGATGTTTCTCTTAGAAGAATTATTAACTCTCCAAAAAGAGGAATAGGAGATGTTACAGTAGAAAAACTATCTTTAATATCTAGGGAAAAGGAACTATCCCTTTTAGATAGTTTAAATTATTTGAATGAATTTGAACACCTTTTTGATAAAAGGTCCATGACAAAATTAAGTTCTTTTAAAAACCTAATAGATAATTTGATTGTGAAATCTAATAATATAACAATTTATGATTTGTTAGAATTTTTAATTGACAGAGTGGAATATAAGAAAATTTTAGAGTTAGAAAATACTATTGAAGCTAAGTCTAAACTAGACAATATTGACGAGTTCCAAAACTCAATAAAACAATACGAAGAAAATGAAGAAGGAAATCTTTCTGATTTTATTTCTGGTATATCTTTATTGTCTGATGTAGATAAAACTGAAGAAAAAGACGAAGCAGTATCTCTTTTAACTATTCATTCTGCTAAGGGGTTAGAGTTTGAGTATGTATTTATAGTAGCTTTAGAGGAAGGGATTTTCCCATCTTCATACGTTGAGTCTGATGAAGATTTACAAGAGGAAAGAAGACTTATGTATGTAGCTATAACAAGGGCAAAAAAAGACTTGTTCCTAACAACTTCTAAAACAAGAACTAAATTTGGTAAAAGTGAAAGACAAATTCCTTCAATTTTTATTAAGGAATTAGAAAATAGTATTGAAAGACTAAAAAACGAATCTAAACAAATGTTTATTCCTAGAGAATCTAGTAGATTAAATATCCATAAAAAATTTGATAAAAAATCTTATATGCCTTCTGAAAAGCCAACTATCCGAGAAAATATTAGTGTTTTCAAAGATGGACAAACTATAGAGCATAAAAAATGGGGTAGAGGCTTAATAACACAAATAAAGCCAGATAATGAAGATCAATTAATCACTGTTCTTTTTGATTCTGGACAGATAAAAACTTTTATCGGTTCAATTACTCCAATGGAGGTTATAAATGACTGATTTACAAAGAATAAGAGAACTTGTTTATCAATTAAATGAATGGGCTTACAACTATTATACTTTAGATAATCCTAAAGTATCTGATTCAACCTATGACAAGGCTTATGATGAATTAGTAGAACTTGAGAAAAAAACTAATATTGTTTTGTCTAATTCACCTACACAAAAAGTAGGAGATGTTTTACTTGAAAAATTTGATAAACATAGTCATTTATCAAGACTTTACAGTTTAGATAAGTCTCAAAGTTTTGAAGGTTTAATGGATTTTGACAAAAGAAATAAGTCTTTATTAGATTTAAATAATATTGATTATGTTGTAGAGCTGAAATTTGATGGACTTACAGTATCTTTAACATATGAAAATGGAATATTAACTACTGCTGCTACTAGAGGTACAGGCTATATTGGAGAAAATATTACAGAACAAGTAAAAAGGATATCAGATATTCCTCTAACTATATCTAATAAATCTAAAATTGAAATAATTGGAGAAGCATACATGCCAATATCTTCGTTTAATAATTATAATGAGATTCATCCTGATGATATTTTGAAAAATCCTAGAAATGCAGCTGCCGGTGCAATAAGAAATTTAGATACTTCTACTATTAGAAAAAGGGACATCAGTACTTATTTTTATAATATAAATTATAGTGAAGAAACTTTTTTAACAGATGTTGATATTAAAAACTTCTTGGGACTAAATGGATTTAATGTAAATGAAAACTATTATAAATCTAACTCTATGGAAGAAATAATAGAAAAAATTAATGAAATTACTGAATTAAGATCTAAATTAGACTATATGATAGACGGAGTAGTAATAAAAGTTAACAATTTGGATTTAAGGGAAAAATTAGGCTATACTAATAAATTTCCTAGGTGGGCTATAGCCTATAAATTTGAGGCACAAGAACAATATACAAGGTTAATAGATGTTGAGTGGAATGTAGGTAGGACTTCCAAAGTAACTCCAACAGCAATTTTAGAACCTATAGAACTTGATGGAATTACTATCTCAAGGGCAACTTTAAATAACTATAACATGATTAAAGCAAAGGATATAAAGATTAATTCAGAAGTTTTAGTTAGAAGATCAAATGATGTTATACCTGAAATTCTAAGTGCTGTCAATGATTATAATAAAACTATTGAAATACAAAAACCTACAAACTGTCCAGCTTGTAACAGTGAATTAAAAGAAATAGGCGCACATTTATTCTGTACAAATACCCTATCTTGCGAACCACAACTAGTAGCAAAACTAACTCATTTTGTATCAAAAAACGCAATGAATATTGATGGCTTAAGCGAAAAAACTATTGGTCAATTAATAAAAATTCACAACATTAAGTCAGTTACAGATTTCTATACACTCACTACGGAGGATTTATCGCAACTAGAAGGATTTAAAACGAAAAGAATAAATAATATGTTAGAGGCTATTGAGAAGAGCAAAACTGTTGACTTCAATAGATTTATTTATGCCTTAGGTATACCTAATGTAGGAGAAAAAACTGCTTTTGATTTGTCTAAACATTATAATAACTTGCAAGAATTAATGGAAGCTAATGAGGAAGAACTAAATGCAATTAATGATATTGGGCCGAAAACAGCTGCATCAATATCTAGCTTTTTTAGAAATGAAAAGGTTCTAAAAACCTTAAAAAATCTATTTGACTTGGGTATAACTATAATGTACAAAGATTTAATAACTAGTAATGAGTTAATTGGTAAATCCTTTGTTATAACAGGCACTTTCGAAAAGTATTCTAGAAAGGATTTAGAAAATTTAATTATTTCAAAGGGTGGAAAAGTAAGTAGTTCTGTCTCTAAAAATACTAATTATTTATTGTTGGGAGAAAATCCTGGTTCCAAATATGATAAAGCCCTAAAATTAAATATTGAAATTATCGAGGAAGAGACAATAGAAAGTTTCTTAAATCAATAGGAAAGTATACTATTTTTTGTATACATTTTCTTAGGTATATGTTACTATATATAGGTACGATTTCTTTGTATAAGGTACCTCGGCCCTTACTAGGATATCGTGAATATTAAAAAATATGGAGGAAAAAAATGATTACTAAGGAAGAAAAACAACAAGTTATTGATGAGTTTAAAATTAATGATAATGATCCTGGATCTACACAAGTACAAGTAGCAATATTAACTCATAGAATTCGTTCTTTAA
>CAMEGD010000058.1 GCA_945916025.1 uncultured Clostridia bacterium
AACTTCATGTGCTATTTTTGCTATTGCTTCTATATCAGTTAATGTCATAGTTGGGTTTGCAGGTGTTTCAAGATAAACTATTTTAGTGTTTTCTTTTAGTTCTTTTCTTACATTTTCTAAATCAGAAACGTCTACAAAGGTAACTTCAACGCCTAATTTTGATAGTCCATGATTTAGGTAAGCAAATGTACATCCATAGAGAGTTTTACTTGCTACAATATGGTCTCCTGCTTCTATAAATGGCCAGATTGAAGAAGTTATAGCACCCATACCTGAAGATGTAGCTACAGCTGCTTCAGCTCCTTCTAATAAAGCTAATTTTTCTTCTAAAGAGTTAGTAGTTGGATTTCCTAATCTTGAATAGATAAATCCTGGTTCTTCTAAAGCAAATCTAGCAGCTCCTTGTTCTGCATTTTCAAATACAAATGTAGAAGTTTGATAAATTGGAACTCCTAGAGAACCAAATGTATCTCTGTATGAACCTCCATGGATGGCTCTGGTATTAAATCCTTTTTCTTTTAAATTTTCACTCATTACTATATCCCCCTATTTCTATATCTATTTATTTTTCTTTTCTTCTATAATAGTAGTTTCCACAATTTCTCCATCTGCTTCAGTTACTGTTTCAACTACTGTTATGTCTTCACCATCTAACTTGTGATTAACTTTTCCACTTACTGGTTGAGCAGTTTCTATAACTACATCTTTGTTATTGTTCATTTCCCAGTCTGCATTAATCACTCCGTCGTTTACATTTACGTTTTTCCTATTTAGTTTAGCTTCTTCAACTTTTGATTCTGGTACATCATATTCAAAATTCCAAGTGTCTTTTGCTTTTGTAAATGGAATATAAATTGAAGCTATTGCTACTATAGCTAGGATAAATTGATACCATAAGAATGGCATTACTTGTACTGGATTAACTGCACCATTTGAAAATCCTGCCGCTATTAATAATTGTGCTCCGTAAGGAACGAAACCTTGCATTACACAAGAGAAAGTATCAAGAAGGGATGCTGACCTTCTAGGGTCTACTTCATAAGTATTACACATTTCCTTAGCTACTGGACCTGAAATAATAATAGCTACTGTGTTGTTTGCTACTGCTGCATCAAGTACTCCTACAAGGGCTGAAATACCAAGTTCTGCTGATTTTTGTCCCCTAATAGACTTCTTGATTTTTTGTACAACCCATTCTAGTCCACCTTCTTTAGTTACCATGTAGGATAAACCACCTGTTAACATTGATAGTAAGAAGATTTCAAACATTCCTGAAAAACCTGCATAGATTTCTCCTGCTAATGCTATTACATTAAATCCATTTTCCATAAGTAGAAGTATTCCAGAGAATACTATACCACCAGTAAGTACTAAGAATACGTTCATTCCTGCTAAGGCAGCAATAAGTACAAATAAGTATGGAAGTATTTTTACTACATCTATAGGACCTGTTTCTATATTTGGTGTTACGTCAGGTCTTCCAAAAATAACTAGTAAAATTACTGTTATTATTGCTGCTGGAAGAGCGATTTTAAAGTTCATTCTAAACTTATCTTTCATATCTACATTTTGAGTTCTTGTAGCTGCAATAGTTGTATCAGATATTACTGATAAGTTGTCCCCAAACATTGAACCACCAACTAGGGCACCTAGTACTAAAGCTGGGTTAAGTCCTGCTCCATCTCCAAGACCAACTGCTATTAGTCCTAAAGCGGAAATTGTACCTACTGATGTTCCTGTAGAAGTTGACATGAAAGCTGCAATTATAAAGATACCTGCAGCGATTAGATTTGGAGGAACTATTGATAAACCTGCATTTACAACAGCGTCTCTACCACCACTAGCAGTTGCAACAGCTGAGAAAGCACCTGCTAATATGTAAATTAAACACATAATTATAATATTAGAGTCACCACAACCTGCAACAAATGTGTCAAATTTTTCTTCAATTGTTCCTGAGAACATTATGAAAGCGACGATTATACCTATAAAAGATGCTACTGGAGCTGGCATTTTATAGAAGGCCATTTCCACTCCTTGCATTTGTAAGATAACTCCCGATAATAGGTACACTAGTACGAATACTAAAAATGGTATAAGAGCATAGCCTCTAGGCTTTACGTTAATCTTTTCCATAAATTTACTCCTCATATTTTTTTATATTATATTTTTTCATCCTATTAATAAGCTTAGTATGTGTTATCCCAAGCTCTTTGGCGGTGTTTCTTATACTTCCGCCTTTTTCTAATTCTTCTAGAATTAGCTTTTTCTCATAGTTTTCAATCTTTTGGTCAAAATTTTCTCCAACAACTTCATCTTCTTCCTCAAAATAAAACTTTAGGTCTTGTGGTTTTACCTGGGAATCCTTTAAAGTTGTTAAAGCTCTAATGATGACATTTTGCAATTCTCTTACATTGCCAGGAAATTTGTAGTTGAGTAGGGAGTTTATAGTTGCATCAGTATAAACTATTTCACCATCTCTATTAGGCAGGTATTTTTTTGTAAAGTAAGTGACTAAAGGTCTAATATCTTCCTTTCTGTCTCTTAAAGGAGGAATTTGTAGAGTTAGGGTATTTAATCTGTAAAATAAATCTAGTCTAAATTCCTTTTCTAATATTTTTTCCTTCAGATCTTTGTTAGTAGCTGATATTAGTCTAAAGTTTACTGGTATTTCCTTGCTGCCGCCGATTCTTCTTATACGTTTTTCTTGTAAAACCCTTAAGAGTTTAGCTTGGAGGTGTATTGGCATGTCTCCAATTTCATCTAGGAAGATTGTTCCTCCCTTGCAGTTTTCAAATATTCCAGCCTTACCACCCTTTACAGCACCAGTAAAGGATCCATCTTCATAACCAAATAGTTCACTTTCTAATAGCTGCTCTGGTAAAGATGAGCAATTAATTGCTATAAAAGGGTTTTCCCTTCTACTACTCATGTTGTGGATAGCCCTAGTAAAAAGTTCCTTGCCAGTTCCAGATTCACCAGTAATTAAGATTTCCACATCCATTTGAGAAAATTCCATAGCTGTTTTTACAGTTCTTTCCATTATAGGACTTTCATAGATTAGGTCTTTAAAGGTAATGTGACTTGAGTAGTGGATTTTATCAGTAAAGTTGCTAAATTCAGTAATATCATCAAAGACTATAATCTTTCCCCTAGCATCTGAATCCCTGAACTTTTTGTTGTACATCTTTACAAGGTAGTTTCCTCCACCAATTTGTAATTCCTTAATAGCATAATCCTTATCACAATTGACTACATCTAAAACAAATTCCTTGTCGTCGATTATTTCAGAAATTGGCCTTCCAGTAATATCAGACATCTGACCTTTTACAATCTTTAAGTCGCTAGTTATATTTGAATACTTAATAATACCGTTACAATCAACCACTAAAACTAGCTTTCCTAGCAAATTTACTATCTCATTAATCTGAATATTCCTAGCCTCAAAGGATATTAAATCTACTTCTGAAATAGACTCTAAGTCCTTAATTTCCTTTAGGTTAGTCATGATAACGTTGTACATCTCGTCAGAATCTACCTCAAACTTAACATAGCAGTCTCTGGTATATATTTCCATCCAAATAATGCCAAGATCAAGTTTCTTAAACTCTGATAAAATATCATAGGCTATATGGTCACGATTTCTTTTGAAAAGCAACCTAATTCTCTTATACATTTTCACTCCTTTCTAGCCCTTTGGAAATATATAATGCAAGTTGTATGCCAAGACTGAAATTGGTATATGACAACCTTATCTAGTGGTCCTATTTTAATCCTTGGTTTGTTTTCGTTCCAATATTTTCACACTTAATACAAAAATGAACCACTAATGCCTTTAAACTGATTATAGCACTTAGTGGTTCGTTTTTAAACCTGTTGGTTTGCTTTTATTCCATTATTTACTTTTAATTGTATTTATACTTTCTTCTACATAACCTTCAACTTTAGATAAAATTTCTTCATCTACTATGTTATCATTATTTTCAATATCCTCGATATACTTTCCCAATGTCTGTCCAGTTACCAAATTCTGTAAAGCTGCAGTTTCTTGGAAAATGTCCATTATTTCTGAAATAATAATATTATTATCATAGTTATAAATTGGCGTATTTGGTAAACCACCCATAAAGAACGTTAGCTTATTTCGATAATTATCTGTAATTTTTTCTTCTCTTATTCCATTAGGATAATTAGTTAAATATACTTCTGATTCTAATATTCGATTCTTTAAATCCTCTATGGTGATTATCCTTGCGCCATCAGAAAATGGAATCATTTCAGAATCTAGCCCCATTATATTAATATATTCACTTAAATCTTCATTGATAAACTCATTATATTTAGATAATTTTTGATAATCAACTATAGGATAAAAAGCTCCCTCTATATTAACTAATCTGTGGAACGTATTAAAGTTATCTTCTATCTCTTTTTTTAATTTTTCATTTTGGATATCATTTATCTTTTCTTCTGAAAAATATTTACTCTGTCCATCTATATCCATAAGCTCATTATCCGGATCTTGTTGAAATACTCTATCAATTCTCAAAGGTAAATTTTCATCTAGTTTTAATTCTAGTTTATCAATCCAATTAGTCGCTAATTCTGTATCTATATTCTCAATATTTTCATCTATAAAAGCTATTAAATCTGTAGTAACTAGTTCTTCATCGTATAGTTTATTAAACTGAGTATTTAATTCTTCTTCTACCCTCTTTTCATTTGTTTCTTCTCTAACTACTTCTTCTTCTGTTTCTGTTTCTGTTTCATTTGTATTATCCTTAGAATTTATTTCTTCTGTATTTACAGTATCTACTTCTTCATTAGAATTTGTTGTAGATTCACTATTACATCCTACTGTGAATACTAATATTCCTAGTAAAATAATTATTAATTTTTTGTATTTTATCATCCTCTTATCTCCTTTGTTAAATATATAATACCCATTATTTTTAACTTAGTGATTTATAAAAATGAAATACAAATGAAATCTATTATTTATCTTCTAGTTTTTTTAGATAATAAGCCACTTTATAATACTCGAATTTATAACCATACTTTTCTAATTCTTTAGATATCTTTCTAGGTCCCATACCACTATTTCTAAAATTTAGAATTAATTCATACATATTATCTTCAGACTTTTCATTTGATATCTCAAATGGCAAATGATTAGTTCTTACCTTAACTTTTATCTCTTTTTTATTTTTTAAATCAGCTATTAAAGGAGAGGCTTGGTCTATGGAATAGTTTATAACATCCCTAAATTGTCTGATGTTCCTTGGATAATTCCCAGAAAGAATTAGTCTCTTTGCCTCCTCTGTAAAAGATACCTGGTAGTCTATATCCTGATATTTCTTTACTGCCTCTTCGTACTTATTTAAAAAATAATAAAAAAGGTCCGTCTTTTCCTTTTCACTTCTTTCGTTTAATGGAGGTAAATAAAGTTCATATTGGGCAAGTCTTTGATAAAGCTCTGGTAATAGTTCGTTTTTTAAGTTTTTAGTAGATGCGGCAATAATAATTACATCAACAGATATCTCTTTATTTCCACCTATCCTTCTAAACCTTCCTGTTTCTATGGCAGTTAATAAAATTGACTGATAGTTCCCCAGTTCATGGGCTTCATCCAAAAAGAGTATGCCCCCATTAGCCCTTTCCAATAAGCCTTTTTTTTGTATCGATCCTGTAAAAGACCCCTCTTCACTTCCGAATATTTCCAAAGCGGCTATATCAGAGTTAGTAAACTGAGCACAGTTAACCTCTATAAAGGGAGCCTTGGAATCTAAAGTCCCAACTTCCCTACCATAGTTGTATATTAACTTTGCAAGCATAGTCTTTCCTGTTCCAGAATCTCCAATTATTATTGAATGCCTAGGTCCTCCTATGGAGCCAATAGTCCTTTTAGCATCTTGCAAAACCTTGGTTAGAGAATCTTCAACACCTATTAATGAGGAGATTTCTTCTTCTGTATCTGATAAGGAAAGGTGAAGCTGTAGGGCTTGAATCTTCCTGTTCAATATGTCAATTTCTCTAATGTCCCTAAAAACAGAATAGGCTCCTTCTATTTCTCCATTAACTACAAAGGGATAGGCACTTACTATATACTTTTTATTTCCAACGTAGTGAATTTTTTTATCTAAGGTTGGTTTACCGTCTTCTAACACCTGTAATAAAATAGCATCAGGATAAAAATCTGTTACCTTCTTGCCTATCATATCTTCAGGTTTCACATCTGCATATTCAGCAGACCTCTTGTTGCAGTAAATTACTCTTCCTTGGTTATTTACTACATTAACCCCATCATTTATGGTATCAAATATATCTTCAAGTATATTATTGTCCTTTAGATATTTTAAACTAAACATATAAATCCTTTCTAACATTATTTCTCTTTCTGTATTTTATTCTAACATTTCTAACAACTATATTCAATACACTCCCCAAAAGACCCAATGTTTATCTTGGCACACAACTTGCTTATTATATATAGGTATACAAAATAAATAGGAGGTACATAATGTCTAAAACATTAGAAATTAGATGGCATGGTAGAGGTGGACAAGGTGCCAAAACAGCATCTTTACTACTTGCCGACGCAGCTTTTGCAACAGGAAATTATGTTCAAGGTTTTCCAGAGTACGGCCCTGAAAGAATGGGCGCACCAATAACAGCCTACAACAGGATTAGTGAAAATCCAATTAGGGTTCACTCAAATATTTACAACCCAGATTGTGTTGTTGTAGTTGACCAAACTTTAATCGAGGCAGTTGATGTTACGGCTGGTCTTGGAAAAGATGGAGCTATAATAGTAAATACAGAAAAATCCCCAGAAGAAATTAAAAAATCTTTAGAAGGATTTGAAGGAACTGTTTATACAGTTGACGCCAGAGCTATTTCAGAAGATTGTTTAGGAAGATACTTCCCTAACACTCCAATGTTAGCATCTGTAGTTAAGGTAACTGGTGTTATGGATGATGAAGTATTCATTAAAGAAATGGAATCTTCTTTCAAACACAAATTCTCTAATAAACCAGAAGTTATAGCTGGAAATATGGACGCCCTAAAAAGAGCCCTTGAGGAGGTTAGAAAATAATGAAACACGATTATAAAAAACTTCAAGACGATGTAAGATGGGAAGATATTTCTGAAGGTGGATTAATCTATGCAGAAGGAAATTCAGTAGCAGTTAATACTGGAGACTGGAGAACAAATAGACCAATTTGGAATGAAGAAAAATGTAAACAATGTCTATTATGCTTCCCTGTATGTCCTGATAGTTCTATAAAACTTGAAGGAGACAAAATGTCAGGAATTAATTATTATCATTGCAAAGGTTGTGGAATATGTGCAAATGTATGTCCATTTGATGCAATAGATATGGTTACGGAGGAATAATATGAGTATTAGAGAAAGATTGTCAGGAAACGAAGCTATAGCAATAGCTATAAAACAAATAAACCCAGATGTAATGCCAGCCTTCCCTATTACACCATCAACTGAAATACCACAATATGTTTCAACTTACGTAGCTAATGGTGAAAT
Source organism: uncultured Clostridia bacterium (assembly GCA_945916025.1). Lineage (GTDB taxonomy): Bacteria > Bacillota > Clostridia > Tissierellales > Peptoniphilaceae > Neofamilia. Next base: position 7,546 of record CAMEGD010000058.1, read on the forward strand.
AGATACAGAATTTATAGCAGTTGAATCTGAACATTCTGCAATGAGTGCAGCAATTGGTTCAACAGCAGCAGGAGCAAGATCTGTTACAGCAACTTCATCTTGTGGACTTGCTTTCATGTGGGAAGCTTTATACTTAGCAGCATCTAGTAGACTACCAGTAACTATGCCAGTAGTAAACAGGGCCCTATCAGGACCTATCAACATAAACGCAGACCATTCAGACAGTATGGGAGCTAGAGATTCAGGTTGGATTCAACTTTATTCAGAAACTAACCAAGAAGCTTATGATAACTACATCCAGTCAATAAGAATTGCTGAACATCCAGATGTATTACTACCAGTAATGACTTGCCAAGATGGATTTATCACATCCCATGCAGTTGAAAATATAGAATTAATAGAAGACGACAAAGTTAAAGCTTTTGTTGGAGAATATGAGCCAAAATATTCAATGTTAAATCCAGAATCTTCTATGTCAGTAGGACCTTACGATACTCAGCACTACTATATGGAACATAAAAAACAACAATCAATGGCTATGAGAAAGGCTAAAGATGTAGTTTTAGAAATCGCCAAAGAATTCGAAGAAATTTCAGGTAGAAAATATGGTTTCTTTGAAGAATATAAATTAGATGATGCAGAAGTTGCAGTTGTAGTACTAAACTCAGCAGCAGGAACTTCTAAAGATGCAATTGACAACTTAAGAGAACAAGGAATCAAAGCTGGTCTATTAAAAATTAGAATGTTTAGACCATTCCCAGCTGATGAAATAAGAGAAGCTCTTAAAAACGTAAAAGCTCTAGCAGTTATGGACAGGTGTGATGGCTTTAATGCTAACGGCGGACCAGTATATGCAGATGTACTCGCAGCCTTATATCCATTAGAAGTAAAACCACTTGCTATTAACTACATTTATGGTATTGGCGGTAGAGATGTTAGAGTTGAAAGTATCGAAAGTGTTTTTAATGAACTAGTAAAAATTAAAGATTCCGGTGAAACTGGAAGAACTTATAGATACCTAGACCTTAAAGGAGAAGATATATAATGGCTTATAATTTTAAACAAGAAATGCAAAAACCCGACAGACTAGTAGGTGGCCATAGAATGTGTGAAGGTTGTGGAGCGCCACCAGCTATAAGGGCTGTACTTCGTGCCCTTCATGAAGATGAAAAAGCAGTAATAGGATGCGCAACAGGATGTCTAGAAGTATCAACATTTATGTATCCTTACACATCTTGGACTGATTCATTCATTCACAACGCATTTGAAAATACATCA
>CAMEGD010000059.1 GCA_945916025.1 uncultured Clostridia bacterium
TTGTTTTTCTTGTGCATTCCTAAAGCCAAGGGTGAATCCTTGTACTCATCTCCAAAAGTATATTCCATTTTGTTTCTATACCTTTCGAAAACCGGATTTTCTACTACTTCTTCTACTTCAAGTCCTATACTATTAAAAAGATCCCTTATTTGTCTTTCTTTGTACTTAATCTCTTCTTCATAGGAAATACTTTGGTAGCTGCAACCTCCACATTGATCTCTATGGACACAGCCTTCATAGTCTTCTAAGTAAGACTTTTCTAGGATATTATACAATTTGCCTTCCCTGTATTCTGGCCTGTTTCTTCCTGGTACTACTTGGACCTTTTGGCCAACAAGGGCATTTTTTATGTGAATTTCTCTATTGTCATCTCCGTAAGTTCCTATTCCTAGGTTAGGATATTTTGTATCTATAATTATTACTTCTTTTAGTTTTTTTGCCATTTTTACACCTCTTTATTATTTTATCATAAAGTAGTTACAATTTTGTTACTTTTACCTATTTGTGGTTAATCTTCTAAGGCTTTGTGATATAATTAAGGCTAATTGAAGGAGGTTTTATGAAAAGAAAAATTTTTGGACTTATATTTATTTTTTTACTTGTAATTTTTCCTAGTAAATCTTTTGCGTCTGATTATCCAAATAATTCTGAAACAATAAAAAACAGGATTTTGAATGAGGCTAAGGTTGTTAGTGAAGAAATATTGCAGGGGATTGATGAAGAAGAAGTTTCTTATAAAATCAACGATAAGGCTAGAAGAATTCCAGTTTTAATGTTTCATGAAGTGGGATATGGAAATACTAAGGAATACAGTGATGCAAACTTTATTCTAAAGGAAGGCTTAGAATCTAAGCTAATGTATCTTTCAAGTAATGGCTATAAGACTATTACCATGAATGACCTATACAACAACTGGACCAGGGGAACTGAACTTCCAGAAAAACCAGTTATCTTAACCTTTGATGATGGCTATGCTTCTCACTTTACCTTTGTAAAGGATTCTTTTAAAAGATTTAATGCAGTAGGTACCTTTTATATTATTCAAGATAGGTTATTTATGGATATTAAGGATAGGAATGTTGAAGGACTAAAGAGCCTACACAAGGCTGGAATGGAAATTGGAGTTCACTCTTATTCACATCCTGACTTTTGGACTATCTCTTATGATGAAATATATAAGGAAATTGGAACTAGTAAGAAGTTTCTTGAGGATACCCTAGGAATGAAGGTACTAACCTTTTCTTATCCTTATGGAAACTTTAATCAAAATGCCATTGATATTTTAAAGGAAATGGGCTTTAGAACAGCCGTTACTACTAAAAACGGTGTGGGAGACCCATATCAGTTTAATGAAGATGCTCAGCTAAAAATATCTAGATATAATGTAGATGTTAATACTTCTGATGAAGCCTTTATAAAAATGTTAAATGGAACTTATTAAATGCAAAATCCGACTAGACTCCTAGCCGGATTTTTTTGTTCTTATTTTTTCTTTCTTTTAAATCTATTCCAAAATTTGTTTCTATTTCCATAGTTAAGAGATGATGATCTGTAAAGCTTAACTGATAGGAATGACAGAATTATTGACGTTACTATTAGTATTCCTAATGAAATTCCAACTTCCATAAGGGAAATATCTGTAAGGGCATATCTTGCATGCATAGTAAACATGGAAGAAAATGGCAAATAGGATAAAACCTTTAGAAGTAAGTTTTCAGGGTTATTAATATTTGATAGGGCCATTATTGTAGAAAAATAAACTGCTACTACTATTATCATAACTGGGCCCACTGCTGTATTTATTTCTTCTGTATTGGACACAGTAGCTCCTAAAGCTGCATAAATGTAAAGATACATTATATATCCAAATACGAAGAATAATAGAGCTATTATTATACTAGTTGGATCAACTGTAATGTCAATATTTTGAATCATATTTTTTATAAATTCCCAGTTAATTGCCACTGCTATTACTGTGGCTATTCCAATAAACACTATAGAAATTAGTGACTGTACAAAGGAGGCCATAACCTTACCATTAATTAAGTGCTTAGCATCTGTGGATGTAATTAAGAGCTCCATAGTTCTATCGTTTTTCTCCCTGGCCACGTTCATAGATGCAACTTGACCATTCATAACTATTAGAATATATAGAACAATACTAATTCCCATACTTATAGGTGCAGTAAGGGTATTGTTTACACCTAAGGAAATAACATTTGTATTAACTACTGCATTTGCTTCAACTTGTCTAACTTCCTCTAAGGAAATTCCCCTTTCTTCTAAATCCCTATTAATAACAAAATTTTTAAGCCCTTCCTGAATTATATAGGTATCAGTAGGAATAGCTGGTGTCTTGTCATAGATTATATCTATGTTTTTATCGTCTTTTAAGACTAGTCCTGAATTATAGGTCCCATCTTTTATTTTATTTTCTAGGCCATTTTGGTCCTTTTCTAAAGTAAACTTATAGCCTGGGAATAAACTTGTAAATACAGAATCCTCTATACCTTGGTTTTCATTTATAAAACCAATATTTTTTTCTTGTCCTCCAAGAACTTCTTCCATTATAGCATCAGGATTAGTAGCGTCAAAATTTGACATTTCATTTTGAACTACAACCTTAAAGAATATGGACAAGGCTATTAGTCCAATCATAAAGAACAAGGTTGAAAAGATAAAAGTCTTGGATTTTATATTGTTTCTAAGTTCATATTTAAATACTGTAAAAGTCTTATTCATTATTGCCTCCTACTGTATCAATGAAGATGTCATAAAGGGATGGTTCGTAATTTTCAAACCTTTCTATGCTTACTCCTATGTTTAGTAGGTCTTGGAGAAAGTCCTTTTTGTCTGAATTATTAAGGGAGATTACAAGGCTATCATCAATTCTTTCAACTTCAACATTTCCAATTTGACTTTTTATATATAGTTCAAGTTGGTCAAGGTCCATATTGTCTGCCTTTAAGGCTAATCTTCCCCTACCTTCTTTTTTCTTTATATTAGAAATTGTATCCGAAACGACTATGTCCCCCTTATTAATAATAGTAAGGTCATCGCACATATCTTCAACATATCCCATTTGGTGAGAAGAAAATATCATGTAATTTCCCTTTTTAGTTACATCTGCAACAAGGTCCCTAAGGATTTTTGAGTTTACTGGGTCAAGACCAGAAAAAGGTTCATCTAAAATTACAATCTCAGGGTCATTCATAAGGGCTTGGACTATTTGGACCTTTTGTTGGTTTCCCTTTGAAAGGGTTTCTAATTTTTTATTTGCATATTCTGAAAGTTCAACTTTCTCAAGGATTTCTAAAATGCTTTTCTTGGCAGCATTTGGATCTATGCCCCTGAGTTTAGAAAGATAAATTAGCTGGTCTAATATCTTGTGTTTTTGGTATAACCCTCTTTCTTCTGGTAAATAACCTATCTTGTAGTCCTTTGCCTTAAAGAGTTTACCATCTATTGTTATAGACCCAGAGTCAAACTTAAAAACATCCATTAAGCCCCTTATGGTTGTAGTCTTGCCTGCACCATTCCTACCTAAAAAGGCCATTGGTCTTCCCTTTTGAACTTCAAAGTTAAGGCCGTGGAGAATCTCTGTTTGGTCATAAGACTTGTAAATGTCTTTAAATTGTATTGTCATCTTCTTCTCCTTTATTCTATTTCGAATTATTTCTAATTAGATTTTAAATCTAAGTTTTGTTTTTGTCAATTCTATTTTATTTTATCGACCCTCAAGGTACAAGTCAAATGAAATATATACTAGAAAAGTAAAATCACATAAAAAGAGCCCTAAATCATTTTGACTTAAAGCTCAAATAATTATAATATTTTGTACGCTTTAATAGTAGCTTTTCATTGATAATGAATTGTCCATTATTCTAACTCTCAAATTATAAATTATACTAAATAAGAAAAGCGTACAATTATTTTATAAATTTAAATTTTTAAATTTATAAGACCTTAAGGCATTATACATGCTTCAAGGTCTAAATTTATTTTAACTTATTATTTTATTATACTGCACATGGGCTGTAGCCACAATCTTGACATTCCTCACAGCCACCTGACTTGTTCATTGTACCACCACACATTGGACATACTCCAGGGTTTTCTTCTAGTTCTTTTACTATTTCTCTGTTAAGTTCGTCTTGTAACTCTTGGATTCTATTTTTCTTAGTAGAGTCTGTTGTTAAGATTCCTGCCCTTTCACATCCATCTCTATAGATAGTTATTCCCTTTACTCCCTTTTCCCATGCGTATTTATATAGGTCTTCTACTTCTTCTACTGTAAATTCGTTAGGAACATTTACTGTTGATGAAATCGATGCATCTATAAATTTTTGGAAGGCTGATTGAACTTCTATACGTTTTTTGTAGCTTAGCTTGTCTGCTGTTACTATAAAGCTTGGTAGTTCTTCTTCAGATGTTAAGTCATTTGCATTCATATACTTTCTAACTATTTCTGAGTAAACCTTGTAATAGGTGTCTATTCCATGGATAGACTCAGTTTTTCTTGTATATGATATTTGGAATAATGGTTCAACTCCATTACTACATCCGATTAAGGTAGATATACTGCCTGTTGGTGCAATTGTTAGTAATTGTGAATTTCTAAGTCCATGTTCTTTTATTAGCTCTAATACTTCTTCGTCTGCATTGTGAAGTAAGAATGGGCTCTTAAGAACGTATTCTGCCTTGTAAGCTGGGAAAGGTCCATCTTCTTTTGCTAGTAGGGCAGATTGTCTTAGGGCTTCATTTATTAATAGTCTACCAATTTGGTTTATTAGAGATATAGATTCGCTTGAACCGTACTCTATTCCCATTTTTATAAAGGTATCTGCAAGTCCCATAATTCCAAGGCCAATTTGTCTAAGGTCATAACAAACTTCTTTTTGCTCATTTAGTGGATGAAGTTTCATGTTTTCATCTAGGACGCCATTAAGATAAATTACACCATTTCTAACCATTTCTGCAAATTTTTCAAATTCAAATCTGGCATATATTGTAAATGGATGTTTTACAAATTCTCCTAGGTTTATTGAGGCTAAATTACATGACCCAAAAGCTGGTAATGGCTCTTCTGCACATGGATTTACTCCTGCATATTCAAAGGTAGGATCTTCACTCATTAGGTGCCAAGAATTAATCTTGTCCCAATATAAAATTCCAGGTTCAGCCATTCTCCAGTTGTTAATGGCTAATTTTCTAAATAAGTCTTTAGCATCAACTTCTTTTTCTATTTTTTCTCCAGTGGCTTCTACTACAAATCTTTGAGTAAATGGTTTATCTGCCATTACTGCATCCATAAACTCGTTGTTTACATTTACTGATATGTTAGCACTAGTCACCTTGTTTAGGTCTGATTTTACGGCTATAAACTCTTCAAGGTCAGGGTGGGTACAATCCATATTAAGCATTAGAGCCCCTCGTCTTCCCTTCATTCCAATAAGGGAGGTAGTTTGAGAGAATAAATCCATAAAGGATACTGCCCCTGTTGTTGTAGCAGCAGCATTGTTTACTTTAGAACCACGAGGTCTTAGTTTTGAAATGTTTAGACCAACTCCTCCACCATAACTATAAGTTCTAGCTAAGTGTTTAGCTGTGTCGTAAATTTCTTCTATGGAATCTCCTACTTTTGGTAAAACATAACAGTTTGATAGGGTGATTTTCTTTCCGTACTTGTCTAGTCCCCTACCAGCTAAAATTCTACCTGCTGGCATAAACTTTTTGTCTTTTATTGCCTTCTTTATAGGATCAAAGTTTCCACTTGTTCTATTTATAAAGTCTTCAAAGGACTCACTATCAAACCTGTATTTTTTTTCATATATATCTCTTTGAAGGTCAGTCATGTCCCAACCTTCTTTTCTTAGTTTTTCACGTTCTTGTCTATAGATAATGTATTTCTTAGCAACGTCAGGACGAACTTTCATAAGTTCTAATTCCACGTCGTCTTGAATCTTTTCTATTTCAAGTACTTCTTCTTGACTGTGTTTTTCTTCTATTGTTTCAGCTATTTGTCTAGAAACTTCTTCATCTACACCTAGATCAGTTTCTTGCATAGCCTTTTCAATGGCAATAACTATTTTTTCCAGTTCAAACTCTACTAAATTGCCATTTCTCTTTTTTACTTGCATTTTCAACCTCCACTATATATTGTGTTTTTCCCTCTTAAAATGAATCTTTTACTACTATATCATAGTATTTTGTTTTACACAATATGGAAGATTGTACAATACTTGTGGATAAATCTTATAGCCTTGTTGGTTGCTATATTGTTAATAAAAAAAATATTTTTTAGTGGATTTTTATCCTATCTTTTAGGACCTTATATAAAGTTGTAGCTAGTACTGCCCCTACTAATCCTTGGAAGATGTTACCCCATATATCTAGTATGGCAGCAGGATATCCATAAAGGAATATTTCTACTACAAAATAACCAAGGGCCATAAATAAACCTGCAAGACCTAAGGATACTAGCAAATACTTTTCTTTAAATACTTTTTTAAATAAAACAACTCCAATTAGTCCTTCTAAGCCTTTTATAATTAGTGTATATGGAGCGTAATAGGCATATCCTAGTAAGATATCTGCTAAAGCAGATCCAAGTCCGCCTACTACAAGGCCTCCTATAGGGCCTAATATAAGTCCAGATAAGAGCACAAATACATCTCCTAGGTTTACATATCCTTGGGTTGCTACACTGGGAATAGAAATAATCATAGTAGATACCACTACTAGGGCCATAAAGATTCCAAATACTGCTATTTTTTTAGTAGAAAATACCTTTTTTGACATAAAAAATATCCTCCTTATATTTTTATTTACATAAAGAGGATACTCCTAATCCTAACTAAATTCAAGAGTAATTTATTACAATGATAATTTATTCTTAAGGTCTTAGATTCTTTCTTTAGTTGTCTTTATCCTATCAAGAATCTTATCTTTTCCAAGTAGATAAATTACATTTGAAAGTTCTGGTCCATGGCTTAATCCTGTTAATGCTATTCTAGTTGGCATAAATAGGTTTTTGCCTTTAATACCAGTTTCTTTTTGGATTTCTTTCATAAAGGTCTTAGAGTCTTCAAAGGTTATTTCATCTAGGTTAAATACCTTTTTTTCAATAGCATCTAATAAAGTTTCCACTGTTTCACCCTTTAAAACTTCAAATTCCTCTTGTCCCAGTTCTGTTGGTAGGTCTTCAAAGGCAAACTTGATTTCATTTGGAACTTGAGCAAGGTTGTCCACACTGTCTTTTATAGTTTCTAGAAGGATCTTTGTCCATTCTTTCTTGTTATTTAAAAATTCTTCATCTGCAAGTCCACTTTCAACTATAAATGGTTTTGCCAGTTCAAAGAATTTGTCACTGTCAAGTTCTTTCATATAGTGGCTGTTTACCCAGTCTAGTTTTTTTCTGTCGAAAATTCCACCTGCTGAAGCTACTCTATCAAAGGTAAATAATTCTTCCATTTCTCCTAAAGACATAATTTCTTTGTTGTCTTCTGGAGACCAACCTACTAGAGCTAGATAATTTACTAGTCCTTCTGGTAGGTAACCTGATTTTTGGAAGTCTTCTACTGAGACATCTCCTTCTCTTTTTGAAAGTTTCTTTCTATTTTGATTTAAAACTGTTGGAAGATGAACAAATACAGGCTTTTCCCATCCAAATGCTTCATATAGATAAATATGCTTTGGTGTTGAAGAAATCCATTCTTCTCCCCTAACAATATGAGTTACTCCCATAAGGTGGTCATCTACTACTACTGCCATGTGATATGTTGGGAAACCATCAGATTTTAGTAGTACTTGGTCATCTACATCTCTAGAATTAATACTTATGTGTCCTCTAACTAAATCATCAAAATTTAGGTCTTGGTTTTTAGGCATTTTTAGTCTAACTACATATTCTTCTCCAGCAGCAATTTTTGCTTCTACTTCTTCCTTAGTTAGGCCCTTGCATTTTCCATCATATTTTGGAATTTTACCTTCTTGTTTTTGTTGTTCTCTTAGATTATCAAGTCTTTCCTTATCACAGAAACAATGATAAGCATGACCAGACTCTATAAGTTGATCTACGTATTTTTTATAAATATCAAGTCTCTTTGATTGGATATATGGTCCTCGGTCTCCCTTTTCTACTACTTTTCCACCTTCAATAAAGACTCCTTCGTCATAGGATATTCCAGCCCATTCTAGTGATTTTATTAGGCTTTCTATGGCCCCTTCTACTAGTCTAGTTTGGTCTGTATCTTCAATCCTAAGGATAAATTTCCCGTTATTTTTCTTTGCGTATAAATAGTTATATAAGGCTGTCCTTAGTCCACCAATGTGTAAAAACCCAGTTGGACTAGGAGCAAATCTCACTCTTACTTCTGACATATATAAATACCTCCTCTATATATGATAATACATTCTTTTAAATTTTTATAGGTTAAGTTTTAGAATCTAAATAAACCCCTATTTTTTATTAACCTTACAAGTTCATTGTTGTTGTCTGTTTCTTCTAGTAATTTTATTAGAATTTCTGTTAATTCTTGAGTTGATAGTTCGCCCATGGCCTGTCTAATAGTAGTAGCTGCTTCTAGTTGGTCCTTAGTAAGGAGAAGTTCTTCCCTTCTAGTTCCAGACTTGTAAATATCTATAGCTGGGAAAATCCTCTTTTCTGATAGCTTTCTATCTAAGTGGATTTCCATATTACCAGTTCCCTTAAATTC
>CAMEGD010000060.1 GCA_945916025.1 uncultured Clostridia bacterium
CCCCCCACCCCCCGCTCCCCCCCCCTGCTGCTTCCTCCCGTCTCCAGGTTTTACTGTATTTTTTAGATAGTCTTCTATTTCTTCAAAGGACCCTAAGTATATAGCATCTTTTCCCTTTTTGCTTATGGATTCTACTAACATCTTAGAGTGAATGTCTCCGTAGTCCTTTTCCCTTGCTGCATAAATGTCAGGTATAATTATTTTGTCTGCATCATTAAAAGATTCTGCAAAGGAATTTAGAAGTAATTTTGTCCTAGTATAGGTATGAGGTTGAAAAATACAATAAATATCACTTGCATACTTATTTCTAACTGCATTTAAAGTCGACTTAATTTCTGTTGGATGGTGGGCATAATCATCTATTACATCTATACCGTTTTTTGATCCTTTAAATTCAAGTCTTCTGTGAACTCCTGTGTATTTGGAAATACATTTACTGATTTCTTCAGGGTCTATATTATATATATGACATGCTGCAAAGGCAGCTAGAGAATTATAAATATTGTGTTTTCCCATTACACTTAATGACATGGACGCAAGCTTTTTGTGTTTGTAAAAAACATCAAATTTAGGGAAACCTCCTTCTAAAAATTCTATGTTTTTAGCTGAATAGTCAGAAACTTTTTCTATTCCAAAGGTCTTAATTATTGCTTGAGTATTATCCTTTAAAGACTTTGAATTTTCGTCATCATTATTTATTAACAAGTAAGAGTCCTTGTCTAAATTTTGTGTATAGGCTTCAAAGGTTTCAATTATATGGTCAATATTATCAAAATAGTCTAGATGGTCTTCATCTACATTTAAGATAATAGCAAGGCTAGGGAAGTATTTTTTTATATTTCCCTTATATTCACAAGCCTCTGTTAAAAAGAGCTTATTATCTCCTAATTTGATATTACCGTTTATTTTATCCAAAGAACCCCCTAGCATAATTGTAGGGTTTGACTCGTTGTTATAAATAACTTCTGTAATCATACTTGTAGTGGAAGTCTTTCCGTGGGTTCCTGAAACGGCTATTGAAAATTCAAAGAACCTCATTAAGTTTCCTAAAAACTCTGCCCTGTCCACAAGGTCTATTTTTTGTCTTATTGCAGACTTTAGCTCTTCATTGTCCATGGATATGGCGTCAGTGTAAACTACAAGGTCAGCTCCATTGACATTGTCCTTTTGGTGTCCATAAAAGATTTTTACTCCAAGGCTTTCAAGTTTTTCGGTAAGTTTTGATCTTTTGTTATCAGATCCAGAAACTATATACCCTCTGCTAAGTAAGTATTCAGCTAGTGCGCTCATACTTACGCCACCTATTCCTATAAAGTGGACTTTTTTATCTGTGTTTTCATCTATATTAAAATAAAACATTATTACCCCTCTATTTATATATGCCATTATACCATATATACCTATAAATTCTAACAATTTTTCCTTTAGGTATATATATGGGATATTGACTCTTTCAAAAAGAACTTTTATATATTAAAATTATATATAGAGGTGAAACATGAGCTTTGATTACGCGATTACTGAAAAATTTTTATATGAAAATTTAAAAAATGATCTTTCTTCATTAGAATTAATGAAAGAATTTTTTGATACCTTTAACGACGGTATATTAATCACTGACAAAAAGGGGATTATAGTAGTCTATAATAGGGCTAAAGAAATCCAAGAAAACAGAAATAGACAGGATATGATAGGTAAGTATACCTGGGATGCCTATGGTTATTCTGGAAAGGAAGGCTCTGAACACTATAGGGTTTTTAAGTCGGGAAAACCTATTCTTAATAAGTATTCTGCCCATTCAGTAGTATCAGGAGTAGCAAAATATATATCCTATAGCACCTATCCCATTATTGTAGATAAGAAGGTAATAGGAGTTTATTCCATAAGTAAAAACGAAGATTCTCTTCATGAGAGTCTAGTGGAAACCATTGAAAAGAAAAGGGAGCTTAATCTAAAAAATAATTTAGAGGTGTCTGAATACTTAGAAAATGGAACTAGATACAATTTTTCTAATATTGTAGGTCAGTCCCAAGATATGAAAAATGTAATAAATTTGGCTCAAAATGTTTCTTTTTTAGATAATTCTATCCTTATTATAGGAGAAACTGGAACTGGTAAGGAAGTTTTATCCCAAAGTATCCATAACTTTGGAGACAGGGCCAAGGAACCCTTTATAGGAATAAACTGTTCTGCTATACCTGAAAATTTACTTGAGTCTATGTTGTTTGGAACAGTAAAGGGAGCCTATACTGGAGCTGTTGAAAGTATTGGACTTTTTGAAAAGGCGAGGGGTGGAACCTTGTTTTTGGATGATATTAATACAATGCCCCTTGGTCTCCAAGCTAAATTGTTAAGGGTACTCCAAGAAAAAAGGGTTGCTAGAGTAGGAGCAAGTGAAACCTATCCAATAAAATGTAGGATTTTATCAGCGACAAATGAAGATCCCTTTGATTTAATAGACAAGAGAAAACTTAGGGAAGACCTTTATTATAGAATAGCTGGATTTACTATAAAGATACCTCCTTTAAGGGATAGAAGGGAAGATATAATAGTCCTTTCTGAATACTTTATAAGAAGATATAGTAAGATCTTAGGAAAATCTCAAATTGGGGTAGACTATGAACTAAAGAAGATTCTAGACAGACACTCTTGGCCTGGAAATATCAGGGAAATTGAAAACCTTATAGAAAATATGCTAGTAAATTCAAATGACCATGAAAAATATCTTACAGTAAAAAGTATTCCCAACTACCTAAGGGATAGGTTTTCAGTAGAAAAATCTGAAGATAAGGTAGAAAAAAACCAAGACAAGGCATCTTTAAATTCTATGGTAGAAAATTATGAAAGAAAAATAATAACTGAAGCCCTGGAAAAAAACAAAGGGAATATTTCTAAAACTGCAAGAACTTTAGACTTAAATAGGAACAGTTTAATATATAAAATGAAGAGATTAGAAATAAATTGACTAAATCTTAAACAAACATTTAAAAACTGACTAAATTTTAAACACAAAAACTAAACAAATATTTATTTTTAGCCTTTCTAAGTGGGACTAATTCTCAAAAATAAATTGGCGCACTTCTTGCATATTATATATGTGTTAGCAATCCAGATATTGGAGGAAGTTTATTGTCAGATAAATTATTTATCTATGAGACTAAGTTTTTATTGTACTGGTAATACTCTAAAAATTTAGTATGTTAAACTAAAACTTATGTATTTATTACACTTCGCCCTACATGTATCTAGGGCGATAAAATGAAATTAATTTGATTTAATATATATTAGGAGGATACTGTGGACCGTCTATTACTAAAAAACTGTAAAAATATCCTTACTTTATCTGAAGAATCTGAGGATGAGGTTGGAATCTTAGAAAATTATTCAATTTTAGTTGAAGGTGAAAGAATAAAAAGAATTGATACCTTTGAGAATTTAGAATCTGAAATTGATGATAATACCCAGGTAATAAACTGCCAAGATAAGACAGTATTACCAGGTTTTGTGGATCCTCACACCCACTTAGTTTTTGGTGGAGATAGGCTAGACGAGTATGTGGCTAAACTCACTATGGATGATCCAGAGGAAATTAAAAAGCACGTAAAGATGACAGGCCTTGCCAGTTCAATTTATCAAACTGGTCAAGCAGGTTATGAGGGCTTAATGGAATCTTCTTTAGACAAACTTAGAAACTTTTTATTAAATGGTATAACTACTGTAGAAATAAAAAGTGGATATGGAATTGACAAGGAAGTAGAACTTACTCAACTTAGGGTTATAAGAGATGTAGACAAAAAGGTTCCACAAACTATCTTTTCAACTTACCTAGGAGGACACGACTGGGACAAGGAAATGGGAAAAGACAAGTACCTGGACTTTATGATTAAGGAAGTAATGCCCGTAATAGCTGAAGAAAATTTAGCTGATATGGTAGATATTTGGATAGAAGATGTATTTTTTTCTACAGAACAGGGTAAAAAATATATTAGAGCTGCTAAAGGGTACAATATGAATGCTACTATTCATGGAAACGAACTTTCATCTATTGGTGCTACTAAAATGGCTGCTGAAGAAGGAGTCTACTCTGTTGCCCATTTAAATTATTTAACTGAAGAAGAAATTGATTTAATGGTGGAAAAAAATGTAGTTGGAATAGTTCTTCCTACTACTGATTATGTAAAAGAGTACGATGATGTTTTAGCTGATGGTAGACACCTAATTGATAGAGGGGTAACTGTAGCTTTGGCGACAAACTTAAACCCTGGAAACTACACTATTAGTATGTCTATGGTGCTAGATATGGCTTGCAAAAGACATGGATTTAAACCATCAGAAGCCATTAAAGGAGCAACTTTAAATGGAGCTAAGGCCTTGAGAATCGAAAATGATTATGGGTCCTTAGAAGAAGGAAAGTATGCGGATATCCAAATTTGGGATACAGATGACTATAGAAATGTAGTATACAGACATGGTTCAAACTTTGTCGAGTCGGTTATAAAACATGGTAAGATTGTTGTTAAGGATAGGAAGATTATCTAAGGAGGATTAAATGGACTTTAAGTCAGTATTAGATTTGATTTTAGACACAGATGATGTAACTGTAGGTGGTGGTAGCGCCTCTGCCTTAGCGGGAGCAAAAGCTTGTGGTCTAATAGGTATGGTTTGTAAACTTTCTACTAAGAAAGATTTTGGCATAGATGCTGATAAGCAATTAGAATATGCTAAAGAATTGGAAGAAATTAGAGACAAACTTTTAAAGGGTGTTGTTGAAGATGCTAATGCCTACGGAGTAATTAGGGATGCATACAAGCTTCCAAAAGAAACTGATGAAGAAAAAGAAGCTAGAAAAAAAGCCATAGCTAATGCAGGAGTTGTTGGTGCAACTTCTCCAATGAATAATGCTAAACTTTGTAGAAGGGTTTATGAAATTGGTAATGAGTTAAATGGAAATACAAATCCAAATTGTCAATCAGACCTAGATATAGGCATTGAACTTGCAAAAATAGGTACAAATGGATGTATCTTAAATATCGAAGCTAATCTTCCTCTTGTTAAAGACGAAGAAAAGATAAAAGAATTTAATGAAAGTGTAGAAACTTTAAGAATAAACTAATTTAAAGGAGAATCAAATTGAAAACAGACGTTCAAATAGCTCAAGAGGCGAAAATGCAGCCAATCGTTGAGGTTGCAAAAAAACTAGGTATTGATGAAGATTACCTTATCCAATACGGTAAATATAAGGCGAAAATTGACCTTAGATTACTAGAAAAATATTCTGACAAGGAAGATGGAAAGCTTATTTTAGTATCAGCAATTAACCCAACACCAGCTGGAGAAGGAAAGACTACAGTAAATATTGGTTTATCAATGGCCTTAAATAGAATAGGTAAAAAAACTGTTACAACTCTAAGAGAACCTTCATTGGGACCTAGCTTTGGAGTTAAAGGTGGAGCAGCAGGTGGAGGATATGCACAAGTAGTTCCTATGGAAGATATTAACCTTCACTTTACAGGAGACTTCCATGCAATTACAACTGCAAATAACCTAATCTCAGCTTTACTTGATAACCACCTTCAACAAGGTAACAAACTAAACATCGACCCAAGAAGAATAGTTTGGAAAAGAGTATTAGACATGAACGACAGGGCTCTAAGAAATATAGTAGTAGGCCTTGGTGGAAAACCAAACGGAGTTCCTAGAGAAGATGGTTTTGATATTACAGTTGCTTCTGAAATCATGGCTATATTCTGTTTAGCTACTGACCTTGAAGACCTTAAGAGAAGAGTTGGAGACATTTTAGTTGCTTATAACTATGATGGAGAACCAGTATATGCAAAAGATTTAGAAGCTCAAGGAGCAGTTTCCTTATTATTAAAAGATGCTATTAACCCAAACCTAGTACAAACATTAGAAAACACACCAGCAATTATTCATGGTGGACCATTTGCAAATATTGCCCATGGATGTAACTCTGTTACAGCATTAAAGATGGGTATGAAACTTGGTGATTATACAGTTACAGAAGCAGGATTTGGTGCTGACTTAGGTGCAGAAAAATTCTTTAACATCACTGCTAGATATGGTGGAGTAAAACCATCAGCAACAGTTTTAGTAGCTACTGTAAGAGCATTGAAACACCACGGGGGAGCTAAAAAAGACGAGTTAGGCCAAGAAAATTTAGCTCAATTAGAAGCAGGTTTCCCTAACTTAGAAAAACACATAGAAAATATCAGAAAATTTGGTATTGAACCAATAGTTGCAATCAACGAATTCCCAACTGATACAGAAGCTGAAATCAACCTAATAGTAAATAAGTGTAAAGACCTTGGTGTTGAAGCAGTTCCAATTCAAGTTTGGGCTAAAGGCGGAGAAGGTGCTGAAGAATTAGCTAAAAAAGTAGTAGAAGTAGTTGAAAGAGACGAAGCTAACTTCAAGTTTTTATACGACATGGACTTAAGTATACCTGAAAAGATTGAAAAAATAGCTAAAGAAGTTTATGGAGCAGAAGGAGTTGACTTTACAAGTGCAGCTCAAAAATCAATAAGAGAATACGAAAAACTTGGTTATGACAAAGTACCAGTATGTATGGCTAAGACTCAATATTCATTATCTGATGATCCAAGCTTATTAGCTAGACCTAAAGACTTTAGAATTACAGTTAGAGGCTTTAAGGTATCTAGAGGTGCAGGCTTTATAGTTGCTTTAACAGGTGACATAATGACTATGCCAGGACTTCCAAAAGTTCCAGCAGCAAACAAGATGGATATACTTCCAGATGGAGAGATTGTAGGATTATTTTAATATAGAAAGGGACCTATTTAGGTCTCTTTTAAAAAGAAAAGGAGTTTTTATAAATGGCTAGATTAGTAGAATGTGTACCAAATTTTAGTGAAGGTAGAGACCTTAAAAAAGTAGAAAAAATTGTTGATGAAATTAGAAAAATCAAAGAAGTTACTCTTTTAGACTATTCATCAGACTCAGACCACAACAGATCAGTAGTAACTATTATTGGTGAACCTGAAAAGGTAAAAGAAGCAGTTATTAATGCAATTAAAGTTGCAACTGACCTTATAGATATGTCAAGTCACGAAGGTGCTCATCCAAGAATGGGAGCAACTGACGTAGTTCCATTTACACCAGTTTCAGAAATTACTATGGATGAATGTATAGAACTTGCAAAAGAAGTTGGACAAGCAATTGGAGAAATGGGAATACCTGTTTACCTATATGAAGATGCAGCTTCAAAACCTGAAAGAAAAAACCTTGCAGACGTTAGAAAGGGTCAATATGAAGCTTTTTTTGACAAGATTAAAGAAGAAGGTTGGGAACCTGACTTTGGTCCAAGGGAAATGAACAAAAAATCAGGAGCAACTGCAGTAGGTGCAAGAGTTACCCTAGTTGCCTTTAATGTAAACTTAGATACTCCAGACTTAGAAATCGCTCAAGCAATAGCTAAAAAGGTTAGATTTATAGGTGGTGGACTAAGATTTGTAAAGGGTATTGGCTTAAAGGTGGAAGAAAGAAACATTACCCAAGTATCTATGAACTTAGTAAACTATGAAAAAACTAGAGTTTATCAAGCTTATGAAGCAGTAAAAATGGAAGCTAGAAGATATGGTGTAAATGTTGTAGGAACAGAAGTTATAGGAACAGTTCCTATGAAATCCCTTATTGATGCTGCAGAATACTACCTTCAAATAGAAAACTTTGATATTAATCAAATATTAGAAAAGAGACTTTTAGACGAACAAAATAAATAATAAAAGTATTTGAGGAAGGACAGGCTAAGAAAAAGCCTGTCTTTTTAATATTTTCCTTTTAAAATGACAAAAAATTGATATAATTAAAATAGATATTAAAAATATTAAAGTTTAAATAAAAATAATTAAGAGGAGAATAAGAAAATGAATAAGTTTAAGAATTATTTCTTAGGTTTTTTAATTATATTCTTAGTTTTATTTGGGATTATGGTTTTAAACCAAATATTATCTATATACAATAACTTATCTACAATTAATCCCTACTTGGGAATATTTGTAGCTGGACTTTGTGTCTTATTACTTGGGATTTTACTATTTATGCAGCTATATGCAATTTTTAGATTTCCTAAATTTAGACCTTTACCAGAAAATCCTACTGAAGAGGAAGTAAGAGTGTATAAGGAACTTTATCTAACTAGACTAATGAGAAATAAGGTTCTTAGAAAGTCAGGTTACGAATTTGTTGGAGAAACTACTGATGAAAAAATAGAAAATACAACTTCCTATCTTAAGGCTGTGGCAATGGAGAGGATA
>CAMEGD010000061.1 GCA_945916025.1 uncultured Clostridia bacterium
TATTGGGGTTAGGATAGAATGTAGGTTTACACCAGACGAGGAAAAGGTTTACATGAAACTACTTGATCTTTTCGATACCCCATTAGGGGATGGGTTTTATTGTAATTCAACTAACGAAAAGGTTTGTGTAAAACTTGATGAGCCACAACCTCAATACCAAAAAAATGGATTTGAAATATACAAAATAGACGGAAGGTACCAAATTGAGGATAGGACCTTTAATTTTGAGTTACAAATAAAGTCCCTAGTAAATAATTTCTGGGGAGATATTGAACATAGGATTTTATACAAAAACTACAGCTATCTTCTAACTGAAAGATTTATTAAGGATATGATGGGATCCATAAAGGAAAACCTGACCCTTATAGACAAGCAACTTAGAGTAGTTTATGACCATGTTTTTAATTTAGAAAATAATAACTTAGACAATATTGAACAGATTAAGGTGGTCTTAAACAAGATGACCTATGACCTATACTTCCACAAAATCAGGACCCAACTTGGCTTTGTGGTAGATTTTAGAAGTATTGTAGACTTAATTGTAGACTTTGTATTTATGAGGGAGACTACAGAAGGTCAAAGAAAAATTGGTGAAGATTTCTTAGGGATTTTGAAGAGACTTTCTTCTACCCTAGATAGGGACCAATCCTTTGATGGAGTCTTGAATTTGGAAAAACAACCTAACTTTTATACTGATTTTGAAAAAAAGGTTGGAGATAGTATTGTAAATATTATAAATAAAGACTTTAGGTGGAATATTTGCCTAAGGATAATATTTGACATTGAAAAGTGTGAAAACCATGTTGTTTTAGAAAAATTTGCTGAATATATTGTAAGAAGATTCTATAAGATAGTAGACAGAGTTTTAGACAAATCCAGATTCTTAGAAGGGGATACTAAAGAAGTTAGGGACTTTTTAACAGAGGCTATTATTGATTCCTTTATTAAGGACATGAATGTAGAGGCCTTAGATGATAATTCCATGGCCCTATTAGAAGAAAATTTACAAGGTTATCTTTTGGGTATAGTATCTACAGACCAGTGGGAGAAAAACAAGGATATTATAAAAAAAGGTATCCTAGATTTTAAAGCCCACTAGTTAAGGATTGAAATATTTTTTAAATAGTATAAAATAAAGATATCAAAAATAGGAGGCTTATATATGAGCGAAAAAGATTTACAAGGACACGTACACGACGAAAATTGCAATCACGACCATGATCATGAAGGGGTAGAACTTGAAACTATCATTTTGACTTTTGAAGATGAAAATGGTGAAGAAGAGGAAGTAGAATGTGGAGTTATAGGAGTTTTTGATCTAGAAGAAGAATCTTATATTGCCCTTGTAGTGCCTGAAGGAGAAGGTGAAGGGGATTTAGAAGAAACTTTTTATATTTACAAATATAGCGAAGAAGAAGATGGAACTCCAATCTTAGATGTTATTGAAAGTGAAGAAGAATTTGACAAAGTAAATGAAGAATTTGAAAAGCAATTCTTTATAGAAGAAGAATAAAATAGAATTATTTAGTGAGGGTTATTTTATATAATCCTCTTTTTGTACCAATAAAGGAATCTATGAAAGAAATTTATTATAAGTATTCAGACTATCTAAGGGAAAAATTTGGGGAGAAGGTATACAAATTGCCAATTAGTCTTCCCTTGACCTGTCCAAATAGGGATGGAACTTGCTCTACTGGAGGATGTATATACTGTTCAGAAGAGGGAGGCTCCCATGAAAATCTAGAAAACACAATGTCCATAAGGGACCAGCTAAAAACTAACTGGGAAAAAATTGGGAAAAAATACGGGGCTAAAAAGTATATAGCCTACTTCCAAAGTTTTTCTAATACCTATATGGACTTTGAATCTTTTAAAAGAAACATTGAAGAAGTAATAAAATTAAATAATGAGTATAAAAATATTGTGGGAATATCCATATCTACTAGGCCAGACCTTGTACCTAATGAGTTCTTAGAATATTTGTCCAGTCTAAAAGAAGACTACTTGATAACAATGGAATATGGTCTTCAAAGTGTCAACAACAAGACCATAAAAATTCTAAATAGGGGTCATAGTCTATCTGATTTTATAGATGCAACCATAAGAACAAAGGCTTATGGTCTTAGGGTATGTACCCACATGATTTTAAATCTTCCATGGGATGACTTAGAAGACACCATAGAAGGGGCAAATATTTTGTCTGCCCTAAGTGTAGATGAGGTAAAACTTCACTCCTTATATATAACTAAGGGGACCAAGTTAGGACAAATGTTTGAAGAAAACCAAGTGGACCTTCACTCTAAAGAAGACTATATAATCAGGGTAGGAGAGTTTTTAAGCCATTTAGACAGAACCATTGCAGTTCAAAGACTTTTAGGACGGGCTCCTGAAGAAAAAACCTTATTTTCTAATTGGGATACTTCCTGGTGGAAAATTCAAGACCAAATCCTAGAATATATGGAAAAGAACAATATGTACCAAGGATGTAAGAGCAAATTTAAAAAATAATAATAAGTAATGCAAATGTTTACGATTTCGTTTATAATAAGTAAAAAGATACATTTATTAATTAGTAAATTATTGGAAGAAAGGGTGTATGAAAATGATTAAATTTATTACTGGAGCAAAGGGATCAGGAAAAACAAAATGGCTTATTGACAGTGCTAATAAAGAGTATAAATCTGGAAATGGCAACATAGCTTTTATTGATGTAGATGATGATCATATTTTCAGTTTAGACTTTAATGTAAGACTTATTAATGTAACTGAATACAAGGTAAGATCTTTAGCAGCTCTATATGGATTTGTTTGTGGAATGCTAGCTATGGATTATGACTTAGAAAGAATATATATTGACAGTATTTATAAAATCGTTGATTTAAAGGCAGAAGATTTAGAAAGAGTTTACAAAGACTTAAACGAAGTTGCAGAAGCTAACAATGCTTGTATTTACATTAACATTGACAAGCTAACAGAAGAAATGCCAGAAAGTTTAAGACAATATTGTGAAGAAGCTTCTTTATAATAAATAGAAAGATAGTAGGTGTAAATTAATGAGTAGGAAAAGAGGGCCTAGAACAGTATGGCTAATTTTGGCGGTTATTATGATAATAACAGCTATTTCTCAAGTAGTATTCTTAGCG
Source organism: uncultured Clostridia bacterium (assembly GCA_945916025.1). Classification (GTDB taxonomy): domain Bacteria; phylum Bacillota; class Clostridia; order Tissierellales; family Peptoniphilaceae; genus Neofamilia. The sequence goes on from CAMEGD010000061.1 coordinate 3,144, forward strand.
TTTTAGGAGGTAAGTTTTGATAGGGTGTCGAAGGCAAAATGCTTTTGAGAAATTCTTTAAAAACAGATCCTTTTTAATACAGATGTATGAGAACAACTCCATTTCAAAAAGAGAATTTTTAGAAATGAATTATGAGGCGATTAAAAATTCCCCAATAAAACCATTTATAAAAATAGATAGTTTTGAAAAGGGCTTGTATAATTATCAATACTACAATTCCCAAGCTAAGTATTTTAGAACCTTGGCCAAGGAATTAAGATATTCGAAAAATTACAAAAGAGATAAAAATAAGTATCTCAACAAGTGCGATCACTTTTATCATCTAAAGGATATTTCTACTATGAAACTAATTAAGTTTTTATCCTTTAAAGGAGTGGAGGCATACTTTGTAGAGACAAAATCGAATTCTTTAAAAGGCAAACTTTATGAAATAGTTTTGACAGACTATGAAGAGGCAATCTTTCATTCTAAGTCAGAATGGCTTTTAGAGGAACTAAGAGATGCTGGGGTTTTCTTAGAAGGAAAGCATCGGTCTGTTATAGCTGATTATATTAATGAATTTTACTAAAAGGGCAAGGCGAAAGTCTTGTCTTTTTTTGTGCCAATAATAGATTATTTAATTTGTTAATAATTAAGAAAAAATCAAAATGACAATAATTTATTATGATTTGATTTACATCAATATTGGTGGGTATAATTCTACTAGTACAATACGGAGGTGCGAATTATTATGTTAAGAGATTTATATGAAGCAAGAAGAAGAAGAAGAATTAGAGAAGAAGTTGGTGGAGTAGTTATTAGTGCAACATTAGCAGCATTGGTAGGAGCTACTGCAGGATTATTATTAGCACCAAAGAGTGGAAAAGAAACTAGAGAAGAGATTAAAGATGTATCTAGAGAATATGCTTTAAAGGCAAAAACTGGTGCTAGAGACCTAGCTGATGAAGTTTATATTAGAGGCTTAGAAGCTAAACAAGCAGCTAGAGAAACTGTTGACAAAATCGCTCTTAAAACTGAAACTGTAGCTGGAAACCTTGCAGAAAAGGGAGTTGACGTAGTAGATGAAGCAGCTACTAAGGCTCAAAGATTTGCAGACAGAGCTAAGGACAAGGCTGAAGATATAGCTGATAAGGTTGTAGAAGTGGCTGAAGACGTAGCTGATAAAGGAAAAGATAAAGCTGAAGATTTAAAAGATGCTACTCATAAATTAGGGGAAGATTTAAAAGAAAAAAATCGTGAAGTTGAAAGAGAAGTAAAAAAATTTGGTAGAGGCAAAGATGATGAATACGTAGTAGAAGAAGCTATGACTTCTAAAGATTTGTCTTATGATGTTTGCGATCCTACAGATGTAGAATGCAAAATTCCTGAAGGTGATAGAAAGAAAAGAAATAAATAATAGGAGCTGATTAAATGATTACTATAAGTTTATCTGAGGTCCTATTTATTATATTAGCTATCGCAGGACTTGTTGTTTTAGTATTCTTTGCCATTTTACTAAAGAGCTTACTAAGACTAGTAAAAAAGGTAAATGAAGTTGTTGATGAAAAACAAGCTCAAATAGATCATGTTATTAATGAGCTACCTGTTTTAATGAACAATGTAAATGACATTTCAAATAGGGCGTCTATATTAGTAGATGACGTGAATGAAATTGTTATTAGGTCTAAACCAGAAGTTGACAAGATAGTACGTGCAGTAAGCACAACTATGGAAGATGTAAATAGGGTTTCTGCTATGGCAACAAACCTTGCAGCTAGAGCCGAATATACAGCAGACAATGTAGGAAATTCAGTAACTTCCTTTACTGATAACTTACTTGATTTAACAAGTTTTGTTTCCTATAACAAGGACAACCTAATAGATTATGTTTATATTTTTAAAGACTTCTTTGATGAAGTTAGAAGAATTATAAGAAGATAAGACAAAAGACCTGTCAAATGGTCTTTTTTCTTGTAATTTTTTAAAGTTTTAGGCAAAAAAAGGGAAATTCTTAGAACACACAAGTGCATTGAATGCAATAATTGTCTATATCAAAAGCTATGTAACAAGTATTCAAAGTTAGAAACCCCCCAAACTAAAAGTTTAAGATTTAATGCTGAATTTCTTAGATACAGAGAGATCTCTTATGAAAACATCACATCCGATGAAAGAATTGACGAAAGATTAAATAGATTAATTCAAGCTGAAGGTATGTTTTCAAAGCTCAAAGAAGGTTTAAATTACAATAGATTTGGACATCGAGGTTTAAAAGCGGTAATTTGTGACATCCATTTAATTTCGCTTGGTATGAACTTAAATCAATTACATAGAAAGCTATTAAAGAATCAAACAGAAATCATCAAGTACAGAAATGGTGCTTAGATAGAAACGAGAATATTTCTAAGGTGTTTTTTGTGTGCTCTTTTTTAATCTAAAAATCTGCCATCCAAAGAAACTAATTTAAAAAAACATTTCACATAAGCTAGTCACAATCTAAAAACAAATAAGGTAGCATCACAGAATGATTTTTAGTCATTCTGCAACACTACCCCTTAATTTATTCTATTACTAAATCTTCTTCATTTTCCCATAGGCCATGGATGTTACAATATGAAAGGGCGAATAATTTACCACCTTTTTCAGTGTTAAATTTAACTGTTCCTTCATAGTTAGTTAATACTTCTCCTTCTCCATGAGCTTTGAATTCTATACTACCAACTTCAATTGGTTTTGGGAATCCTTCTGGTTGGAAAAATAATTTGAACCAGCCTATATAGTGTTCATAAGTATTTGGATGACCAATTTCTTTGCCTACACTAAGTTTTACCTCTACTGGTTGACCCTTTGTTGCTTGAACTACTTCGATTATTGGAACGTGTTTTTCACTTTTCCAATCACCTTTTTGAACTGTGTTTGTTAACATTTTCTTACCTCCTTCAATGATATATATATACATACCCATTATCTAGAAAAAAACTAAATAACAAAAGATTTATTTATGTGATAAAATATATGTATGAGAATATTTAATTTAATTGCGACCACTACATTTGGTTTAGAGGCTATTTGCAAAAGGGAACTGGAAGATTTAGGATATGAAATTTCAAAGGTTACAGATGGTAGGATATATTTTAAGGGAGACCTTAAGGATATAGCCAGGGCCAATATTTGGCTTAGGACTGCTGACAGGGTCCTAATAGAAATAGGGGCTTTTAAGGCTGAGACCTTCGAAGAACTATTTGACAAAGTATATGAACTTCCATGGGATGAACTTATACCTAAAAATGCAAATTTTGTAGTAAATGGTAAAAGCATAAAATCAAAACTTTTTAGTATTTCAGACTGTCAAAGGATTACTGAAAAGGCAATAATTGAAAAACTTAAGACAAAATATAATATAAACTGGTTTGAAAAATCAGGAGCTCTTTATTCCCTAGAAGTTGCCCTTTTAAAGGACAATGCAAGTATCACCTTAGATACTACGGGAAAGGGTCTTCATAAAAGGGGATATAGGATTAAGCATGGAGATGCTCCAATAAAGGAAACCCTAGCTGCAGCAATGGTTTTATTAAGTTTCTGGAACAAAGACAGGGTCCTATTTGATCCTTTCTCTGGGACAGGTACTATATTAATTGAAGCTGCCATGATTGGAAAAAATATAGCTCCAGGCTTGGAAAGGGGATTTTCTTTTAATAACTGGACTGGTGTAGACAAGGAAATCCTTAAAGGTGCTAAGAGAGAGGCTATGTCCAAAATTGATTTTAATAGTACCTTAAAGATAATTGGAAGTGAAATAGACAAGGCAGTCTATGAAGTTTCTAAGGAAATTATTGAAGATTTAGGACTAAATGAAGACATTACCTTATACAATGAAGATTTTAGAAATGTAAAACTTGAGGATAATTATGGTGTAGTAATAACCAATCCTCCATATGGACAAAGACTAAACGATGCAAATGTAGATATGTTAGAAAAAGACCTTGGCAAAAAGATGAGACCACTAAAGACCTGGTCAACTTATGTAATTACTAGTAACGAATCTTTTGAAAAGAATTTTTCTAAAAAAGCAGACAAGAAAAGAAAATTATACAATGGCAAGATAAAGGTAGACTATTATCAATTTTTTGGACCAAGACCAAGTTAGTTAAGGGGTGAAGATATGCTAAAAAACAAAGAAATAAAAGACCACCACTTTGAGATTTTAGAAAACATGGTGGACTTAATTAGAATAAAAAACATGGACAACCAAGTAATTTATACTAATGATGATTCTTTAGATACCTTTAAGTTAACTGATATTTACAATGATATGGAACAAGATCCAGCCTTCCAAATAAAAAGCGTAAATGGGACTTTGCAAACAGTAGCAAAAATTGGAAGCAATTCTTACTCAATAAAATCATCTCCTGTAATAAACAAAGATGGTGAGATCGTAGCCTCAATAGAAGTTTTTAGAGATGTTACAAGGGAAAAGGAACTGGAAAAACAAGTAAAGGTCAGAACTGATGAAATAGAACACGACCTTATATTTGCAAAGAAAATTCAACAAAGAATTCTTCCTGAAAAAGGCTGCTATGGAAATATTTGTATTGATTACAGATACGAACCTTCCAAGTATTTAAGTGGAGATATGTTTGATATTATCCATATTGATGAAGATAACATTGGAGTCTACATTGTAGATGTTTCTGGACATGGTATTGCAGCTTCTATGCTTACAGTTTTTATAAGACAGACCATGTACACTATTTCTGAAATGACAAATAGTCCTTCAGAAGTCTTTCACTTATTACAAGAAAAGTACCAAGAACTAAAATTAGAACCTGAAAGGTACTTTACTATGTTTTATGGAGTTTATAACAAAAAAACTAGAGAGTTTAAGTATGCCAATGCAGGACATAACTCTATTCCATTTTTATTTAATAAGGATTCTATTACCATGTTAGTAAATTATGGACTTCCTATTTTAGGTTTTACTTCACCAAACACCTACCAGGATAAATCTATAACCCTAGACTCTGGAGACTCTATCTTACTTTATACAGATGGCTTAATTGAGGCTAAAAACGAACTTGGAGAAGAATTCGGAGAAGATAGGGTAAAACTTGCTATTTTAAATAATTCTGGTAAGTTACTGGAAGATATTGAAAACAAGTTAATC
>CAMEGD010000062.1 GCA_945916025.1 uncultured Clostridia bacterium
ACCTGATATAGAAGCAATAGCAAAAATAGCACATGAAGTTGAAGGATGTAGAGTAATTGTAGACAATACATTTGCAACTCCATATTTACAAAGACCATTAGAATTAGGTGCTGATATAGTTGTTCACTCAGCTACAAAATACCTAAATGGTCATGGAGATATTATTGCCGGAATCGCTTGTGGTAGCGCAGAAGACATGGCACAAGTAAGATTAGTTGGTCTAAAAGACATGACTGGTTCAGTAATAAGTCCACATGATGCTTTCTTAATGATGAGAGGTATGAAAACTCTTGGAGTTAGAATGGATAGACACTGCGAAAATGCTCAAAAGATCGCAGAATTCCTAGAAACACATCCAGCAGTAGAAGTTGTTAACTATCCAGGACTAGAATCATTCCCACAATATGAACTAGCCAAAAAACAAATGTGCAAACCAGGTGGAATGCTTTCATTCGAAGTTAAGGGTGGAGTAGATGCTGGTAGAACATTAATGAATAGTGTAAAACTTGCTTCATTAGCTGTATCATTAGGAGATGCAGAAACTCTTATTGAACATCCAGCAAGTATGACTCACTCAACTTATTCAGAAGAAGAACTTGCAGAAGCAGGAATTCCTGCTGGATTAGTAAGATTATCAGTAGGTCTAGAAGATGTAGACGATATTATAGCTGACTTACAACAAGCTTTAGACTTAATTAAATAGTTTTGACTATGAAAGAGCCGCCCTAATAAAAGGGCGGTTTTTTAAGTAGTAAAATTACACAAAATAAGTGTTGAATATTTATAAAAATTTTACAATTTATTTATTATCTTACATTTTTTAATTGGGTAAAAATATAAGATAAGCTTAGAGAAATCAAATGAACAAGTAGTTGAGAGTTATGAAGAAAATTAAAGTTCTAATTATCGTAGCCTTAATAGGATTATTATTGTTACCAAGCATTTCTATGGCAGCTTCGTTAGATGTAGAAACTCCTTGGAAAATAGTTACTGGATTTATTTTAGACAGAAGTAAACATTTGTGGTTTTTTACTGAAACTGGGAGATTGTTAGAAGTAAAGGATTACTATGGATATATGCTGCCTGACCAAACTAGTCCAACAACAAGCCCATTTATGAGCAGATTATTACAAGTGATATTACTGATAATAGGACAAGATTTTACAAGTTTCAACAGAGGATACCTTGTTTTACGTAAACGATCCAATAAATATAAGTATTAGTTTATCTTTACTTAGTGATGGCAGTTTGGGCATTGAACTATTGGAATTATTAGATGGGTATTTATCCTTTGATGGTTCTATTTACACAGTGCAGTGAATATCCCAACTAATGTTGATGCTACGGGAAGTTGGAAATTCAGCGATGCAAACTTCGAAGTAGCTTCGAAAAACACTGGGGCTTATAGGTTTTCTATAAATAATTTATTGTTAGGGGGAAGGAACCTATCGGAGATGGGGAGTATAGATATTTCAAAAAATGATACTTTCCAAAATTATTTAATAAATGATGTTATTAAGGCTTCATTTGAAATTGCAACTAACAATACTAAGTTGTCAGAAAATGGCCAGCTAGATGGTGTTTGGTATAATTATCCAATGACCCTTCCAATTGGTTCAAGTGTAACCACTTTAGAAGCAGGTGAGTCAACAATTTCTGATATATACCTTCATAATAAGTATATTTTAGGATTCCCAGATGGAAAATTCTATCCTCAAGAAGGACTTAATAGGGGAGAATTTGCAACTATAATAGCAAGACTTGCTAGAGAAAGTAATCTAGTTGGTAACAAAAAAGCTCTAGAATATAAGGATGTAAAAAAGACAGACTATTTTTACAAAGATCTTCAATATGTTACTACTTTAGGTTATTTTAATGGCTATCCAGATGGTAACTTTAAAGCATTTGACAAAATGACAGTTGCTGAATTTACAACTGTCATGTCTAAAATAGTAGAAGAATATGACATGGGAGTTAGTGGTGATATTTGGTATGAGAATTATCTAGAACTCCTTGAAGTTTATAATGTTCAGAGTATTTTTGCTCCAGACCCTAACTACGACGCACCTATTAGACGTGAACATACTGTTCATATAATAAACTAGATTATTAACTTAAACATAGATAAAGATAGAATAGAAAAAGACAAAAGCCTCCTTGTTACATATTCAGATGTAGATAAATCAAGTCCATTTTATTATGACATTATCGCAGCTGCAAACTCTTTTACCTTTAAGGAAGCTTGGGTTGACATAATGAAAAATGATGGAAATTGGACATGTAAATCTTATTTAGTTGGAATTGGAATGGAAGATTTTGAGTATAAAATAAATAAGTAAAACTTATGGCCTCTGTTAAGTTAGGGGTTTGTTTTCTTTGAAAGGCTAAGCTTTTAAGAAAATGGATTAAAGGGATTATTAATTATCCATGTTATTGTTCTTAAAAATCTTGTAAAACAAGTATTTTTATAATATATTTAAAGACATAGTAGTGGGTATAAATTTACAAATTAGAAAAGGTAATAAATAGATGAAATTTCTCGAAAAAGATATATTAAGAAGAACTGTGTTAGTGTTAGTTGGCCTTGTCATTTTAGGATTAGGGGCAGCTTTATTTTTGTATTCAAATTTAGGTGCCGATCCAAATAGTGTATTTATTGAAGGTCTTGGAATAAAGCTAGATGTATCTTATGGTACTGCCTCTTTAATTGTAAATGCAGTTTTAGCTTCTATAGTTTTTGTGACAAAAAGGAAGTATATAAATATAGCAAGTATCTTGTGCTTATTTGTGACGGGATATTCAGCGGACTTTTTTGTATTTGTCTTTAAGAAACTTGCTCTAAACAACACATTTTTTCCATTTCAGCTTATATATATTGTTCTTAGCCTGTTGATATTAAGCTTTGCCATTGCCTTTTATATTCACCAAAGACTTGGAATTGGGGCTATGGATGCTATTCCTCAAATTATTGCTGATAAAACATCCTTGAGTTTTTCTACAACAAGAAGAATTTTGGATATTTTAGCCTTAGCTGTTGGAATTATACTTGGGGGAACCTTTGGTATAGGAACTATTATAATGTCTTTGGGAACAGGTCCTATGGTGGAGTTTTATAGACGAAAGTTTTCTTTTGTGAATTAGATTTGGAGGTCTTTATGAATAAAATGCCAGTGCTTTTTGTGGGTCATGGTAGTCCAATGATTGCCCTTGAAAACAATGACTTAACTAATAACTTTAAAAAAGTAGGCCAAGAAATAATAGAAAAATATCAAAAACCTAAGGGGATACTAGTTATCTCTGCCCATTGGTTTACTCCTGGATTTTTTACAAATGATGAAGAAAATCCAAGGCAAATTTATGATATGTATGGTTTTCCAGACGAATTATATCAGGTAGACTACAAGGTTAAGGGCTCTTATGAACTTGCAAACAAGCTCACTCAACTAACAAATAACAAGGTAGTTATGAACAATGAATGGGGTATTGACCATGGGACTTGGACTGTATTAGTCCACATGTTTCCAGATGGAGATATTCCTGTAGTTCAATTAAGTGTAAACTACAAGGCTGAAATAGATGAGATTTATGAACTTGGGAGAGAACTATCACAACTTAGGGACCAAGGATACTTAATTATTGGTAGCGGAAATATTGTTCACAACTTAGGTCTAGTTGAATGGTCTAATGAAGGTGGAAGTGAAATATCCTACAAGTTCGATAATAATATAAAGGAAGCAATTTTAAGAAGAGATGATAAGAAGGTTTTAGACTACAAATCAATTGAGGGAGCATCCTATGCAGTTCCAACCTTAGATCACTTTTTACCTCTTATATATATCTTAGGGGCAAGTGATGAAGTACCTAAAGTCTTTAATAATGTTTCTACCCTAGGCTCAATTTCCATGACTTCTTATGCCTTTGGCCTATAAGGGATTAATAAATTAATAATTTGACAATTAGATAATATGTGATATATTTAAAGTGGTGACGAAAAAGTTTAGTCTGATTTGAAACCTGTGATAAATATATGATTTTTGGACACAGGTTTTTTGTGTCCTTTTTTATTGAGGAATCAATAAGGTTCCCGGGTACTCACCCCATGGGTTATCGTCGTGGAAGGGTGGGGGTCATATTGTTAAGTTATGAATTTTTAGGAGGATTATGGAAAATAGAATTGCTATTATAGGAATAATTACTGGAGGAACAGGCAGTAATTTTAAGGTTCAAGAGGTTTTACATTCTTACAACAAGTATATAGTAGGTAGAATGGGTCTTCCGAGGGTGGAAGAAGACGTAAATGTCATTACCATTGTTGTTAAGGCCCCTCAAAATGAAATTTCTAGTCTTTCTGGAAAGCTAGGTTCAATTGATAGGGTTACTGCTAAGGCTATATACAAGAAGGTTAACTAATGGATATTTTAAAAAATCTTAGGGAGGGGTATAGCCCTTCTAATGAAGAATTATACAATTTATTAAAGGACAACTCAAAAGAGACCAACAAGGCTTTACAGGAACTTGCCTTTGAGATTTGTGAAAAATACTATGAAGACAAGATCTTCATTAGAGGTTTGATTGAGTATTCAAACTACTGTGAGGAGAATTGCCTTTACTGTGGGATTCAGAAGTCCAATCTACAAGTAGAAAGGTTTAGGCTTAAGGCATCTGAGGTTTTGGACTCTGCTAGAAATGGTTATAGACTTGGCTTTAGAACCTTTGTCCTTCAAGGTGGAGAAGACCCTGGCCTTAAGGATGATTACTTTTTAGAAATTATTAAATCCATAAAAGAATCTTATCCTGACACTAGGATTACCCTTTCAATTGGGAAGAGGTCTTATGAATCCTTAAAAAAAATGAAGGAAGCTGGGGCAGATAGGTTTTTATTAAGACATGAGGCTGCCAGTGACAGGTGTTTTTCTAGCCTTCATCCTAGTAGCCAACTAAAGGAAGATAGGTTTAGGGTTTTAAAAGACCTAAAGGACCTAGGATATATAACAGGTTCTGGATTTATGGTGGGAGCTCCCTTCCAAGGTGTAGAGGACATTATTGAAGACATTAGATTTTTGGAAAAATTAAGACCAGAAATGATAGGAATTGGTCCCTTTATCCCCCAAGAAGACACAGTATTTAAGACCTATCCCCATGGAGACTTAAATCTTACTTTGAGGATATTGTCAATTTTGAGGATTATGTTTCCAAAGTCACTAATTCCAGCAACTACAGCCTTAAATACTATTAGTGAAGAAGGAAGAATTCTAGGTATATTACATGGTTGTAACGTGGTAATGCCTAATATTTCTCCAGAATTTGCTAGAGAAAACTACAAGCTTTACGACAAAAAAAAGACCACTAACCTTGAAGCTGGAGAATATATTGGAAATTTAGGAATTGAATTAAATAAAATTGGTAAAAAAATAGTAATTGATAGGGGAGATCCAATAGGAGAAAAAAATGATTAAATACGACAAATACAGTTCAAATGCTCTAGAATTTATAAACCATGAAGAGATTCTAGAAACAATAGAATATGGAGAAAAGAACAAGGACAACTTGGACTTAATAAGTAAGATTATAGATAAGGCTAAGACATTAAAAGGACTTGATCACAAGGAGTCCTTCTTGTTATTTAAGTGCCAAGATGAAGAATTAAATGAAGAAATTTTTAAACTTGCAAAGGAAATAAAACTAAAGTTATATGGCAAGAGAATAGTTTTGTTTGCTCCTTTATATCTTTCAAACTACTGTGTAAATGGCTGTGTTTATTGTCCATACCATGCTAAAAACAAGGATATTCCAAGGAAGAAACTTTCTATGGAAGAAATTAAAAGAGAAACTATAGCCCTTCAAGATATGGGTCATAAGAGACTTGCCCTTGAATGTGGTGAAGACAAAAACAATACTCCTATTGAATATATAATAGAAGCTATAAAGACAATTTATTCCGTTCATCACAAAAATGGAGACACTAGACGTGTAAATGTAAATATAGCAGCAACTTCTGTGGAGGAATACAAGATGCTTAAAGATGCTGGTATAGGAACCTATATTTTGTTCCAAGAAACCTACCACAAGGAGTCTTATGAAGCCCTTCATCCAACAGGACCAAAATCAAATTATATCTATCATACAGAAGCTATGGATAGGGCTATGGATGCTGGAATTGACGATGTTGGCTGTGGTGTTTTGTTTGGTTTAAACAATTATGAATATGATTATGTTGGCCTAATGATGCATGCTGAACACTTGGAAGCTAAGTACAATGTCGGTCCTCACACAATTTCAGTACCTAGGGTAAGACCAGCAAATGACATAAACCCTGAAGATTTTGACAACTCCTTATCTGATGAAATATTTGAAAAAATAGTCGCTTGTATTAGGCTAACTGCTCCATATACAGGAATGATAATGTCCACTAGAGAAAACGAAGAAGTTAGAAAGAAAGTTTTAGATTTGGGAATTTCTCAAATATCAGGTGGCTCTAAAACCTCTGTAGGTGGTTATTCAGAAGAAAGCCAAATTGAAAAAACAAAGCAATTTGATGTTGAAGACCATAGAACCTTAAATGAAGTTGTGACTTGGTTACTAGAACTTGGACACATACCATCATTTTGTACTGGATGTTACAGGGAAGGTAGAACTGGGGACAGATTTATGACCCTAGTAAAATCTGGAGACATTGCAAATATATGCCAACCAAATGCCCTTATGACCCTAAAGGAATATATGGAAGATTATGGGGATGACAGGGTAAAAGAACTAGGCCAAAAAATTATTAATGAAGAGTTAGATATAGTAGCAAAACCGGAAATAAAAGACCTTACAATAAAAAACATTAAATCTATAGAAGAAGGAAAGAGAGATTTTAGGCTATGATTAATACTCCAAGTTCTTTAAGGACCCATATAGGAATCTTTGGAAAAACAAATTCTGGAAAGTCTTCTTTAATAAATGCTATAACAGGTCAAGAAGTTTCTATAGTAAGCGATATTTCAGGAACAACTACAGATTCTATTTCTAAGACAATGGAAGTACCAGGACTTGGACCAGTGGTATTTATCGATACTCCAGGCTATGATGACAAGTCAATTTTAGGTTCTAAAAGATTAGAGCAGACAAAAAAAGCTATAGAAAAGTCTGATGTGGGAATATTCTTGTTTTCAAAAGATTTTGATGAAGACAAAAAGTTTGTAGACTACCTAAAGACTTATAATATGAAACTAATATATTGTATTTCCAAAAGTGATCTTAGACTTGATAAAGAGTATTTAGAAAAGCTTGAAGAATATAATCCAATATACTTTTCAATAAAGGACAAGGATTCAACGAATACCTTAATAGAAGCCCTAAAAACCCTTGAGCCTGAAGAAGAAAGAACCCTTACAGAAGGTTTAGTTAAGGATTCAGACTTAGTATTGTTAGTAATGCCACAAGATATCCAAGCGCCAAAGGGAAGGTTAATATTACCACAGGTTCATACTATTAGGGACCTTTTAGACCAAAAAGCCCTTGTGGTTTCTACGGTATTAGATAGGTTAGATGAATCTTTGGCCATATTAAATAGGCCACCAGATTTAATAATAACTGACTCCCAATGTTTTAAAGAAGTCTTTAACAAAAAACCTAAGGAATCAAAACTCACTTCCTTTTCAGTACTCTTTTCAAAACTAAAGGGTAATATTGACTATTTTATCCACTCTGTAAAAGTATTAGACAAAAAAGACTTTGGAGGGAAAATATTAATATGTGAAGCCTGCACCCATTCTCCTTTAGAAGAAGATATAGGTAGAATTAAAATACCTAATTTACTTAAGAAAAAATTTGGAGACAAGGTCCAAATTGACTTTCTAAGGGGAGGAGATTTTTGGGAAAATACGGATTATGACCTTATAGTTCACTGTGGTGGGTGTATGTTAAACACTAAAACTATGGAAAATAGGGTAAAAAAAGCCATTGAAAATAAAATTCCAATGACAAACTATGGAATACTAATTGCATATTTAAAGGAAATATTAGAAGACATAACCTATTAAGTCAAAGGAAAGATAAGTACAAAGTATTTGTCCTTCTTTTTTTGTTGTGGAAGTAATAAGGTTTTTGGCTAGCTATTGAAAGGAAGAGATTATTACTTACTAAGAATCAAAGAAGAGACCCTCGCTGGTCTCTTCTTCGATCATTAATTTTAGGGAGAAAATTAATTGTTTGTCTGTATTATAGACTGAAATG
>CAMEGD010000063.1 GCA_945916025.1 uncultured Clostridia bacterium
GTTGAAGCCGGCTCATCCTGAACAGAGGCGGAGGTGAGATTCCTATGTTGCTAATTCAAGGCACTTGTCAATGTCAAAAAACTTAAATTTACATAGGAGGTTATTATGAAAGCAATAAAAGTTTATAGCATGAGAGTTGCGATGTTATGTAGACTTTATGATCTTAAATTAATTAATGATAAGGAATACACAAAAATAAAAAATAGAATAGAAAATGATTATAAAAAGAGAGATAGAAAGTAGTTAATCTTGTGATATAATAACACTGTAGAAAGATACAAAATGGGAAGGAGGTAAAATGAATACTAAAGTAAAATTAATAAAAGCTTCAAATACAGGAGCTAGAAATAGAAATGCACTACATTTAGATTTAAAACGAGTTGCAGCATATTGTCGAGTTAGCACTGATAGTAAAGACCAACTTGAATCATATAAATCGCAAGTTGATTATTACACAAATCTAATAAAAAATAATAAGAACTGGACTCTGGCTGGTATATATGCAGATGAAGCAACAACAGGAACAACTGCAACTAAAAGAGCAGATTTCATGAGACTAATTAGCGATTGCCAAAATGGAGATATAGACATGATAATTACTAAATCTATATCAAGATTTGCTAGAAATACATTAGATACCTTAAAATATGTAAGACTATTAAAGGAAAATAATGTTGGTGTAGTATTTGAAGAAGAAAATATAGATACTTTGACAATGGATGGAGAGTTACTATTGACAATATTAAGTTCAGTAGCTCAGCAAGAAGTAGAAAATACCTCAGCCCATGTAAAAAAAGGACTGAAAATGAAAATGGAAAAAGGGGAACTTATTGGTTTTCAAGGTTGCCTTGGATACGACTATGATCCTACAACAAAAAGTATCTCTATAAATGAAGAAGAAGCTAAGATTGTTAGATACATCTTTAAAAGATATTTAGAGGGCAATGGTGGCTCAGTCATTGGTAGGGAACTAGAAGAGCAAGGATATCTCACCCCTAGAGGTAAAACAAAATGGTCTGACACTACAGTGTTAGGAATAATTAAAAATGAAAAGTATATTGGCGATATACTAATGGGAAAGACTTTTACAGTTGATCCCATAACAAAAAGAAGACTAGCAAACTTTGGTGAATCTGATAAATACCACATTGAAAATCATCACGAGTCAATTATATCAAAAGAAGACTTTGAAAAGGCACAAGAGATTAGACTCAGGAGAGCACAAAACAGAAACACTATAGCTAACAAGGATAGAAAAAGAGAAAAACTATCAAGACAATACGCTTTTTCAAGTATGCTGGAATGTGGATTTTGTGGAGAGATACTTTCAAGAAGAACTTGGCACACCAGTTCCATTTACAAAAAAATTAACTGGCAATGTGTAAAGTCAACAAAAAAAGGTAAAAAATATTGCCCTCATTCAAAAGGAATACAAGAAGCAGCAATAGAAAAAGCTTTCGTTGAAAGCTATAGGCAATTATGTCATGCAGATTCAACAGTAATAGATGACTTTTTAAAAATTGTAGAAGAAGAAATAAATGATAATACTTTAGTCAAAGATTTGAAAAAGTTAGAAAACCAATTAAACAGAATCATTAGTCAAGAAAGAAAGTTAGTTGATCTTCATTTAGAAGATAGTATAGACGAAGAAGTTTATGCTAAAAAGTATAAAAAATTTACAAAACAAAAAGAAGAATTACTTGATGAAAAGAAAACACTAGAGCTAACTATCAAAGATGAAAACTCTATTAAAGAAAGACTAAAGCAATTTAAAAAGGTCTTAGAAAACAAAGAAATTATAGAGGAATTTAATAGAACAGTATTTGAAAGCATAGTTGATAAAGTCGTAGTGGGTAGAATTGATAAAGACGGAACAGTTCATCCTTATGACTTAACATTCTATTTCAAAACTGGAGTTAAAGATAGTCAAGATTCTAATAACTTTAAAGATAAAAGAAAAAATGCCAAAGACAATGACAGTGATAAATTGTGTTCCTACAAGAATGACGAGGATAAAAAATTATGTTCCCAATCAAAAGACAACGCATTTAGAGGCGGTAGCATTATTGTCCAAACTTGATGTTGATATGCATATAGATGTTGAAATTAAGCTGGATGAGCTTGATTTGACAAGTGCTGAAAGCAAGGCTACTTATGCACAAATCAAAGAATATATATTAGAAAAATAGTCTGTCAACACTTTTTTGGACAAATTAAAACCAAATATCCTTTAGAATAAACTTTCTTCTTATTTTACACTACATCTATGAGTAGCTTCAAATATAATATTTGTTAAGAAGAATCTTCCCCTATAAAGATTAAAAAAGAAGTTGTCTATTTTAGGACAACTTCTTTTCACTTTCACTGATTAATTCTTTAATTTTTTCTTCCATTTCCTTTCCCAGAATATCTTCTTTAGAATATAATGTCCACACTTCTAAATCCTTAATTAGGATAAGATGGTTTCTAGGTAGAAGATAGGCCTTATGAACATTCCAGATACTAGGATCTAAAGTTTCAGAGTAAAAATCTGGGTATATGATCTTATTATTTGTATAAGTAGCACTTACTTTCGACATTTCTTTAAAGATGGCTTCTAAATACTTATCTAAAACCCATTGGTTTCTAGCTCTAAAATAATTTGTAGATAAATTATTACTTGAGATATTAGATATTGTTTCATAATACTCAAAATAATTATAATTAAGGGGAGAAAAAACACTTGAGTTTTTAATAAAAGACCTTTTATCATTTTTATTATCAGTTAAAACTGGATAGTCTAAAGGAATATTGTCATTATAAGTAGGATCATTTACTAAGTAGGGACCTATAATAAATAGAGGCAAAACTAAACAAATAGATAAGACAATATAAACAACAGTTTTTGCTGACTCATTCATATATGGTTTTTCTTCAATTCTTCTTCTTAAAAGATAACTTAGAAAATAAATGAAAATAAATACAATTGGAAAATTATAATTAGCTCCTATTATATAAAACTGAAGAAATATAATAGTAAATGGACTTATAAACCTGATAATATCTCCTAAATCATTGGAATAATCAAAATATTTTATTTTCTTATTTGTATTATTCCAAGCTTCTTTATTAATAGTTCTAAATATAAAAGTTTTACTAAGATCAGCTATAGCGAACATAAAACCAAGAATTAAAAGACTTAGTAAAATCACACGCAAGTTAGTCCTATAAAAGTCAGGAGTGCCTACTAAATCTTTGAAGAAATTAAACAAAAATGAAAAGCATAAGATAAAAGCAAAGGCCACAAATTTATTTGAATATGAAAAACTATCTTGAAGGGCCTGTCTTTCTTCACCTGGACCGAATATATCCTTTGAATTTAAAAGGTCTTCAGAATAAAATACATCAAAAAGATCTGTTGAAGTTACATAAGACCACCCAAAGTCTTTACACATGGACCTAAAATCACTTGTATCTTCTTTAGAAAATCTATTAAAACCTCTTTTCTTTACAAAGGGAAAAATTCTAAAAAACTTACTTTTAGAAGGGGTGACTCTTTTAAAGATATGGACGAAATTAAACAGTATCATACATATCTCCAAGCCTTCAGCATATTTTTTATTATATAAGGCTTCTATGATTTTATAGTTTCTTGGATATACAAATTTAAACCTAATCATTGTTTTCTCCCTTCTTTAATGTATTAATAACCTTGTTAAAATCACTAATAAGTAAATTTATTCTGTTAACTTCCTCTCTTAAAAGTTTCTTTCCAGAATCTGTTAAAACATAGTACTTACTTCGACCATCTATTTTAGATACACCAATTATTTCTTCATCATAAAACCTACCTAAAAGGGCATACAATGTCCCAGGACCGACTTCAACTCTTTTGTTAGTTAAGTTACTTATAAATTCAGTTATTTCAGCCCCATTTCTTTCTTCAGTTAAACTTAGAAGAAGATAAAACATAGGCTCAGTGAGGTTTTGCAAAGGGTCTCTAGCCAAAAAAATCAACTCCAATGTCACACTATCGACTATCGATATTACTTTATTTTATTTTATATCGATAGTCGATATTTGTCAATTAGAAATTATTATATCTCATCTTTCTTATATTATTTCTCTTTACATACTCTTTACAAAAAAATATAAAAAAACCTGTTGACTTTTATCAAATACTCAGATACTATTTACTTAGTTACTTGAGCAACTAACCAATTAAATAAAAAGGAGGTTTCTATGAATTTTAATCAAGACAAGCCTATATTTATTCAAATATCAGAAATGTTAGAAAACCAAATCTTAGATGGACTTTTAAAGCCTGAAGATCAAACTCCATCAACAAATGATTTTCAAAAGGTATACCAAATTAATCCAGCCACTGCTAGGAAAGGATTAAATATCTTAGTTGATGAAGGAATATTGTACAAAAAAAGAGGTATGGGCATGTACGTATCGGAGGATGCTATGGAAAAGATAATAAGTAAAAGAGAAAGAGAATTTTTTTCAACTCATATTCCTGAATTAGTAAAGGAAATAAATAGACTAAATATTCCAGTAGAAAAATTGATTATGGAATTAAAGAAATTACAGGAGGAAGAAAATGATAAAAGTAAATAATCTTTCAAAGTCCTTTAATGATAAACTTGTCCTAAACAATATAAGCTCTAACTTTGAAAAGGGAAAAGTATATGGACTATTAGGAAGAAATGGAGCAGGTAAAACCACATTTCTTAGAATACTTGCAAACTCCATATCTAACTACAAGGGGTCAATAACTTTTAATGGAGGTTCTATAACAGAAAATCAAATTGTTACAGAAAAAATTATTTATATTGCCAATGACACTATACCTTCCACCTTTGATTCAGAAAGTATAAAGTCCATATACAAGTGGGCAAGGATGCTACTACCAAATTGGGATGAATCCTATAAGGAGAAATTAGTAAAGGCCTTTAATATAAATACAAAATCAAAATACAAGAGCTTGTCCCAAGGAAATAAAAATATTGTAAATTTAATTTTAGGACTAGCAGCAAATACAGAAGTTATATTTTTTGATGAACCTTCTACTGGATTAGATGCAAATAATCGATATAAGTTTTATAAAATCTTATTAGACCATATGGAAGAAAGAGAATCTTATTGTATAATTTCCACCCATATTATTGATGAGGCGGAAAAAGTATTTGAAGAAGTGAAGATATTAGAAAATGGAAAATTTATCCTAGAAGAAGAACTTTCTACTATACAAGAAAAAGCCTTAGTTATTAGTGGAAGGGAAGATGTATTAGATGAAGTCTTAAAGAATAAAAATATACTAGCTTCTAACCAACTAGGAGGAGTAAAGATACTATCCATTTATGATGAATTATCAGATACTGAAGGCATGAAACTAAAAGAAAATAATGTAGACATTAGGTCTATTTCTCTCCAAGACTTATTTGTTTTATTAACTGAAAAGGAGGAAAGATAATGAAGGCACCAGCTAGAATTTTTAAATTTCAAATAACATCCTTTCTAAAGAATTTTTTAATTGGCCTTTTAGTGGCAATGGGTGTTATGATTATTGTATTAGGAATAAGTAAGCTAAACTCAAATTTTCATTTAAGTCCTGAAGGATTCCTTCCAATTACCCTTATAAGTGTCCTAGCTATTATGTCTATAGTCTTTATTACTATTCAATGTTTTATGGGATTTTTTGAAGACTTTAGACTTGCAACTAGACTTGGTATTACTAGAAAAAATTTCTTTGTTTCTAACTTAGTCTTTATGCTAGTCTTGGCTATTGTATTTTCATTAATAGCTTCTGGTATTATAAATTATGGTATAAAGGATAAAGGAATTTATATAGATGGAATAATTATTGAAGAAATCCTTCCTACTATTGAGGAACTAGATCTTGAAGCTTATGAAGGAATACCCAAAGAAGAAATAAAAGATAAACTAGAAGAAAGAGCACAAGAGTATTATAATGTTAGCTATTTTGAAGTATTTAAAAATGTATTTGTTGGAATCCTTGGTGTAATTGGATTTTGGACAATCATTGGACTTTCAGTCTTCCTATTTGGAATAAAGTCTCTGATTATAATAGTTCCATTTATTGCCTTAAGTGGAAATGACTATGTGAACCAAATCTTCGACAGCCAAGTTCTATTAATTATCATTTATATAATCTCTCAAATATATGTATATTTGGGTATACAAAAAGCAGATAGTGTTGTTTGAAAAAGTAATATAAAAATTAGGTGATGAAATGAAAATATTAAAGAAGTCCTTAATAGTAATTTTAGTTCTACTGATAATTGGATTTTTAGCCTTTAGCATATTTATTGGGAAGTCAGTTTTCGATGGATATACCAATGATACGACTAGGGAAGAAACTTTGGAAAACCAAGTGTTTTTTGAAGAAAGTTTTCAAGAGATTAAGGACAAATATTCTAGTGAAGAATTAAACATTAAGTCTTCTGTGGAAAGTCATGAAATACCTGGAATCTTATTAAAAAAGAAGGGCAACAAGGATTTGGCAGTTTTGATTCATGGAATGGGTGGAACTAAGATAACTTTACCTGAAGAAATGGACTTATTTTTAGAAAAAGGTTTTGATGTAATTCTCTATGATCAAAGAAATTCTGGAGAAAATTTAGCTCCACACAATACTTTTGGATATTTAGAGTCCAATGATGCCTTAGACGTGGTGGCCTATGGAAAAGACCTATATCCAAATGGAAAGGTCCTCCTTTATGGTGAATCTTATGGAGGAATTACAGCTACCATAGCAGCAGGTAGGAATGAGGAAAATATAGATTTGTTAGTATTAGATTGCCCTGTATCTGATGGTAAGGTATTTTTAGATGAGATCCTAAAAAATATAGAAAAAGAAACTTCGATTCCTGCATCTTATATGTACCAAACTGGAAACCTATACACAAGGTTTAAACTTGGATTTAGTCTAAATGACACAGATGGAAACAAGTGGATAAAGAACATTTCAAAACCAATCCTAGTTTTGACATCAACAGCAGATCAAGTAACCCCACAAATGGGAGAAGAATTATTTTCTTCCATTAGCCATGAAGACAAGATAATAGAAACCTCAGAATTTGCAGAACACGCAAGGATATTACAAGAAGATTCCAAAGTTTTTGTAGATGCTTTAGATGAATTTTTAAGTAAATACAAATAAGTTTGTCTAATCTTTCTTAAATAATTTTACCCTCTTTACTAAAAATACGGTAGGGAGGGTTTTGTAATTACAAAGTTTAAAGACAGTGGCTAGGAATCATTGGTCAATGAAATGTTTACACTTTTAATAATATTTGTAATAATATACTTGAAGGTAGGATATGACCTAAATAAATGAGATGAAAAAAGTGAATTTTTTAAATCCAAAGAGGGAGTTTATGAAAAGAAAAGTTTTTATACTTTTATTTATTTTTATATTTTTTTCAAAAAAGACCATGGCATCAGATTCCTTATTAACAGTTGCAGGAGATGAGAGTTTTCCACCCTATGAATATGTAGATGATGATGGGGTTTTTAAGGGCTTTAATGTAGATATAATGAAGGCAATTGCCATAGTTTCAGATACTAATTTTAACTATACTCCAATGCCATGGGAAGAAGTATATACCTCAATTTCTACTGGTAAAGCTGACATTATCCAGGGTATGAAGAAGTCTCCAGAAAGGGAAAAGGAGTTTTTGTTTTCAGATCCAATTCTTAATAACTCCCAGTCTATATTTGTAAAACAAGAAAACTATTCAGTATTTGGCCTAGACACCTTAGCTGACAAAAGGGTAGCCTTAAATATATATGACTCTAATTATAATTACTATAAGACCATAAAAGACATTGAAATAGTAGAATATGACAGTTTTGAAGAGGCCCTAATAGACTTATCCAAAAACCAAGTTGATGCTCTAGTAGGGAACACTCTGACAATAAACCACCTGTCAAATAAGCTTATGATAAATGAAGATATTAAAATAGTTG